>NZ_SMKU01000767.1 GCF_004349215.1 Actinomadura rubrisoli | reverse complement strand
ACGCGGGGCGGGGGGACGGCGGCGAGGATCTGGGCGACGACGTCGGCGGGGGAGACGCCGTCGGCGAGGGCGTCGAAGGTCAGGACGAGGCGGTGGGAGATGACGTCGCCGGCGACGGCGCGGACGTCGTCGGGCAGGACGTAGTCGCGTCCCGACAGCAGGGCCAGGGCGCGGGCGGCGGAGACGACGCCGAGGGTGGCGCGGGGGCTGGCGCCGATCTCGATGACGGGCCGCAGGTCGGGCAGGCGGTACTGCTCGGGTTCGCGGGTGGCCATGACGAGCCGGACGATGTAGTCGGCGACCAGTTCGTGGACGGAGACGCCTTCGGCGGCGCGCTGGAGGGAGGCCAGGCGGGCGGTGTCCAGGAGCTGCGCGGCTTCGGGGGGGTCGACGCTCATGCGCTACCAGCCCGGCGAGGACGACATCCGCCACATGGACTGGGCCGTCACCGCCCGCACCACCATCCCCCACGTCCGCGACCTCATCGCCGACCACGAACTCGAAGCCTGGGCCCTGGTCGACCTCACCCCCAGCATGGACTTCGGCACCGGCGCCCTGGTCAAACGCGACCTCGCCGTCGCCGCCCTCGCCGCCGTCGGATTCCTCACCATCCGCCTCGGCGACCGCGCCGGCGCCTACCTCCTGCACCACGACGGCCTGCGCCGCTGGCCCGCCCGCACCGGCAAGGCCGCCCTGTACGCCCTCCTCCAGGCCGTCCCTGTCTCTTAT
>NZ_SMKU01000766.1 GCF_004349215.1 Actinomadura rubrisoli | reverse complement strand
GGATCATGCTGCCGAACCACGCGCCGATGGTGGTGGCCGAGCAGTTCGGGACGCTGGAGGCGCTGTATCCAGGACGCATCGACCTCGGTCTTGGACGGGCCCCGGGGACCGACCAGGCGACCGCGCGCGCTCTGCGCCGCTCCCCGGACGCCCTGTCGGTGGACGACTTCCCCGAGCAGGTCGTCGAGCTGCGCGGCTACTTCGACGCGCAGAGCAAGGTGACCCCTGCGGCGGGCAACGAGCCACCGGTGTGGCTGCTCGGGTCGAGCGGCTACAGCGCCCGGCTCGCGGGGCTGCTGGGCCTGCCGTTCGCGTTCGCGCACCATTTCAGCTCGGAGAACACGGTGCCCGCGCTCACCCTCTACCGCGACTCGTTCCGCCCGTCGGCGGTACTGGACGAGCCCTACTCGATGATCGGGGTCTCGGTCACGGCGGCCGAGAACGACGAGCGCGCCCGGGAAATGGCCGCGCCCCAGGCACTGGCGTTCCTGCGGCTGCGGCAGGGCCGCCCGGGGCCGCTGCCGACACCCGAGGAGACCGCGTCCCACCCGTACACGCCGCTGGAGCGGGAGATCATCCAGTCGCGCGTGGCGGACCAGGTCGTCGGCGGCCCGGAGACCGTCCGGCGGCAGATGGACGCCCTCATCGACCGGACGGCCGTCGACGAGGTCATGGTGACGACGATGGTCTACGACCACGCCGACCGCCTGCGCTCCTACGACATCCTCGCGGAGCTGTACGGCCTAGCCG
>NZ_SMKU01000765.1 GCF_004349215.1 Actinomadura rubrisoli | reverse complement strand
GTTCAGGTGGTGGTCGGGAGGGGTGGGAGGTCGCCTGTGCGCTCGTAGTCGGCGAGCATGGTGATGCGGCGGGTGTGGCGGTCCTCCTGGGAGTAGGGCGTCTCCAGGAACAGCTCCACGAAGCGGGTGGCGGCGGCCTGGTCGTGCTGCCGGGCGCCGAGACTGATGACGTTGGCGTCGTTGTGCCGGCGGGCGAGCTTGGCCGTGTCCTCGTTCCAGACCAGCGCGGCCCGCACGCCCTTCACTTTGTTGGCCGCGATCGCCTCGCCGTTGCCCGAGCCGCCGAGGACGATGCCGAGGGCTCCCGGCTCGGCCGCGGTCCGCTCAGCGGCCCGCAGGACGAACGGCGGGTAGTCGTCCACGGCGTCGTACTCGAACGCGCCACAGTCGACGGGCTCGTGCCCGTTCGCCTTCAGCCAGGAGACCAGGTGCTCCTTCAACTCGAAGCCGGCATGGTCGGATCCAAGAAACACGCGCATGGCGCCGATTCTCGCAGGCGGCCGGGGACCGCACGCGCCCGGGTCAGCGGGGAGGCGGCAGCGGCTGGTCGTCCTCGTCGGGCCTGTGGTCCACCATGGTGGCGCCGGAGGGTCCCGCGCCCTGGGAGGGTGCCGGATCGTCTTGCGGCGCGTCTGCGGCGGCCTCGTCCTCGCGCCGCTCGTCGTCGGACGGCTCGGGCGCGGGTGTCTCGGAGGCCGGCGGCGTGGGCGGCTCGGGCCGGGGCTCAGGCGTGGGCGGTGGCACAGGGGCGGCGGGCGGTTGCGGGCC
>NZ_SMKU01000764.1 GCF_004349215.1 Actinomadura rubrisoli | reverse complement strand
CCACCCTCCGCGCCCGCGATCACCACCCGCCACGTTTACGTCCCACGGCGTAAGGTCGGGGGGTGATCCGCTTCCTGGTGGGCGCGGAGGACCTGCTGCACAGCCGGTTCGCGCTGTCACCGCTGTTCGAGCTGGACGGGCTGCTGCGCGCCCTCACCGGCCTGTCCGGGAACGCCCTGCCCGGCGCCTGGGCCGGGCGCCTGGCGCCGCGGCTGGAGCGGCTGCGCGCCGAGACGCCCCTGGACGCCGTCCTGGCCCTGCAGTCCCACCGGCACGGCGCCGGTTTCGTCGCCCCGCCGCCGCGGGGCCTCGCGCAGACCATCGACGACGACCTCGCCGCCGTCCGCGCCACTCCCCCGGACGTGGCGCGCCGCGAGATCGCCTACTCCCTGCGGGTGCGGCCCGACGCGGACGCGCGGGCCCGCGCCGTCCTCGCCCGCCCCGACGCCGCCGCCGTCCTCGCCGACACCCTCGACACCGCGTGGCGGACGCTGCTCGCGGGCGACTGGCCGCGGCTGCGCGCCATCTGCGAACGCGACGTCCTGCACCGCGCCGGGCGGCTCAGCGGCGGCGGCTGGGAGGCCGCCCTGCGCGACCTGCACCCCCGCGTCCGCTGGCGCGACGGCGGCATCGACCTGCTGCGCACCCGCACCCGCGAGACCGTCCCGCTCGGCGGCCGCGGGCTGCTGCTCATCCCCTCGGTTTTCGTCTGGCCCGCCGTCAGCGCGCACACCGAGGACCCCTGGCCCTGCACCCTCATCTACCCGGCCCGCGGCATCTCCGCCCTCTGGGAG
>NZ_SMKU01000076.1 GCF_004349215.1 Actinomadura rubrisoli | reverse complement strand
CGGGGGTACCGGCGGCGGTCATGTGTCGCCGCCCAGGAAGCGGAGGACGGCGAGGACGCGGCGGTGGTCGCCTTCGGCGTGGGGGAGGTCGAGCTTGGCGAAGATGCTGTTGATGTGCTTGGCGACGGCGCTCTCACTCACGATCATCTTGGCGGCGATGCCCGCGTTGGAGCGGCCCTCCGCCATCAGCGACAGCACCTCCTTCTCCCGCGGCGTGAGCCGGTCGAGCGGGTCGTTGTGCCGTCGCAGCAGGAGCTGCGAGACGACCTCCGGGTCCAGGGCGGTGCCGCCCGCGGCGACCCGGCGCAGCGCGTCCAGGAAGCCCGACACGTCCGCGACCCGGTCCTTGAGCAGGTAGCCGATGCCGCTGGTGCTGATCGACAGCAGGTCGGCCGCGTACCGCTCCTCCACGTACTGCGACAGCAGCAGCACCGCGACCTCGGGCGCCTCCTGCCGCATGACCAGCGCGGCCCTGACGCCCTCGTCGGTGTAGCCGGGCGGCATCCGCACGTCCACGATCGCCGCGTCCGGACGGTGCGCGCGGACGGCCGCCAACAGGCCCTCGGCCTCTCCGACCGCCGCGACCACCTCGAAGCCCGAGGTCTCCAGCAGCTTGATCAGCCCGGCTCGCAGCAGGACCGAGTCCTCGGCGATCACAATGCGCACGGCAACTCCACGGTGACGGTCGTCGGCCCCCCGGCGGGACTCGTGATCCGGAACGTACCGTCAACGGACTGGACGCGGCGGGCGAGCCCGAGCAACCCGGTGCCGCCGGACGGGTCGGCGCCGCCCACCCCGTCGTCGGCGACGGTCACGCGCAGCACGTCGCCGCGCCGCGTGACCGAGATGTCGACGCCGTCCGCGCGCGCGTGCTTGACGACGTTGGTGAGGGCCTCGGAGACGACGAAGTAGGCGACGGCCTCGACGGTGGACGTGGCACGGGGCTCCACGTCCACGCGCAGCCGGACAGGCAGGGGCACCCGCGCGGCGACACCCGACAGCGCGGCGTCGAGACCGCGGTCCTCCAGGACGGCGGGGTGCAGGCCGCGGATCAGGTTGCGCAGCTCGGTCAGCGCCTCCTTGGCCTCTTCGTGCGCCTCGACGATCACCTGCATCGCCTCGTCCGGCACGCCGGTGAGGGTCTCGCGGGCCAGGCCGAGGTTCAGGGCGAGCGAGACGAGGCGCTGCTGGGCGCCGTCGTGCAGGTCGCGTTCGATGCGGCGGCGCTCGATGTCGGCGGCGTCCACGACGCTGGCGCGCTTCTCCGCGAGGTCCTCGACGCGCCGCTCCAGCTCCTTGGCGCGGTCGGGGCCGAGGAGCACGACGGCGGCGCGGGCGTCCGCGCGGCGCACCGCGGCGGCCACCCACGGCGCGGCGGCCAGCAGGAGGACGCCGGTCACGGTGAGGAGCCCGACGCGGACGACGTGGGTCTTGTCCACCAGTCCGAGCGGGCTGCGGTCGGGCAGCGCCCAGGCGTACGTGCCGGTGGTCGCGAGGATCAGGCCGCCCGCCCACGCCGCGATGGTGGCGAGCCCTCCGAACGCCAGGAACGGTCCCACCACCAGGTGGTAGCGCAGGACGCGCCACAGCTCGGGCGATCGGAGGTTCCGCAGCGGGTCCCAGGGGCGCCCGTCGTCGAAGTCCGGCATGGGCGGGATGTCCAGGCCGAGCATCGCCCAGCAGCGCTCCCGCTGCCAGGAGGTCAGTGGGCGCAGCGCCAGCAGCACCAGGACGATCGACGCGAACGCGAGGATCATGACCGGGGTCGCGTTCACCGGGGCCCAGATCGCCCAGAGCGAGCCGAGGATGGTCCAGCCGGCGAACTGCAGCGGCACCCCTGAGGCGACGAACGCGGTGTCGCGCCACGCCGCCAAGGACCACGGAGCGCGCGCGCGGGCACGCCGGGCCGGGGTGCTGGATGCCATGACGCAACCGTATTGCCCCAGATGAGGTGCGGCCATGAACCGTGCATCCGGGTCGGGGTGAACTTAGTGCCACCCCAAGTCGGATAGGGGCGCTACTGCCGGGGGGCCCTTCGCCGGGTGAGGCTGGAGCCGGCACCTGAGGAGCGGGTGTCGCTCCGCCGGCGGCTCGGTTCGCCGAACTCGCCCGTAAGCCGCAGGGAGTCCCCCATGGTCGCCAGCACTGCCCCGTTCGGTTCCCGTCCCGCCCATCGCGGGACCGGCGCCCCCGGCCGGCCCGAGCCCCGCCACGCCGTCAGGCTCGTGCGCACGCCCGGTACCGCCTCCCCTCCGCCCGTGGCCGCTCCGAGCGCCGTCCCTCGGCCGCCGCGGATGCCGCTGCGGGTGCGGGCTCTGCGCGGACGGTGGCTCGGATGGGGCTTGATCGGCGGCGGCGTCGTGCTGGTTCCGTGGATCGGGATGCTCGCGAGCACCCTGCCGTCCACGAAGCAGGTGTCCAACTGGTCGGCGGCGTGGGTGGGGCTGGATGTGATGCTGGCCGCCGGACTGCTCGGGACGGGCGTGCTGTTCACCCGCCGGGACGCCCGTCACGGTCTGCTGGCGGCCGCCACCGGTGCCCTCCTCCTGGCCGACGCCTGGTTCGATGTGATGACCGCCACGCCCGGGGCGGAGCGGACGGTGGCGCTCGCCCTGGCCGCCGGGCTGGAGGTGCCGCTGGCGGTCCTGTGCGGGGTCCTCGCCGCCCGCGCCGTCCCGTCCGTCCCGTCCCGTCCGCGGGGCGGAGCGGAGGGGCTCGGCGGCGGGACGGAACGCCTGAGCGGCATGTCGACGCCCAGGTGAAGGACAGGTGGCAACGCGCCGACTGGAGTGCGCCAGACGGGTGAAACCAGACGAGCCGGACCTCTAGAGTGAGTCAGACGACGGGGCCCTCTCACGAGAGGGCCCCTTGCCCTGCCTGCACGATCAGAGGTCCCGGACATGAACGACCACGAGGTGCACGAGGAGTGCCTGCGGCTCCTGCGGGACGGCCTGCCGGACCCCGCGCCCGACACCTTCGATGAGGGACGGGACTACCTTCCGCTCGGCCTCGACAAGGACGGCGACGTCGCTGTTGTCACGTTCCTACACCAGTGGGGGGACGGGCCGCCGGGGGCGTCGGCGTTCATCGAGGGCTGGACGTTCCACCGCCGCGACGGGGAGTGGATGGAGCTCGGCGGCGCCGGCGGTTCGGCGCCCGAGGAGCCCCTGGCGCGGCGCTCGTCCGGCGAGATGGGACGCTATCTCCAGAAGTACGGGTCGGGCCGGACGGTCCGCAACGCCAACCGGCTCCTGCCCTGGGGCGCGAAGTGGGTGAACGAGGCGCGGCTGCGGGTCTCGGCGGAGGTCGCGCGGGTCCGGGTCGGCAAGCGGCTGCTGGACGTCCCCCGGCACGGGCATATCGTGATCGTGTGGTCGGCCCGCCGCGGCCCGGTCGTGGAGGCCCTCGCGGCGGACGGAGCGGTGCTGGACGCGCTGGACCTCGACCGCGCGCCGGTCCCCGCCGCACGTCCCCAGCTCTGAACCGCGAAGGCAGGAAGCCCCTCATGACCGCACGTTTCGACGGCAAGGTCGTCCTCATCACCGGCGGCGGCGGGACGATCGCCCGCGCCACCGCGCTCGCCTTCGCGCGCGAGGGCGCCACCGTGGTCCTCGCCGGACGGGACGCCGCCGCGCTGGACGGGGCGGCCAAGGAGATCGAGGCCGCCGCCGCGAGCGGCCGTGTCGACCACGTCGTCGCGGACGTGACCGTCCCGTCGGACGCCGCCCGCATGGTCGGGACCGTCGCCGAGCGCCACGGCGGCCTCCACGTCGCGTTCAACAACGCCGGGATCTTCGGCGCCGTCGCCCCCGTCGCCGATCTCCCCGACGACGTCTGGGCGGACGTCCTCAACGTGAACCTGACCGGCGTCTTCCTCTCGATGAAGCACGAGATCGCCCATATGCGGGAGCACGGCGGCGGCGCGATCGTCAACGCCGCGTCCAACATCGGCGCGCACGGCCGCCGGCCCGGGATGAGCGCCTACGCCGCGTCCAAGGCTGGGGTGAGCGTCCTGACCCGCACCGCCGCCCGCGATCACATCGCCGACGGGGTCCGCATCAACGCGATCAGTCCCGGCGCGAGCGACACGCCCATGTCGTTCCGTCCCGGCGAGAGCCGCGCCGACCGCGACGCCCGGCTGCGGACGGCCGTCCCCGCCGGCCGGGCGAGCGACCCGGCCGAGGTCGCCGAGGCCGTGCTGTGGCTGGCCTCGGACGAGTCGAGCTTCGTCGTCGGCCACGACATGGTCATCGACGGCGGCACGACGGCCTGAGCCCGCCCGCTGCTGTCCGCGCCCGCCCGCGCGCGCGCCTGGAGCAGGGCAACGCTTTCCCGGCGGCCCGGTGGGCAGACTCCAGGCATGGCCGTGACGCCCGACTACGACGCCGACCCGGAGCGCTTCCGCCTCGCCTCGCGGGTGACCCGGATGTACCTGATCGGGGCGCGGAGCCTGCATGAGCACGTCGCCTCGAAGCTGCTGCACTCCGCGGCCCGGCGCGTCCTGGACATCGGCTGCGGGGAGGGCGCCCTGAACGACGCGCTCCCCGGGGCGCCGCCGTTCCGCCTGGTGGGGCTGGACGCGTCCGCCACCATGCTGCGCGCCCATCCGGGACCGTCCATGCGGGCCGACGCGGCGCGGCTGCCCTTCCGGGACGGGGCGTTCGACGCCGCCGTGGCCGTGAACATGCTGTGGCATCTGGACGATCCGCGCGTCGCGCTCCGCGAGGCCCGCCGGGTGCTCGCCCCGGGCGGGCTCCTGCTGGTCTCCGCGATCTGCCGGACCGACAGCCCGGAGCTGGCCCCCGTCTGGCGTCCCGAGCCCACCCCGTTCGACGCGGAGGAGGCGCCCGCGCAGGTCTGCGAGGTGTTCGGGGACGTCGAGGTGGAGCGGTGGGACGCGCCGCTGATCACGCTTCCCGACCGGACGGCCGTGCGCGACTACCTGGTGGCCCGGCGGATGCCCCGGGACCAGGCCGCCGAGGCCGCCGGACGGCTCCGCACGCCGCTCCCGGTCACCAAGCGCGGCGCCCTGGTTCTGGCCCGCCGCTGACCCGGGCCCCTGTCACAGGACGGCCGGCTCCGCCACCGCCCATCCGGCGGCGGGGACGACGGCCCCGTCCGCCGAGAAGGTCGCCTCGCCCGCGATGCGGCTCCACCCTGCGGAGGGCAAGGCCACCTTGGCCGGCTCTTCGGCCAGGTTCAGCACGACCGCCAGGCGATCGGTGCCCTCGCCCACCGTGTACGAGAGCGTCGTGTTCGTCAACGTCGCCACAGTGGTGCGCGCGTGGACGAGCCAGGGGTGACGCCGCCGCAGACCGATGAGGTCCTGGTGGAGCCGGTGGTAGGGCCAGCCATGACCGGACGCTTCCTCGGGACGCGCAGGGAAGGCGGGCCGGATCGCATCGTCGCCGCCCTCCCGGTCTTCCTTCACACCGCGGAACCCGAATTCGTCACCGGCGTAGATGGACGGGACGCCCCCGACCGTCAGCAGGACGACGAGCGCATGCGCCAGATGCCGCTCATCGGTGAGACGGCTGGCGATCCGGGTCACGTCGTGGTTGCCCAGGAAGGTCTGCGGCACGAACGCCGCCAGCATCTCGTCGTGCCGCCCGAGCGCCCAGGCCAGCTCGAACAGGTTGCGGTCGTTGAGGGAGCTCCAGATGGCCTTCCACAGCTCGTACTGGGTGACCGAGTCGAATCCGGTCCGTTCGACCGAGTCCACGTAGTCGCCGTGGATGACCTCTCCGACCAGCCATGCGTCGGGGAAGCGCGCGCGGACGCGTTCGGTGACCGTCCTCCAGAACGTCGCGGGGACGGCGTACGCGGCGTCGAGACGCCAGCCGTCTACGCCGCGCTCCAGCCAGTGGGTCATGACGTCGGTGACGTAGTCGGCGACCTGGGGCTCGGCGTGGTTGAACGCGACGAGCCGGTGGTGGCCCTCGAAGGTGCGGAACTCGCCCTGGCCGTCGGAGTCGAACCATCCCGCGTACGGGGACTCCCGCCCGCGGGCCGCGACGTCGGCGAACGCGGGGAAGCCCCGGCCGACGTGGTTGAACACTCCGTCGAGCAGCACCCGCACGCCGCGTCCCGACGCCTCCTCGAACAGGCGCAGCAGGTCGGCCTCGCCGCCGAGCCGGGGATCGACGCGGAAGTGGTCGACGGTGTCGTAGCCGTGGGTCTCGGACGCGAAGACCGGGCCGAGGGCGAGCCCGTTGCAGCCGAGCTCCACCAGGTGGTCGAGCCAGCCGGAGATCCGGGACAGCCTCGGCCCGCCGGGCTGCGGCCCGCTGATCCGCGGTTCGGCGGATCCTTCCAAGGGCGGCTCGGCGGGTCCTTCCATGGGCGGGGCCTCGCGTTCGGCGCCGACGAAGCCGAGCGGGTAGACATGCCACCAGATGGCGTGTTCGGGCCAGCGCATGCGCAGGTCCGTACCCCGTCCCCCACTCGGGAAACTAGGTAAGCGAACGCGAACTAATCTCCGAGCCGCTCCATCAGCCGGGCCGCGAGCCGCAGCAGTTCGCGCTCGGTCCCGCTCAGCCCACCGAGCGCCTCGGCCAGCCAGGCGTCGCGGCGGGCCGTGTCGCGGCGGAGCGCGTCCAGCCCGGCCTGGGTGAGGGCGAGGACGGCCTGGCGCCTGTCGGCCTCGTCGCGCGACCGCGTGATCAGACCGTCCTCCTCCAGTTCGGCGAAGACGCGGGTGAGGGACTGGGGGCGCTGTCCCTCCGCCGCCGCGACCTCCCCGGCCGCGCTCGGCCCGCGCCGGTACAGGTGGCCGAGCACGGCGAGCTTGTTGCCGCTGAGGCTCTCCGGCGGTCCGGCCGTCCTCAGCCGGCGCGCCAGGAGCATCACCGCGTGCCTGATCTCCGCCGCGTCCTCCATCGGCACGTCCGACCCGCCGCTCGCCATAATATTAAGCTAGCACTTACTAATTCCACGATGTGAGCAGACCGCAGACGTCTCTCGCGGCGCGGGTCGCCGCCAGTGGCCACCCGTTAGGTGATCGCCAGGTTCTCAGGGCTCAACTGGTCCGGGCGGCTGACGCCCGACAGGGCCATGGTCAACTCCAGGTCCGCCTGGACGCAGCGCAAGACGTGCTGGACGCCTGCCTCGCCGCCCAGCGCCAGCCCGTAGACGTACGGGCGCCCGACCAGGACCGCCCTTGCGCCGAGCGCGAGGGCCTTGACGACGTCGGCGCCCGTCCGGATGCCGCTGTCGAACAGCACGGTGGCCTGGCCGCCGACCGCCTCGGCCACGCCGGGCAGCGCGTCCAGGGACGCGATCGCGCCGTCCACCTGCCGTCCGCCGTGGTTGGAGACGATCACACCGTCCATTCCGGCGTGCACCGCCCGGCGCGCGTCGTCTGGATGCTGGATGCCCTTGAGCGCGATCGGCCCGTCCCAGTGCTCGCGCAGGAAGGCCAGGTCGTCCCAGGTCAGCGACGGGTCGCCGAAGGTGGCGACCCAGTGCAGGAGGGCGGCGTCGCGGTTGGCGGCGGTGACCGGCCCGCCGACCGCGCGCTGGAAGACGGGGTCGCTGAAGTAGTTGGCGACGCCGATGCCGCGCAGGAACGGCAGGTATGCCCGGTCGAGGTCGCGCGGACGCCACGCCAGCGTGAACGTGTCGAGGGTGACGACGAGGGTTGTGTAGCCCGCCGCCTTGGCCCTCTCCAGGAAGCTGACGGCGAGGTCGCGGTCCTTGGGCCAGTACAGCTGGTACCAGCGTGAGCCGTCGCCGCCGGCGGACGCGACGTCCTCCATCGAGTAGGAGGCCGCCGTGCTCAGCACCATCGTGAGCCCGGTGGCCGCCGCCGCCCGCGCCACGGCCAGTTCCCCGTCCGGATGGAAGATGGACTGGACGCCGACGGGCGCGAGCAGGATCGGGGACGGCATCGCGGTGCCGAGAACGTCCACCGACAGGTCCCGATCGGCGACGTCCCGCAGCATCCTTGGGACGATCCGCCATTTGTCGAACGCGGCGCGATTGGCGCGGGCGGTCGCCTCGCTGCCCGCCGCTCCCGCCACGTACCCGAACGCCCGAGCCGACAGGACGCCCTCCGCGAGCCCCTCCAGCCGGGTGGTGTCGGTGGGCAGCGCGGGCAGCACGTCACCGAGTCCCCGCAGGTAGATCGAGTTCTGGAAGTCGGCCAGGGCGCTCAAGGTAACCTCCGCCGGGGACGCGGCCGCAGGGGCCGCAAGCGAATCCGTCCGGCACCAATCTGTCATGGGCGCTGACCGGATCGGATGACGGAACGGCACCAATCGGCGGCCCGTCCGGTGGGGCGGGCGCAAGATGTCCCAGGGACCGGCCACAATGTGCTCATGGCACGACGCGGATCCCAAGCCCCTCCCCCGCCGCCGGACTTCGAAGAGAACATCATCGACGTCGATGTCTCCGAGGAGATGCGCGGCAGCTACCTTGAGTACGCCTACTCGGTCATCTACCAGCGGGCGCTTCCGGACGCGCGCGACGGGCTGAAGCCCGTCCAGCGCCGGATCCTGTACTCGATGAACGAGATGGGCCTGCGGCCCGACCGAGGGCACGTCAAGTGCGCCCGCGTCGTCGGCGAGGTCATGGGCAAGCTGCATCCGCACGGCGACAGCGCGATCTACGACGCGATGGTGCGGATGGCCCAGCCGTGGGCGATGCGGATGCCGCTGGTCGACGGGCACGGCAACTTCGGCTCGCTCGGCGGCGACGACCTGCCCGCCGCGATGCGGTACACCGAGGCCCGGCTGTCGCGCGCGGCGATGCTGATGGTCACCTCCATCGACGAGGACACCGTCGACTTCCGGCCGAACTACGACGGCCAGGAGACCGAGCCCGAGGTCCTGCCCGCCGCGTTCCCCAACCTGCTGGTGAACGGCGCGTCCGGCATCGCCGTCGGCATGGCCACCAACATGGCCCCGCACAACCTCGGCGAGGTCATCGCCGCCGCCCGGCACCTGATCGACCACCCCGAGGCGACGCTGGACGACCTGATGCGCTTCGTCCCGGGCCCCGACCTGCCCACCGGCGGCAAGATCGTCGGCCTGGAGGGCGTCCGCGACGCCTACGAGCGCGGCCGGGGGACGTTCCGCACCCGCGCCACGACGTCCATCGAGAACGTCACGCCGCGCCGCAAGGGCATCGTCGTCAGCGAGCTGCCGTACGCCGTCGGCCCCGAGCGCGTCAAGGCCAAGATCAAGGAACTGGTCAACGCCAAGAAGATCCAGGGCATCGCCGACCTGAAGGACCTCACCGACCGCAACGTCGGCCTCCGCCTGGTCATCGAGATCAAGAACGGGTTCAACCCCGAGGCCGTGCTGGCCGACCTCTACCGGCTGACGCCGATGGAGGAGACCTTCGGCATCAACAACGTCGCGCTCGTCGACGGCCAGCCCCGCACCCTCGGGCTGCGCGACATGCTCCACGTCTACGTCGACCACCGCATCGACGTCGTCCGCCGCCGGTCCCTGCACCGCCGCCGCAAGCGCGAGGACCGCCTGCACCTCGTCGAGGGCCTCCTGGTCGCCCTCCTCAACATCGACGAGGTCATCCAGGTCATCCGGCAGAGCGACGACGCGTCCCAGGCCAAGCAGCGCCTCATGCAGATCTTCGAGCTGTCGGAGATCCAGGCGCAGTACATCCTCGACACCCCGCTGCGCCGCCTGACCCGCTACGACCGGCTGGAGCTGGAGAAGGAGAAGGAGCAGCTCGCCAAGGAGATCGCCAAGCTGACCGCGATCCTGGAGTCGGAGAAGAAGCTGCGCGGCGTCGTGTCCAAGGAGCTCGGCGAGGTCGCCGCCGAGTTCGCCACCCCGCGCCGCACCATCCTGCTGGAGCAGTCCGGCCACGCCGCGACGGCCGCGGTCCCGCTGGAGGTGGCCGACGACCCGTGCACCGCCCTGCTGTCGTCCACCGGCCTGCTGGCCCGCACCCACGGAGCCGACCCGCTGCCCGACAGCGGCCCCCGCACCGCGCACGACGTACTGATCTCCGTCGTCCCCACGACGGCGCGCGCCCAGGTCGGCGCGGTCACCTCCCTCGGGCGGCTGATCCGCGTCGACGTCCTGGACCTGCCGACCCTCCCGCCCTCGGCCACGCCGCCGTCCCTGGCCGGAGGCGCCCCGGTCACCGAGTACGTCGACCTCGAACCGGACGAGACGGTCATCGGCATCACCGCGCTGGACGACGCGGGCGGCGGCCTGGCCCTGGGCACCGCGCAGGGCGTGGTCAAACGGGTCGTGCCCGATTTCCCCGCCAACCGCGACGACTTCGAGGTGATCGGGCTCAAGGAGGGCGACCGGGTCGTCGGCGCCGTCCAGCTCCTGTCCGACGACCAGCACCTGGTCTTCATCACCAGCGACGCCCAGCTCCTGCACTACGCCGCGTCCAACGTCCGCCCGCAGGGGCGCCTCGCCGGCGGCATGGCCGGCGTCAAGCTGGGCGCCGACGCCCGCGTCCTGTGGTTCGGCGCCCTCGACCCCGACCGCGAGGCCCGGGTGATCACGGTCTCCGGCTCGTCCTCGGCGCTGCCCGGCACCCAGACCGGCGCGATCAAGCTGGCCGACTTCGCCGACTTCCCGGCCAAGGGCCGCGCGACGGGCGGCGTCCGCGCGCACCGCTTCCTCAAGGGCGAGGACGTCCTGCTCCAGGCGTGGGCGGCCCCGACCCCGCTGCGCGCCGCCGCCGCCAACGGCAGGCCGGCCACCCTCAACGCCCCGCTCGGCCGCCGGGACGGCTCCGGCGAGCGCCTCGACAAGCCGATCGCCGCGATCAGCGGCCCCATCGGCCGCGCCCCCGAGGACGACCCCGACGCGCAGGACGAACCCACTGACGAGGAGTGACCGGAGGCCCAGGCGGACGGCCTGGGCGATGTTGGCGCGCAGTACGCCGAGGATCTCGGCGCACTTCGGGTCGAGCTTGGTGACGATGTAGGTCCGCCTGGATCACGTGCTCCCGGCGACCGTCCATCTGTAGGTGAGGGTCCAGAAGTCCGAGGCCGTCCCCCTGCCGACGTAGGCGAACCGGTAGGGGGCTCCGGCCTCGTGCAGGGGGCCGCAGGAGAAATCGGATCCGGCGGCGTGCAGTTCGCCCCATCGGTCGTACACGTCGAAGCCGTACTGCTTGAATCCCCTCCCGATGCGGAGGGTGTAGTGCCGTCGCTCCTTGAGCGCGCGCGCATAGCGGATGGTGACGGGCTTGGTCCGGGTCGGAGAGAACCCGAGCGCGGCCTTAAGGCTCTCCTCGGTTGCGCCCGGGGTGCCGCTCACCGTGCTCGCGACGGAGGTCGTCCACCGGTCCCGCAGCATGCCCGGTCCGGACGCCGACACGCGCCAGGGCGCCCCGTCCTCCCAGACGTAGGTGGTGCGGACGAACCTTCCGTCCCGGGCGACCCTGTCGATCCTGCAAGGCTGCCCCTCCCGCTCCCCCTTCGCCTCGGACGCGACCCGTCCGGCGGGCGTCCCCTGGCCGTCCCGCGACGCCGTGACGATGCCGGTGACCGCCACACCGGCGGTCACCACCGTGATCAGCACCATCTGGGCGACCTTGGCCCCAGCCTTCATCTCGCCTCCGGGACGACCTGCCCGCCCTGCGTGAACAACGAATCGATCCCGCAAAGGTAGGGGCGGGGAATCCGCCGACGTCAGGGCCCTTGGGCCCCGGTCCGCGGCGACGGGGACCCCAACCGCGCCGCCGTCACGGCGTGCCGAACAAGAGGGCGGCGCGGGTTCCCGCTGTCCGGCGAGGCTGCGCGGCGAAGGCCGGATATGGCCGCGCGGCGAAACGGTTGATGTCGGCGCTCAGCACCTGTTTCGGGTGCTCCCGCGCCGCCGCGCCGCACCCCTGGCAAGCGACCGGTTCGCCGAAGGTGTTCGACAATGGGCGCATGGCGATCGCATCGTTCATGGTCCCCCTCGGCTCCCCCATCCCGCCGTTCCGGCTCGCGTCCGTGGAAGGCGCCACCGTCTCGGACGAGGACTTCCCCGACGCCCCCGCCCTGCTCGTGGTCTTCCTGTCCAACCACTGCCCGTACGTCCGCCGCATCGAGCGGGGCATCGGCGCGCTCACCGCCGAATACGCCGCGAAGGGGGTGGCCACCGTCGGCATCGGCAGCAACGACGTGGTCCGGTACCCCGACGACGACGCCGGGCACCTGCGCGAGCAGGCCGCGCGGGCCGGGTTCGCGTTCCCCTACCTGGTCGACGAAACGCAGGACACCGCCCGGGCCTACCGCGCCGCCTGCACGCCGGACTTCTTCCTCTACGACGGCGACCGGCGGCTGGCCTACCGGGGCGAGTTCGACGGCGCCCGTCCGAAGAACGACCTGCCCGTGGACGGTTCCTCGCTCCGCGCCGCGCTGGACCTGGTGCTGGCCGGCAAAGCGGTCCCGGAGCCGCACACGCCGAGCCTCGGCTGTGGCATCAAGTGGAAGCCCGGCGACGAGCCGGTGTAGCCGGCCCGCTTCGCCCAGATCACGCCGGAGCGGCCTCGCCCTCGCGCGGACGCGGGAGGGCCGGGCCGCGACCGGTGCCGGAGGTGACCGCCACCGGCCGGCCGCCACGGTCGGCGCGCGGGCCCGGCTCGGGCCGCAGGACCCGTTCGGCGGACGCGGCGACGGCCTGGAAGAGCTCGGCGGGCCCGGCCACGGCCTCGTCGTAGTGCCAGCGGCGGATGAGTGCCTCGCCTTCCGGGCCCGGATCGAAGTGGCCCCTGGCGAAGCATCCGGCGATGGCCATGCGGACGATGACGGGCTCGTCGTCGTCCAGCTGCATCACGTACGCGGCGGCGTCGATGAGGCCGATCGCGGCGCGGGCGTTGCGGCCGTCGTCGCACGGGTCCGCCCGGTTGATCCGCCATTGCGTGTAGGGGCGCAGGTAGTCCGCGATCATCCAGGTCTTGAGCACGCCGAAGTCCTCTCGGGGATACCAGGTGCTCTCCATGGTGGAGACGCGCGCGGGCGGCGGTGGGCGCTTTGACCGACCCCTTGCCGTCGGCTACCGCACGTTGACCCTGGACAGGCCCTCGCAAGGCCGGCCCGTCCCCGGGAACCGCGCGGTCAGCCCGCGAGGCCGTGGCGGAACGCGTAGGTGACGGCCTGGGCGCGGTCCCGCAGGCCCGCCTTGGCGAACAGGTTGTTGATGTGCGTCTTCACGGTCGCCTCGCTGATGAACAGGTCGCCCGCGATCTCGGCGTTGGACCGTCCCGCGGCGATCAGCGCGAGGACCTCCGCCTCGCGGCGGGTCAGTCCGTCGGGCAGGCCGTCGCGCCCCGGCCGGTCCTGCCTGCCGCGCGGCTCACCCGTCGCGACCGCCTCGACGAGACGGCGCTGGACGGCCGGGTCCAGCTGCGCCGCTCCCCCGCGGACGGCGGCGACGGCCCGCGCGATCTCCTCCGCCCCGGCGTCCTTGGTCAGGTAGCCGCGGGCCCCGGCGCGCAGCGCGGCGAAGATCGACTCGTCGTCGGCGTAGGTGGTGAGGACGACGACCTCCACGTCCGGATGGGCCTCCCTGATCCGCCGGGTCGCCTCCACCCCGTCCATCCGCGGCATGCGCAGGTCCATCAGGACGACGTCGGGCCGCAGCTCGGCGACCATCGCGACGGCGCGCTCGCCGTCGCCGGCCGACCCCGCCACCTCGATGCCGGGCAGCAGCTCCAGCAGCAGGACCAGGCCCTCCCGCACCACCGTCTGGTCGTCGACGACCATGATCCTCGTCTTGTCGCTCACCGCGTCCCGTCCCGTGTCACGCGGGCACCCGGAGGGAGACCCGGAAGCCCTTGCCCTTGGGCCCCGTCTCCAGGGTCCCATCGATCAGCTCGGCGCGCTCCCGCATGCCCACCAGGCCGTACCCGCCGCCGTCCAGCTCCAGCACCTCCTCCGTGCCGCCGCTGTCGATCACCTCCAGCTCGACCGCCCCGTCCAGATACGCCAGGACGACGTGGACGCGCGCGCCGGGCGCGTGCTTGCGGACGTTCGTCAGCGCCTCCTGCGCGGTGCGGACGACCGCCAGCCCGGCCTGCGGCGACAACTCGCGCGGGACCCCCGTCACCCGCACGTCGCAGGGACGGCCGGTGCCGACGGAGAACTCCTCCGCCAGCTCGGCGATCGCCTCCTTCGGCTCCGGGATCTCCCCGCGCAGCGTGGCGAGCGCCCGCCTGGTCTCCTCCAGCCCCGACCGGGCCAGGTTCCCCGCGCGCTCGACCCGGTCGAGGGCCTGCACCCGGTCCCCGTCGCGGGACAGCAGCAGCCGCGCGCCCTCCAGATGGACGATCTGCGCCGACAGCGAGTGCGCGAGGATGTCGTGGATCTCCCGGGCGATATGGGACCGCTCGGCCAGCACGGCGTTCGCGGCCTCCGCCCGGCGGGTCGCCTCCTGCGCGTTGACCGCGTGCCGGCTGGCGACGGCGCCGAGCGTCAGCCCGCCGAACGCCGCCATCAGGCCGAGGTCGGCGCCGCCCTCCCGGAACATCTCGCCGAGGGCGCCCAGGACGATGATGGTCAGCGCGCTCACCCCGATGCCCCAGGGCAGGGGCAGCCGCACCACCAGCGCCCACAGGGCGACCATGGAGAAGAAGAAGCCGCTGCCGCTGTGCGGCGCGACCGCGTAGAGCGCGAGGGCCACCGCCACCGAGGCCAGCAGCAGGCCGATCCCGGGCCGCCGCCAAGAGGACTCCTTCCGGCGTCCCACCCACAGGCCGCCGGCCAGCAGCGCGAACATGACCGCGTTGAGGACGGCGACGGCCAGCCCGGCGCCGTGCAGGGCCGGCGCGGGATCGCTGTGGAACAGGCCCCGCACGTAGGCCGTGAGCCCCCAGATGGGCAGGGCGCCGAAGACGAGCGTCCGGGTGATCCGCTCCCCGACGGTGCCTTTCCCGAAGTTCACGACACGACGCTAACCGGTCCGGTGCCCCGCGTCCGCCGGTGCGGTGCCCGGGGCCGGGCGGAGACGGCGAGAGCTGCGTTGTCCAGCGTGTTCATGCCCTCGACGCTAAGGGCCCGCCGCGTCCCGGCGGATCGGACCCGGGCTGGACTTCGGGATCTCCACCGGCGGGTGGACGGCCTCGTCCTCCCGGTCGCTCGACCGGCCTGACATGGCCGGATACGGACACCGTGGGGCTCGTCCCCGCGCGCGGCGCTCACGACGAACAAGACCCAAGGGCGACGACGTGGACCAGCGTGTCTCAGCCCGGCCCGTCCTCCCCGCCGACCCATGCCCGGCGGCGGGCCGGGGCCCGGCGGCGGGCCGCGATCACGTGGGGGGCGAGCTGTGCGAAGGCCCGGTGATCTCGCCGCACCGGGGCGTGGTCAGAGGTCGATGCGCTCGGTGTCGAGCTCGGAGGCGCCCGCGGTGATGAACTCGCGGCGGGGGGCCACCTCGCTGCCCATCAGCAGGTCGAAGATCTTGGCGGCGCCCTCCGCGTCCTCGATGCGGATGCGGCGCAGGATGCGGTGGCGCGGGTCCATGGTGGTCTCGGCCAGCTGGTCGGCGTCCATCTCGCCGAGGCCCTTGTAGCGCTGGACGGGCTCCTTCCAGCGCTGGCCCTTGCGCTCGAACTCCACCAGCTTGCGGCGCAGCTCGGCGTCGCTGTAGCAGTAGACGTACTTGTCGTTGCCCTTCTTGGGCTTGATCAGCTCGATGCGGTGCAGCGGCGGGACGGCCGAGAAGACCCGGCCCGCCTCCAGCATCGGGTGCATGTAGCGGTAGAGCAGGGTGAGCAGCAGGCAGCGGATGTGCGATCCGTCGACGTCCGCGTCCGCCATCAGGATGATCCGGCCGTAGCGGGCGGCGTCGAGGTCGAAGGTGCGGCCCGAGCCGGCCCCGAGCACCTGGATGATCGCCGCGCACTCGGCGTTCTTCAGCATGTCGGCGACGGACGCCTTCTGCACGTTGAGGATCTTGCCGCGGATCGGCAGCAGCGCCTGGAACTCCGAGTCGCGGGCGAGCTTGGCGGTGCCGAGCGCCGAGTCGCCCTCGACGATGAACAGCTCGCTGCGGTCGTCGGCGGTACGGCAGTCGACCAGCTTGGCCGGGAGGGCCGAGTTCTCCAGGGCGTTCTTGCGGCGCTGGTTGTCGCGCTGGGTGCGGGCGGCGATGCGGGTCTTGGCCGCGCCCACCACCTTCTCCAGGACGGCCCGCAGCGACTGCTTCTGGCCGCGCGGCGGGTTCTCGAAGACGGCCCGCAGCTCGCGCATGACGACCTGGGAGACGATGCGCGTGGCCGCGGAGGTGCCGAGGACCTCCTTGGTCTGGCCCTCGAACTGCGGCTCGGGCAGCCGGACCGTCACCACGCTGGTGAGGCCCTCCAGGACGTCCTCCTTCAGGACGTCCTCGTCGCCGTTCTTGAGCAGCTTCACCGCCCGCAGCTGCTCGTTGAGCACCTTGAGCACGGCGCGGTCGAAGCCGCGCACGTGGGTGCCGCCCTTGGGGGTGGCGATCACGTTGACGAACGACTTGGTGATCGTGTCGTAGCCGGTGCCCCAGCGCAGCGCGACGTCGACCTCCAGGTCGCGCTCCACGTCGGTGGGCGTGAGGTGGCCCTGATCGTCCAGGACGGGGACGGTCTCGGTGAAGTGGCCGCGGCCCCGCAGGCGCAGCACGTCGCCAAGGGGGGCGTCTTTGGCCAGGTAGGAGCAGAACTCGCTGATGCCGCCGTCGAACCGGAAGGTCTCCTCCAGGACCTCCTCGCCGCGCTCGTCGCGGACGTCGATGGTGAGGCCCGGGATGAGGAACGCGGTCTGGCGCATCCGGTCGAAGATCAGGGACTGCTCGACCGTGGCGTCCTTGAGGAAGATCTGCAGGTCGGGCCAGAAGCGGACGCGCGTGCCGGTGACCTTCTTGGCGACCTTGCGGACCTGCCGCAGGCCCGACCTCTTCTTGAACCGGGCGTTGGGACGGCCGTCCTCGGCGAACTCGCCGGGCAGGCCCCGCCGGAAGCTGATGGCGTGGGTGTGGCCCTCGCGGTCGACCTCGACGTCGAGGCGCGCGGACAGGGCGTTGACGACGGACGCGCCGACCCCGTGCAGGCCGCCCGACGCGGTGTAGGACACGCCGCCGAACTTGCCGCCCGCGTGGAGCCTGGTCATGACCAGCTCGACGCCGGGCAGGCCGGTCTTCGGCTCAAGGTCGACGGGGATGCCGCGACCGTTGTCGCCCACCTCGAACGACCCGTCGGCGTGCATCACCACGCTGATATGGGTGCAGGACCCGGCCAGGGCCTCGTCGACGCAGTTGTCGACGATCTCCCAAAGGCAGTGCGCGAGCCCTCTGCTGTCGGTCGACCCGATGTACATCCCGGGTCGCTTCCGCACGGCCTCCAGCCCCTCCAGCACCGAAAGGTGCCGGGCTGAGTAGCCGTGCTGGTCGTCGGTGGTCGCTTCGGCGGTCGCGGCGGTCAACTGCGTGTGCTCCTCGGGGGTAGGACATTCGGCAGAAGGGTACCCCCGGCCGCCGACAATCCATCGAAAGGCTCGCCGCCTCGGACGTCATCGCAGGCCCCCGGCGGGCTCCGCGACCCGCCCCACCTGCGTCCACGCCGGGGCGGGTGGAGGCCCGGAACGTCCACCTATGGGTGGGTGCTCCCCCCGTCCGCCGTTCCCTAATGTGCTGGTCATGGCACAAACGATCGAGGTCACGGACCTCCGTAAGCGCTACGGGGACGTCCTGGCGGTGGACGGGGTCACCTTCGCGGTCGAGGAGGGCGAGTTCTTCGGGATCCTCGGCCCCAACGGGGCGGGCAAGACGACGACACTGGAGATCGTCGAGGGGCTCCGGGAGGCGGACGGCGGCGCGGTGTCGGTGCTCGGCCTGCCGCCGTGGCCGCGCAACCCGAGGCTCCTCCCCCGGATCGGCGTGCAGCTGCAGGCGTCGTCGTTCTTCGAACGGCTGACCGCGCGCGAGCAGCTGCGGACGTTCGGCTCGCTCTACGGCGTCCCGGCCAAGCGGGCCGACGCGATGCTGGAGGCGGTGGGCCTGGACGACAAGGCCGACGTCCGCGTCGAGAAGCTGTCGGGCGGGCAGGCGCAGCGGCTGTCGATCGCGTGCGCGCTCGTCCACGACCCGGAGCTGGTGTTCCTGGACGAGCCGACTGCCGCGCTCGACCCGCAGGCCCGCCGCAACCTCTGGGACGTGCTCAAGCGGATCAGCACCGAGGGCCGGACCGTCGTGCTCACCACGCACTACATGGACGAGGCGGAGCTGCTCTGCGACCGCGTCGCGATCATGGACGCGGGCCGGATCCTGCGGCTCGGCCCGCCGGCGGTGCTGGTGCGCGGCCTGGACGCGCCCGCCCGGATCAGCGTGGCCAGCGGGGTCCTCGCGCTCGACGACGCCCGGGGGCTGCCGGGCGCCGACGAGGCGCAGGACGACGGCGTGTCGCTGACCATCTCCACCCGGGACCCCTCGGCCGTGGTCGCGGCGATGGCCGCCGAGGACGCCCTGACCGGCGTCCAGATCCACGGCGCCACCCTTGAGGACGTCTTCCTCGACCTGACCGGACGGGAGTACCGGGCGTGAGCGCGTTCGACAGCTTCAAGAGCCTGGCGTGGGCCATGTTCCTCGGCTTCCGCCGGGACCGCGGCGCGCTGTTCTTCACCGTGCTGTTCCCCCTGATGTTCCTGGTGATCTTCGGTGGGGTGTTCGGGCACCAGACCACGTCCAAGGTGAAGGTGATGGAGGTCGGCAGGTCGTCGATCCTCGACCAGGCCGTAGCGCGCGACCCCGCCGGGCTCGGCAAGATCCTGAAGGTGACGGCGGCCAGCGACCGGGCCGCGGCGCTCCGCAAGGTCGAGAAGGGCGACACGGACGCGGCCGTGGAGCAGCGCGGCGGCGAGCTGGTCGTCCACTACTCGGCGGCCGACCAGGTCAAGTCCGGGACGGTGCGGGGGCTGATGGACTCGATCGTCCAGTCGGCGTCCGGCAGGCCGCCCGCGTTCCGGATGACGGCGCAGCAGGTGGAGGACGACTCGCTCACGGCCATCCAGTTCTTCACGCCGAGCCTGCTGGGCTGGGCGCTGGCGTCGGCGGGCGTGTTCGGCGCGTCCCAGACGCTCGTGACGTGGCGGACGAAGGGCATCCTGCGGCGGCTCCAGCTGTCCCCGGCGCCGATCCCCACGGTGTTCGCCGCGCGCGTCGCCGTCAGCCTGGCCGTGGCGCTCGTCCAGTTCGCGCTGTTCGTGCTCGTGGCGCAGCTGCCGGTGTTCGGGCTGAAGCTCGGCCACTCGTGGTGGATGGCGATCCCGATGGTGATGGCCGGCGTCCTGGCGTTCCTGTCGATCGGGATGGTGATCGGCGCGTGGGCCAAGACGCAGGAGACGGCCCAGGCCGTGACGCAGCTCATCGTCCTGCCGATGGCGTTCCTGGGCGGCTCGTTCTTCCCCTTGGACTCGGCGCCCGCCTGGATGAGGACGCTGTCGTACATCTTCCCCCTGCGCTATCTGAACGAGGGGATGCTGAACGTGATGGGACGCGGTCTTGGGCCGATGTCCGCGCTGCCGCAAATCGGCGTGCTGCTGGGCGTCGCGCTGGCCGGAGCGCTCCTGGCGACCCGTTTGTTCCGCTGGGACGCGGTCTGACCTGGATGGTCGCTCTGATGCCTGACTGGGGTCATGACAGAGCCCGATGTGACCTCGGTCACTTATTGGACCATTCTGCTCTGGGCGTACGCGGAAACAGGTTGGGAACGTCCGCGTCGGGTTAGATGTTCTCCTAAGTACCGACCCCGAGCATGAGGAAGGTGCCGTGACTGGAGCCCTTGCCCCAACCAAGCCGCTGACCGTCGCCGACCGTTGCGACCGCTGCGGCGCCCAGGCCTACGTCCGTGCAGTCCTTGTAGGCGGCGGCGACCTTCTGTTCTGCGCCCACCACGGTCGCAAGTACACGGAGGCGCTCCGAGCCAACGGGGCCGACATTCAGGACGAGACTGACAGGCTGAACGAAACCCCCACTGCCGTCGTGGAAGACTAGCGGCGGACATCGAAATAGCAGGACCCAGGACGGCGGCCACCGCGGAGCGTGGCCGCCGTTCGCATTCCCTGCAATCCAGCCCGTCCGCTGATTGCGTATAGTCATCTATTGATTACTTAGAGTAACTAGAGTAACGACAAATGGCGTCCATTTGGCTTCGGGACACCGAGTCCGGAAAACCGCGCCATCGCGTCGCACCACGCTTTCGGGGAGGATCGTGCACATCCTGCTTCCGCCTTCGGAGAAGAAGGCCACCGAAGGGGACGGCCCCGCCCTCGATCTGGCGACGCTGAGCTTCCCCGAGCTGAACCCCGTCCGCCAGCGCGTCCTGGCGGCCCTGGCCGAGGTGAGCAGGCGCAAGAACGCCCCCAAGGTCCTCGGGCTGCCCGCAGGGCAGGCGGACGAGGCGCTG
This sequence comes from Actinomadura rubrisoli, assembly GCF_004349215.1. GTDB lineage: Bacteria > Actinomycetota > Actinomycetes > Streptosporangiales > Streptosporangiaceae > Spirillospora > Spirillospora rubrisoli. Next base: position 10,299 of record NZ_SMKU01000076.1, on the reverse strand, counting down.
GCCCGCAACAGGGCCCTGTACGAGGCACCGACCCTGCCGGTCGCGCGGCTCTACACGGGCGTCCTCTACGACAACCTGGACCTGCCCGGCCTGTCGGACTCCGGCCGGCAGGCCGCCGCCGACCAGGTCATCGTCTTCTCGGGCCTGTGGGGCGCCCTGAGGCTCGCCGACCGCATTCCCCCATATCGACTGGCCATGGCGGTCTCGTTGCCGCGCAAAGGCAAGCTGGCGGCCTTGTGGCGGCCGGTGATGGGCGAGGCGCTGCGGCTGGACGGCCTGATCGTCGACATGCGCTCGGGCCCCTACGCGTCGGTCTGGAAGGCGCCGCAGCCCGCCGTGGCGGTTCGCGTGTTCCGCGAACGGATCCTCGGCGGCGTCCCGAAGCGGACGGTCGTCAGCCACATGGCCAAGGCGACGCGCGGGAAGATCGCGCACGACCTGATCCAGGCGGGCGCGTCGCCCCGGACCCCGGACGAGCTCCTCAAGGCCGTCGCCGGCCTCGGCCACACCGTCGAGCTGAACGGCACGAACCTCGATGTGATCCTGCACACGTAAGGCACGCTGCGCCTGCCGGACGCCGCACGCCGGCCGGATGTGGCGCCGCCGCCGGAGCGGGCCTCGTCCAGCACGCGGAACGGGACCGCGTCCGGCCAGGACGGGCCCCGCACCGCATGCCGATCGCCGTTTAGGCACGCTCGATCGCCGTTACGCGCGTCCGATCGCCGGCCCGCGCGCCGATCGATCACCGGCGCGCGGACACCGGCGTGCCGATCGTCAGTCGAGGTAGTCGCGCAGGACCTGCGAGCGCGACGGGTGGCGCAGCTTCGACATGGTCTTGGACTCGATCTGCCGGATGCGCTCCCGGGTCACCCCGTACACCTTGCCGATCTCGTCCAGCGTCTTCGGCTGGCCGTCGGTGAGGCCGAAGCGCATCGACACCACGCCCGCCTCGCGCTCGCTCAGCGTGTCGAGCACCGAGTGGAGCTGCTCCTGCAGCAGCGTGAAGCTGACCGCGTCGGCCGGGACGATGGCCTCGGAGTCCTCGATGAGGTCGCCGAACTCGCTGTCGCCGTCCTCGCCGAGCGGGGTGTGCAGGGAGATGGGCTCGCGGCCGTACTTCTGGACCTCGACGACCTTCTCAGGGGTCATGTCGAGTTCCTTGGCCAGCTCCTCCGGAGTGGGCTCGCGGCCCAGGTCCTGGAGCATCTGCCGCTGCACGCGCGCCAGCTTGTTGATGACCTCGACCATGTGCACCGGGATGCGGATGGTGCGGGCCTGGTCGGCCATCGCGCGGGTGATCGCCTGCCGGATCCACCAGGTGGCGTACGTGGAGAACTTGTAGCCCTTGGTGTAGTCGAACTTCTCGACGGCGCGGATCAGGCCGAGGTTGCCCTCCTGGATCAGGTCCAGGAACAGCATGCCGCGTCCGGTGTAGCGCTTGGCCAGCGAGACGACCAACCGCAGGTTGGCCTCCAGCAGGTGGTTCTTCGCGCGGCGCCCGTCCTCGGCGATCCACTCGAAGTCCTCGTGGTCGTCCTCGGACATCGAGGGGCCGTCGGACGCGAGGCGCTCCTCGGCGAACAGCCCGGCCTCGATGCGCTTGGCGAGCTCCACCTCCTGCTCGGCGTTGAGCAGCGGGACCTTGCCGATCTGCTTGAGGTAGTCCTTGACCGGGTCGGCGGTGGCGCCGGCGGCCGCGATCTGCTGGGCGGGCGCGTCCTCGTCGTCGTCGCCGAGGGTGAACGACTCCTCCTCGTTGGCCGGGGTCGCGCCCTCCGGGCCCGGCTTGCCGGACGCGGACGCCTTGGCCGCGGGCGCGGCGGCAGCGGCGGGCTCGTCCTCCTCGGGCGTCTCGTCGGCCTCGACGGCCACCACGGCCGCCTCGACCTCGAGATCGGCCTCCAGGTCGGTCAGGTCGGCCTCGATGTCGACCTCCACGTCGTCCTCAAGGTCGGGGTCGTCGCCCGCCTTCTTGGCCGACGCGGCCGGTGCGGCCGCCTTCGGCGCCGGGGCGGACTTCTTGGCCTGGGCGCCCTTCTTCTGCTTGGCGGCCTTTGGGGCCGCGGTCTTGCGCGGAGGCGCCGGGCGGGGCGCCTCGGCGGTCTCCTCGGCGGCCTCGTCGTCGCTCACGACGGCGGTCACCGTGTCTGGCTGCTCCTTGGCTGCAGCGGCTGTCTTGGGCCTGCGCGCCGGCGGCGCCGCGCGCTTGCGCGGACGCTTGGGCGCTGCGGAGTCGGCAGCGCTCACCATGACGGTCACACCCTCCTTGCTGAGGCTCCGCAAGATGCTGGAGGCCTTCGACACGGGGATGTCGGCCTCCTCGAACGTACGTCGTACGTCGTCGGCTTCGAGGTAACCCTGGGACCGTCCACGCTCGATCAGTTGCGCGATGACGTGCTCGTGCAGATCTGACGCTTTCGAGGTCGAGCTAGCAGGCGACACAAATACCTCTCGAACGAACGTGTGGCTGGGTTGACCCAAGTGCCCTGACGGGCCCGGCCTCACACTGGGTGGGACCACACACTGGGCGGGACCTCCGGTGCGGGACCGCAGCGTACCCGCTCTTACTAGGGTCAAGCATTCTGGCACTGCTGCGCATTCCGCTCTGGATGTCCTGCCCGGTAACACTCCACCTTAGAGGGCGCGGGACGGTCCTTCGTACGTACTACGCCGTCTTCGCGCCGTCTTCGGCGGGCTTCACGCGGGCTTGGGCGGGACGTGCAGGGCAAGCACGGTCACATCGTCTACCTGCTCGTATCCGGCAAGCATCCGATCGACCAGGAAGTCGACGAGTCTCTCAGGATCTCCTACCACTTCAGGTGGGGCGTCGGCCGCGACGGCGACGAGCTCCTCCAGCCCGGCGTCCACCCCGCGTCTACGGTTCTCCACAAGTCCATCGGAATAGAAGACCACAGTGTTGCCGGTCTCGATGGAAAAACTTGTCTGCTGTCGCTGGCTGGGCCAGCCGAGCGGCGTTCCCGGCTCCCGCGTGCTGACGCGCGGGGACCGATCGGGGGAGATCAGCAGGGGTGGCGGGTGGCCCGCGTTGCTGAAGGCGCCGCGTCCGGTCTCGGGGTCGATGACCGCGTACGCGACCGTGGTGAACTGCTCCTCGTCCTCCGTGGCGCTGAACAACCGGTCGAGACCGGCCAGGACGGCGGCGGGCCGAGGGTCGTTCAGCGCGAGGGCCCGCAGGGCGTTGCGGACGCGTCCCATTCCGGCCGCGGCCAGGACGCCCTTGCCCATGACGTCGCCGGCGGCCACGGCGAGCCGGTCGTCCGGGAGCCGGAACACGTCGTACCAGTCGCCGCCGACCTGGACGTGGCGTGTCGCCGGGTTGTAGCGGGCGGCCAGGACCATGCCGGGCAGCTGCGGAAGGTCGCTGGGCAGGAGGCTGCGCTGGAGCTCTTCGGCGGTCTTGTGCTCGCGCTCGAACAGCAGGGCACGCTCCACGGCCAGGGCGCACTGACCGGCGAGGGCCTCCAGGAAGACCCGCTCCTCCTCGGTGATCTCCCTTGGGCGGGTGAAGGAGAACCGGAGCGCGCCGATGGGCGCACCGGCGGCCAGGAGCGGAAGGCCCACCCAGGCGCGTTCCTCGATGTGCTGGGCGAACAGGCCCTTCTCGTCGCGTCCGAGTTGCAGGCGGAGGCTGTCGGGGTGCTCGGCCAGGAACGGGCGGCTCTCGCGCACCGCGACCGACATGACGGTCTGGTCGCTGACCTTGATGTCGTCGCGGGAGACCGGCCTTACCTCGCCTTCGCCGCCCGGCTGGGACGGTGCGACGATGCTCAGCCGCAGCTTGTCGTCGTCCAGCAGCGCGACCGCGGAGTAGTCGGCGCCGATCGCCGACCGGCCGACCTCGGTGATCACCTGGACGACCTGGGAGACGGTCAGCGCCTCGGCGAGCATCGAGGTGGCCTGCTGGAGCCGCGCGGTGCGCAGCGCCGCCGCCGACAACTGCTCGGTCAGCCGCCCGCGCATCTCCTCGGCCTCGCGCTGCCCGGTGACGTCGGTGTTGGCGCCGACCCACTCGATGACCATGCCGCCCTGCCGGATGGGCACGGCCCGGACGTCGAAGTGCCGGAAGGTGCCGCTCTTGGTGCGGACGCGGTAGTTGGTCTCGAAGACGCGGTTGTCCTCGACGCATTCACGCCAGGTGGCCTCGATGCGGGGACGGTCTTCGGGGTGCACCACCGAAAGCCAGCCGCCGTCCGCGTAGTCGTCGGGCGTCTGGCCGGTGATGGCGCGCCACTCGGGCGCGTCGTCGATGACCCCGCCGTCGGGCGCGGCCACCCACACCACCTGTGCGCTGGCTTCCACGAGCGAGCGGTAGCGCTGCTCCTTGCGGCGGATGACCTCTTCGGCCCGGCGCCGCTCGGTCACGTCCAGCGCGGTCAGGACGACGCCCAGCGGCTCGTCCTCGGCGTCCCGGGCGGGCAGCCAGGTGCAGGCCAGGATCCGCTCCTCGACCGCTGTGGCGACGGCCGAGTCGCCTCCCGGGTCGCCCGGGGCCTCGGCGGCCGGGACGACCAGCTCAAGATCGCTCAGCGGGCGGTCTTCGGCGAGCACCTTGCGCAGCGCCGTCTCGAACGCGGCCGCCAGCGGCTCCGGCAGCACCTCGGCGGGCAGTCGCTGCTGGAGATCGCGGACGGGCACGCGCAGGAGCGCGGCGAGCGCGTCGTTGGCCCGGCGGCAGCGCAGGTCGCAGTCGAAGAACGCCAGCCCGCCGGGGGCCTCTTTGAGCAGGGTCGCGTACAGCGCGGCATCGGACGCATCCATGGGCTGGCCCTCCACCCCTGAGACGCGGGGATGCGGAACGGACGTCTCGGTGCTCATGGACAACACCTCCGCCCCAGAAGGTCCCGTACCGCGCGGCAGTTTTTCATCACTATGAGTGAATGGGAGCAGGCTAGCGCTCCCGCCTCCATCACAACACCGATCGGAGTCAGGTTTTCATCATCCCGATGGTTCGCCGCCGACGGAAGCCCTGATGGACATCCTTGTCCCTGCGGTCCCAGGTGGCGACCTCGGATTCGGACGCCGCCCCCGCGGGGCGCCGGAGCGGCCCGCTCGGACGGCGAGTAGGAGATGTTACGGCCCCTGGACGCCACGGGCCGTGAACCCGGCGCGCTCGGCGAGTTCCGGTCACCGGCAAAACCACCCGCCCCTCGCCCGCTTCACTGGACAAATCACCCGTGTCGCCTGGCAAAAAGACGGCAAAGTCGACCGGGTCGGCCTGATCGATGGGGCTGCTGTGGCACGAGGGGACTGGCGGGCCGCCTGACGGTCTGCCCTATTTGGCGGATTTGGCAGCGGCCTTCGCCTCCGCCTTGAAGGACCGGACCTTGGCGAGCGACTCTGGGCCGGTGATGTCGGCCACCGACCGGTGGGAGCCCTCCTCGCCGTACGCGCCCGCCGCCTCCCGCCAGCCCTCCGGCCGCACCCCGTACTGCTTGCCCAGCAGTGCCAGGAAGATCTGCGCCTTCTGCTTGCCGAACCCGGGCAGGCCGTTCAGGCGCTTGAACAGCTCCTTGCCGCTGTCCACGCCCTTCCAGACCCTCTCCGCGTCCCCGTCATAGTTCTCCACGAGGTACTGGCACAGCTGCTGCACCCGCTTGGCCATGGACCCGGGGTACCGGTGCACGGCCGGCTTCTCCGACAGCAGACCCGCGAACCGCTCCGGGTCGTACGCCGCGATCTCGTGAGCGTCCAGATCGTCCGACCCGAGCCTCTGGAGGATGGTGTACGGGCCGGAGAACGCCCACTCCATCGGGACCTGCTGATCGAGGAGCATGCCCACCAGTGCGGCGAGGGGGCTGCGCCCGAGCAGCTCGTCGGCTTCGGGGCGCTGCGCTAGTTGAACCTTCGTGGCCATGCGCCCAGCTTAGATCCGTCCGGTTTCGCAGGTCGGCCCATCGTTCGCCTCCACCGGCCGAATCCGCGCCGTGCCGAGATCTGTCGGAAGTCTTACGGGACGGTCCCGACCATGGCGGTATGGGCGTCGCGGTGCTCGAATGGAGCTGTGAACGAGGAGGAACGGGCAGAAGGCAGTCCCGTGGGGCGACGGGTCGTGCTGGGGATGCTCGGCCTCGGCGTTGCGGGGGTCGCCGTGGGAGCGTCCGTCCAGCAGAAGGTCAACCGCGCCCTCGCGCCGGTAGGGCAACTAGGGAACGTCCTACCGGCGGCCGGCGGATTCCGCTACTACACGGTCACCGGAAGCGTGAAGCACTACAGCGCCGCCGACTGGCGCATGACCGTGGACGGTCTCGTGACCAAGCCTCGAACGTTCAGCATGGCCGATCTCGCGCGGATGCGGCAGACGGTGCTCGACAAAGACTTCCAGTGCGTGACGGGCTGGCGGGTGCTGGACGTGCGGTGGGTGGGGGTGGCGCTGCCCGATCTGCTGGATGCGGTCGGCGTGTCCCCTGCTGCTAAGGCCGTGCGATTCACCTCGTTCGACGGGACCTACACCGAGTCGCTGACCCTGGAGCAGGCGCGGCGGCGGGACGTCCTGGTCGCGACGCAGATGGAGGGCGGACCGGTCACTCATGACCATGGCGGTCCGGTGCGGCTGTACGTGGCGCCCATGTACGGCTACAAGTCGCTCAAGTGGCTCGGCGGCATCGAGTTGACCGACAAGGTCCGGCCGGGCTACTGGGAGCGCCGTGGCTACGACGTGGACGCCTGGGTCGGGCGGTCGAACGGACGTGACGATGCGCCCACCGCGTGATCCCGCCCCCGCCTGGCTGGCCCGCTTCACTCGGGCCGAGAGGTCGATCCACCATGTGACGGGCCTGCTGATGCTGGCGTGCCTGGCGACGGCGGCGCTGCTGTACTTCCCGGCCCTGTCCACGGTGGTGGGGCGCCGGGAACTGGTCAAGACGGTGCATGTGTGGTGCGGGTTCGCGCTGCCCGTCCCGATCGTCCTGGGCCTGCTCTCGCGCGCGTTCCGAGCCGACCTGGGGCGGCTGAACAGGTTCACGCCGCACGACTGGGAATGGCTCAAGCGCAGGGACCGCCGCGCCGTGCGCGGCGGCCGCGGAGTCCTGCCAGTGGGCAAGTTCAACGCGGGGCAGAAGCTGAACGCCGCGTTCACCGCCGGCGCCATCCTCGTCATGCTCGGGACGGGCGAACTGCTCACCTTCCCCGATCCGTGGCCGGACCGGTGGCGCACCGGCGCCACGTTCGTCCATGACTGGCTCTTCCTTGTGATCCTGGTGGTGACGGCCGGGCACCTGTGGGAAGCGATGCGGGATCGCGGCGCGCTCACCGGGATGCTCACCGGGCGCGTGGATCGTGACTGGGCGGTACGGCATCACGCGGGCTGGGCGGACGCCGAGGAGGCGGAAGTGGACACCGTGCAAGGGGAACCGGACGAGACCCCTGACGAGGGCAGGCCAGAATTTGCGAAACGTCGCCCCGGTATCTCTTGACTCTCCCGACAAAAGCGCTGGAATGAGACATCGAGGCGAGGTTCAGGCGGAGGGGTCCCAAGCCGGGTCGATCCGCACGCGCTTCGTCTCGGCCGGCGGCTCGGCCCCGTCCGCCGGAACCCGTGCGCGGAGGTGTGCGCAGATGCCTGCACTGACCGATCACCGGAGCGAGACCCGCGATGCGCTCACGCGACGCCTGTCGGACGAGTTCGCCACATTCTCTTCCGACGCCGTCCACCAGTGCGTCAACGACGTCCATGCCTGCATGACGCATCTTGGGCTCGACGCCACCCCGGCCCGGGTCGAGCGGATGGCGCGCGAGCACCTGCTCGGCATGCTGAAATCGGAGCCGCCTTCCGGACGATCGCACGGCTCGGGCTCCGGCTCCGGCTCCGGCTGTGACGGGAACGGCTGAGCGGTCCGCCTGTACATCCACGTTCACGGCGTCCCAATGCGGCCTTCGCCGCCGTCCTGGACAACGCCAGGCGCGGGATCTGAGAAACTGGGGATGTGAGTCCCCGCAGCCGCCACCGCTCCTCCGGGGATCCGGCGGGGGACGGCCCGCCTCCCTCGGACGAGGTCTCCGCGATCTTCGATGGGATGCTGCGCCATGCCCGCGAACTGCTGGCCGTGCGCAGCCCCCTGGACGCCGAGCTGATCGTCAGCGAGATCCTCGGCTCCTGGTGGGGCCACCGCGTCCCGGGCGGCGACGTGGAGGAGGTCATCGGCGAGGCCCTGGTCGACTACGCCGGACGGGCGGGCACACCGGCCGCGCTGGCGCTGCTCACCGGGATGGCCTACCTCGGCACCCCCCGGCAGGCCGCCAAGGCCGAGCGCGCCGCGCTGGAGCTGATGGAGCGCGGCGTGGCCAGGCCGGGCTGGGCCGACCGCGTCGGGATGGTCGCCCCCGAGGAGTGCTTCGTCTCCAGGGACGTCTACGGCGACCAAGACTCCATCGTCTGCACCTACACCTACGGAGGGGCCGAACGGCACGCGCTGGTCGTCCTGGTCGATCGCAACAAGGCCGGGACCGTCCAGCACGCCGGCGACCCGTTCGCACCGGCAGCACGCGACGGGCTGCCGCCGACGAGCGGGATGGTCCGTGACGCCTGGGTCTCGTCCCAGGTCGACAAGCTCCTCGACCACTGCCGCAGGGAGGGCCGCGACAACCCGCTGATGCGGTTCGAGCAGCTCGACCCGCGCGACACCAAGGCGCAACTGCAGAGCGCATTGGAACTCACCGACCACACCGACGACCCGCCGGTGAACGAGAACTTCGGCTCGTACCACGCGTTCGTCCGGGCCCGCACGGGCATCCTCCCGCCGGGCGGACGGCTGCCCCAGCCACCGGTGTACGGGCGCGACCGGCGCGCCACGATCGCGACCCGGTTTCTCGCCTCGGACGAGGCGGAGGACCTGTCAGACCTGGCGGCCGCCATCCGATGCGTCGACCGCATCATCGACTACGGCTGCACCCACGACTTCGGACGGCCGCTCCGGGTCAGCCCGATCAAGTGCGAGATGTTCCTGCTCGACTGGCTGCCCCGCAAGGTCCTGCTGTCCCCCTCCGAGCAGGAGGCCGTACCGCACGTCCTGGCCGCGTGGGTCCGGTGGGCGGGCAAACGCACCGGTCTCCCCGAAGAGGGCGTCAGAGCGACACTGGACGCCGTCTGGGACGCCACCGGGAAGTTCGCCGAGGCATACCGCGACCCGTCCGCGTTCGGACTCGACCGCGAGCTCGTCGATCGCCTGCTCCCCGACGGCGAACTGGAGGCGCTGCCCCGCCGGGCGTTCGCGCTGCCGTTCCTGTCCGGCACCCACCGCCAGAGCGGACGGCACGGATCCATCGACCTGTCGACCCTCGACCCGGCCGACCCCGACGACCGCCGCATCATCCTCGAATTCGAGCACCCCGGCGCCGACGAGGCACACCTGGACGCCCATGAGCGCCTCACTGAGCGCCTGTGGAACGGCGACCCGCCACAGCTGTGGGAGACCGCCCAATCACTCCTCGACGTGGGCTACGAACGCCACGAGATCCTGCACAAACTCATCGAGGTCCTCGATCGCCACGGCGGGGATCCGGAGGCGCTGCGCGAGGCCCTGCGTGTGCTGCGTCACGAACCCCCGCCCGAGTGAACTCCCGGTTTGCGCGCGGCGTCCGTGGCGACAATCATCGGGTCTCGGGCTTGGTCTCGCGGGGGGCCGGGGGTCCGTCCCCGGTCGTAGGGAGTGATCTTGTTGGAGTGGTCCGAGTTCGCCCGGCGGCTGGGGCGTGAGCTGGCGGGTCTCGAACGGGACACCATCCTCATCGTGCGCGAGCGCGACGAGAGCCGGCACTACGTCCAGGCCATGCGCGAGCCCGACCGGCTCTACGCCGAGGCCGTCAGCAACAACTTCCTCGACGGCCCGCTCCTGCTGACGCTGGCCGACGAGGAGGTCATGAGCGAAGCGGGCTGGCGCCCGCCCTTGGAACCCGCCCCCCGCAACTGGTGGACCGAACTCCCCGAGGCCGGCTCGCCGGGCGGAATGCCGTCCGTCGCCTTCGCCGACTACTCCCGGCTGGCCGACGTCATGGTCACCGCCCTCCGCGACGTCCAGGGCGTCCGGCGCCCCTCCGACCTCGTGTACGAGTCCTTCCACCGCCACGGCACCGGCCTGATCGAACTCCTCGACTTCGGCATAGAGACCGCCGACCCGTCCCGCGTCACCAAGCGCCGCTCATCGTCCGAGACCCTGGGCATGCCACCGTCCGACCACACCACCGCGCCGACCGTCGATCAGAGCGGCGACCAGGCCGACGCTGACCAGGCCGCGCGGATCAAGGCGGAAGTGGACAATGCCCGGCCAATGAGGACGCGGCAGC
>NZ_SMKU01000763.1 GCF_004349215.1 Actinomadura rubrisoli | reverse complement strand
GCCCGCGCGGGGTCCTCGGGCCAGGGGTGGCGGGGGTAGCGGCCGCGCAGCTCGGCGCGGACGGCGCGGTAGCCCTCGCGCCAGAACGTCGCCAGGTCGGCGGTGACCGCGGCGGGCCTGCCCGCCGGCGACAGCAGGTGCACCACCAGCGGCACCCGCCCGCCCGCGAGCCGCGGCGCCGCGTCCCAGCCGAACAACTCCTGGAGCTTCACCGCCAGGACGGGCCGCTCCCCCGCGTAGTCCACCCGGATCCGCGACCCGGACGGCACCTGCACGCGCTCGGGGGCCAGCTCGTCCAGCCGGGCCGCGAGGTCCCAGGGCAGCAGGCCGCGCAGCGCCGCCGCGACGTCCACGCGCCGCAGGTCCGACCGGCGCCGCGCGCCCGCCAGCCATTGCGGGACGCGTTCCAGCAGCGCCGCGTCGTCCACCTCGGGCCACGGCTCGCCGAGCGCGCCGCGCAGGAACGCCAGCCGCTCCCTCAGCGCGACGGCCGCCGGCGTCCAGGTGAGGAGCCCGAGCCCCTCGGCGCGCAGACCGTCCCGCAGCGCGGCCCGCACCCGCTCCGGATCGGGACGGCGCAGCGGCCGCGCGTCCAGCTCGATGGCCCCGAGCCGCTCCACGCGCCGGGCGACGACGTCCCCGTCCCGCCAGGCGACCTCGTCCACCGTCTCCAGCAGCGGCGCCGCCGCGAACCTGGCGATGTCCTCGCCGATCACGACGGCCTGCCGCACCCGCGCCGACGCCGCCCCGGCGGGCCGGTCGGCGGCGGCGACCGCCAGCCACCCGGGCCGCGCCCCGGCC
>NZ_SMKU01000762.1 GCF_004349215.1 Actinomadura rubrisoli | reverse complement strand
TCTGGGAGATCGCCAGTGGGGTGCGTAGTTCGTGGGAGGCGTTGGCGGCGAATCGTTGCTGTTCGGCGACGTGGGATTGGAGTTGTTCGAGCATGGTGTCGAACACGTCGGCGAGTTCGCGGAACTCGTCGCTGCGGCCCGGTAGCCGGATTCGGTGGGACAGCGATCCGTTGGAGGCCATCCGTGCCGCGTCGGCGATCCGGGTGAGGGGTGCGAGCATCCGGCCGGCCAGGAGCCATCCTCCCAGCAGGCCGAACACCAGCAGGAAGGCCAGTGATGTGGCCACGGCGGGGACCAAGCCGGGCAGGGCGTCGGAGCGGGTGAACCCGGTGATGACCACGACGCCGTACTGCTGCTGCAGGGATCTGGGGTCGTCGGTCCGTAGCCAGCGCAGCACGAACACCCACACCACGGCCAGCAGGAGCCCGCCGCCGAGCAGGAGGAATCCGGCGTAGCTGAGGGTGAGTTTCAGTCGGGCGCTCAGCCCCGGGCGTCTATTCATGCGTGCTGCCAGGGTGGGGGTGTCCGTGCGGGGGTCGATTCGGTAGCCGGTGCCGGGCGCCGTGGCGATGGGGCCGCCTTCGCCGGCGACGAGGATGTCGAATACGGCGAACTGCTTGCGGGTGGAGGACGAGTTCGCGGAGTTCGAAGGGTTTGGTGAGGTAGTCGTCGGCGCCGAGTTCGAACCCCGAAGCCTTGTCGTCGATGCGGTCGGCGGCGGTGAGCATGAGGATCGGGATGCCGCTGCCGGAGGCGACGATCCGGCGGGCGATCTCGTCGCCGGTCGGGCCGGGGATGTCGCGGTCCA
>NZ_SMKU01000761.1 GCF_004349215.1 Actinomadura rubrisoli | reverse complement strand
GGCGGCGGCGACGCAAGGGCGGGGTGACGCCGTCGGCGAGGCGGCGGGCGGTGACGAGGAAGCCGGTGTGGCCGACCATGCGGTGGTCGGGGCGGACGGCGAGGCCCTCGACGTGCCAGGACCGCAGCATGGTCTCGAAGGCGTAGGGCTCGGCGAAGGCGCCGTGGGCGCGCAGGTCCTCGACGACGCGGGACATCTGGGTGGTGGTGGCGATGTAGGCGCAGACCATGCCGCCGGGGATGAGGGCTTTGGCGACGGCGTCGAGGCATTCCCAGGGGGCGAGCATGTCGAGGACGACGCGGTCGATCTCGGTCTCGGTGAGGGTGTGTTCGAGGGAGCCGAGGGTGAGGCGCCATGCGGGGTGGGGGCCACCGAAGAACTTCTCGACGTTGGCGCGGGCGATGTCGGCGAAGTCGGGGCGCCGCTCGTAGGAGGACAGGTGGCCGTGTTCGCCGACGGCGCGGAGGAGGAAGCAGGTGAGGGCGCCTGATCCGGCGCCGGCCTCGACGACGCGGGCGCCGGGGAAGATGTCGGCCATGGCGACGATCTGGGCGGCGTCCTTGGGGTAGACGACGGCGGCGCCGCGGGGCATGCGGACGGCGAAGTCGGCGAGGAGGGGGCGGAAGGCGAGGTAGTCGGTGCCGCCGGTGGAGCGGAAGACGGTGCCTTCGGGGCTGCCGATGATGTCGTCGTGGGGGACGGAGCCTTTGTGGGAGTGGTAGTCCTTGCCGGGGTGGAGGGTGATGGTGTTGATGCGGCCTTTGGGGTCGGTGAGCTGAACCTGGTCGCCGGGCCGGAACGGGCCGTGGGGGATG
>NZ_SMKU01000760.1 GCF_004349215.1 Actinomadura rubrisoli | reverse complement strand
AACGTGAACCGCCCGCCCTGGCTCGACATCTGCACGATCGCCCCGCTCCCCTGCCCGCGCATATGGGGCAGGACGGCGCGGACCAGCGCCGCCGGGCCGAACAGATGCAGGTCCATCAGCGCGCGCAACTCGCCGTCCGTGGTCTCCTCAACGGCGCCCACCAACCCTCGTCCGGCATTGTTGACCAGCACGTCGACGCGCCCGTACCGGCGGACCACGCCGTCGACCACGTCCACGACCGCGTCCTGGTCCGTGACGTCCAGGGCGACGGCCTGTACCCGCCCCGGATGCTCCTCCACCAGATCGTCCAACGCCGCGGGCCGCCGCGCCGCCGCCACGACGGTACCGCCCGCCGCCAGCGCCGCCTCGGCGATCGCCCGGCCGAACCCCGACGACGCCCCCGTGATCAGCCAGATCCGCTCCGTGTTCGCCATGCAGCCTTTATCGCAGCCGCCGCACCCCTACGTCCACCGCAACGGGCGCGCCGCACCCCGTTCGCCGGAAACGTCCGCAACCTGCCCGGACAACACGTCTCACGCGGTGGGACGCGGCCCGTTCAAGGCGGCATGCAGCGCATGCAACGCGTGATACACGCGAACCTTCACCACATCGACCGGCACGCCCAACAAGGCGGCGGCCTCATTGACCGAACGCTCCCGGAAGACCGTCTCGGTGAGAATCTCACGGTGCGCGGACGGCAGCGCCCGGAAGGCCCGAGCGACCACCGCAGGCCGCATCCGCTCCCCCGCCAACCCGGGAACGAACGAACCGGTGTCCTTGCCCATTCGCAGTGCCACGCCACGAACCTCGCACCCCCCACCCCCCAACAC
>NZ_SMKU01000759.1 GCF_004349215.1 Actinomadura rubrisoli | reverse complement strand
GTCCAGCTCGACGAGACCGCCAAGCAGATCATCGAGCAGCTCCAGCAGGACGGCCGGCGCTCGTACGCGGCCATCGGCAAGGCGGTCGGGCTCTCCGAGGCCGCCGTCCGGCAGCGGGTCCAGAAGCTCCTGGACACCGGGGTAATGCAGATCGTCGGCGTCACCGACCCCCTCATGCTCGGCTTCTCCCGGCAGCTGATGATCGGCGTCAAATGCGAGGGCGACCTGCAGACAATCGCCGACGAGCTCGCCTCCGTCCACGAGATCGACTACGTGGTCATCACTGCGGGCTCCTTCGACATCCTCCTCGAACTCGTCTGCGAGGACGACGAACGCCTCCTGGAACTCCTCGGCCGCATCCGGGCCGTCCCCGGCGTCGTGTCCACCGAAAGCTTCGTCTACCTGAAGCTGCGGAAGCAGACCTACTCCTGGGGGACCCGCTGACCCTCCGATTCTCGTCCTCAATGGGGATGCCCCGGCGTCACCTCCCGGCGTACTTTTAAGTGCTGCAAGGAAGGAGACCGGCCATGTCTGAGTCGGTTCGCCAGGACCTTCCCGCCACCCGCAACGATGATCACATCGCCTTCCGAACCTCCCCGGAACAGAGCCTAGTGATCCGCAAGGCGGCCGAGCTGATCGGCTGGACGGTCTCCGAATACGTGCTGTCCACAGTCCTCGACCGGGCCGAACGCGACCTCTACGAACACGCCACCGCCCTAGAGAGCGACCCACCCCAAACCGAACCCGAACCAGTCGAACCCTACGTAGCCGTAGTCATAGCCCTGGGCTAACCCAAATCCCACCCAGAATCACCACCCGATTTCCCCAACCCAACC
>NZ_SMKU01000758.1 GCF_004349215.1 Actinomadura rubrisoli | reverse complement strand
GTCCGGGGACGGCCGACAGGATCGAGGCGTCCCAGATGCCGTGGTGGGAGGCGCCGTCGGGTCCGGTGATCCCGGCCCGGTCCAGCACGAAGGTCACCGGGAGCCGGTGCAGCGCGACGTCCATCAGCACCTGGTCGAACGCGCGGTTGAGGAAGGTGGCGTAGATGCACACCACCGGGTGCAGCCCGGCCATCGCCAGCCCGGCCGCCGAGCAGACGGCCTGCTGCTCGGCGATGCCGACGTCGAAGACCCGGCCGGGGAAGCGCTCGGCGAACGCGGTCAGGCCGACCGGGTGCGGCATCGCCGCCGTCAGGGCGACCACCCGCGGGCGGCGCTCGCCGATCCGGGTGATCTCCTGACCGAACACGCTAGTCCACGATTCCGCACTTGCCGTGGCCGGTTTGGCGGGCTTGGCGGGCGGACGCCCGGTGGCGGGGTCCAGGACGCCGATGCCGTGCATATGGTCGGCTTGATCCTGTTCGGCCGGGGTGTAGCCGCGGCCCTTCTCGGTGACGCAGTGCACCACCACCGTGCGCCCCAGACCGGCCGCATGCCGCAAGGCCCGCTCCAGCTCTGCCAGGTCATGGCCGTCGACGGGACCGATGTAGGACAGGCCGAGTTGCTCGAAGAGGGACTTGCCCTCGATCGGATGGCCGACGGGCAAGGGCGAGCCCTTGCGGCGATGGCGGTCGCGCAGCCCGGCCAGGTGGTGGGCGATGCCACCGACGGTGGGAGAGTAAGAGCGGCCGTTGTCGTTGAGGACGATGATGACCGGGCGTTCCGGTGCCGCGGCCAGGTTGTTCAGCCCCTCCCACGCCAGTCCCCCGGTCAGCGCCCCGTCACCGA
>NZ_SMKU01000757.1 GCF_004349215.1 Actinomadura rubrisoli | reverse complement strand
TGAAGTGATCTCAGGGATTTAGAACCGGACGGTCGAGCTTTCTGAGTGTTGAAGGTGCCGTTCGGGGAGACACGCGGACAGATCGCCTGGCCGGGAAATAGGACGTGGAGCCCCGGTAGAGAAGGAATCACCACAAGACCTTGTCCGCCCGGAAGGCTCCACGTGATTCCCCATCGTGCCACGCTTGACGTCTCTGGTGAACTCGCTCGGTATGTGGCATGCCTGTTGCAGGCCGAACGCCGGCTGCGCGGGACGCCCAAGGGCAGCCGCGCATTGACCTGTTTCCGGCAGGCGGTGATGGTGCTGCGCTGGTTCCGTGGTGAGACCGACATCCCCAAACTCGGCCGCGACCACAAGGTCTCGCGCGCCACCGCCTACCGCTACATCGGCGAAGGAATCGACGTTCTCGCAGCCCAGGCACCTGATCTCCACGACGCGCTGGAACGCGCCCGCGCCGATGGGCACGTCTACCTGATCATGGACGGGACGCTGTTGCCGGCCGATCGGTGCGCCGAGCAGACCATCAGCGTCAAGGGCGAGCCGATCGACGCCTGGTACGCCGGCAAGGCGCACAAGCACGCCGGCAACGTCCAGGCCCTGTCGGCACCCGACGGGTTCCCGTTGTGGGTGTCCGACGTCGAGCCCGGCTCGGCGCACGACCTGACCGCAGCCCGTGCCCACCTGCTCGGCGCCCTGTACGCCGCGGCCGCAGGCGGACTTCCCACCCTGGCCGACGGCGGCTACGACGGCGCCGGAATCGGGATTCTCACCCCGATCAAGAACCCCTCCGACGGCCAGCTCCTCAGCATCGACAACCGCACCCACAACTGCCTTCTACGCGGGCTGCGCAGCCTGGG
>NZ_SMKU01000756.1 GCF_004349215.1 Actinomadura rubrisoli | reverse complement strand
GGACGGATGGTCCGGCGGGCGGGGCTGCGGGAGACGGGTCCGCCGCCCGCGGACAAGCCCGGGTTCTGGGGGTATACGGCGCTGAGCGCCGAGGATGTCGTCAGGACGTACCGGTACTTGCTGGAGAAGGCGCCCAAGGGCCACCGGGAGTTCGTGCTGGCGCAGCTGAGGAAGTCCACGCGGTGCGGGACGGACGGGTTCGACCAGACGTTCGGGATTCCGCGGGCGCTGGAGAGGCCGTGGGCCGTGAAGCAGGGGTGGTCGGGGTTCGGGGACGTTCCGGCCGTGCCGTGCCGGGGGAACGTGCGGGCGGCGTCGGCGCCCTTGGGGATCGGACGGCCTGTGCTGCACACGACGGGGCTCGTGGGGGAGCGGATCGTGGTGGTGCTGACGTTGCAGCCGGCCGGTACGCCCTTCGGGGTGGCGTCGGCCCGGTTGACCGCGTTGACGAAGCAGGTCGACCGGGCCGCCGGTTAGCGTTCCAGGGTCTTGTAGGGGCGGAGGCCGCGTTTGCGGTAGTTCGGCAGGGCGTTGGGGTGGTCGAGCGTGGAGGTGTGGAGCCAGACGCGGCGGGCGGCGGGGTTCAGTTCCCAGGCTTTGCGGAGGGTGAGGGTGAGGGCGTGGCCGCCGATGCCGCGGCCGATCCACTCGGGGAGGAGGCCGAAGGTGGTGATCTCGGTCTCGTCGGCCTCGGTGACGTAGCGGGCGATGCCGACGGGCTCGTCCTGCTTGATGACCCAGGCGTTGCGGGGTCCGGCGAAGTAGGCGGCCCACTCGTCGTCGGACCAGATGGCGGTCCGCCATTGGTAGGCGGTGCCGACGCGCTCGGTCAGGTCGCGTTCGCGGTCGGCGGCGAGGGGCTCCAGGGTG
>NZ_SMKU01000075.1 GCF_004349215.1 Actinomadura rubrisoli | reverse complement strand
GGGGCGGGACGCCCGGGGGGTGGCCCCGGGGTCCCGCTTCCCGAGCTTGACGTCCTGCACTCAGCCGCTCTTCTCGGCCGTCTGCTGGATCTTGTCCAGGACCTTCTTCGGGTCGCTGCCCGCGACGGAGGTGCCGAGGCTCTGCTTGACGGCACCGGCGACGGCCGACCACGCCGGGTTGCCGGTGGGCGCGAACTTGGAGGTCGGCAGCGCGTCCACGAACAGCTTCATGTACGGGTCGGAGCTGAGCGCGTCACCGGCCGACTTCGTCACCGGGAGGAAGCCCTCCTTGGTGAGGAACTTCGCGGTGTTCTCCCGCTGGTAGAAGAAGTCCAGGAACTTGGTGACGGCCTCCTTGTTCTTGCCGTCGTTCTTCTTGAACGCGGCGAGGACGTCCATCACGCCGAGCGTGTTGTGCTCCGAGCCGCTCTTGCTCGGCAGGGGCGCGACACCGAAATTGAGGCTCTTGTTGACGGGGTCGATGAATCCGGCCTTGGTGAACGGGCCGCCGATCGCCATTCCGATCCGTCCCTGGGCGAACTGGTTGAACACCGTCTTGCGGTCGGTGGTCTCCGGGTTCGGCTGGGTCAGGCCGGACTTGGTGAGGTCCTTGAGGAAGGCGAGCGTGTCGATGTTGGGCTGCTGGTTGATCGTCCACTTGCCGGACGCGTCGACCCAGCCGCCGCCGTTGTTCATCGCCCAGGAGTAGAACTCCGCCTGCGCCTCCTCGGGGCCGAGCGGCAGGCCGTAGCCGATCTTGCCGCCCTTCTTGATCTTCTCCGCGGCCGTCTTGACCTCGGCCCAGGTCTTGGGCGCCTCGGCGATCCCGGCCTTGCTGAAAAGGTCCTTGTTGTAGAACAGCAGCCGCGCGCTGGAGATGAAGGGCAGGCCGTACTGCTCGCCCTTGTACTTTGCCTGCTCGATGAACGTCGGCGTGAAGTCGCTGAGGACGGCGGGCGACACGACCTCCGACGCCTTGTAGATGAGGCCGTCGCGGGCGAAGTCGGAGAACGCGTTGTAGTTGAGGATGTCCGGGACCTGCTTCGTCTGGACGTAGGTCTTCACCTTGGCGTCCATCTGGGTCCAGTCGACCATCTCCAGCCGCACCTTGTAGCCGGAGTTCTTGGCCTCGAAGTCCTTGATGAGGCCGTCCCAGTAGGGCTTGGTGTTGGCGTCGTAGGTCGCCGCGACGAACGTGATGTTCTTTCCGTCGGAGCCGCCGTCGTCCGACGAACTGCCCTTGCCGCATCCACTGGCGCCGAGGGCCATCGTCAGGCCCACCGCGATGGCGCCCATGAGGTGCCGTTTCATCTGTCCCCGCCTTCTCCGGCTCGCACGTGTCGACGCTCGGGCGCGTCCGTGCCGACTTGGTTCCGCATGTTCCGCCAACACCCCGAACCGTCCGCGCGTCCGTCGTGCCGCGCGGCGGCTTGGCGTGGTCCCCGCAGCTGGACGGTCTCGGGCCCGCCCGGCTTCCCCCTTTCGCGCATGAAAAATTGTGCGCGGTGCGTGTGCTCACTGAGCACAAACGCGCGTGGCCCCGAAGATAAAAGCTGGTCCGTACCAGTTCAAGAGCTGAATTCCGCAAGAGTCTTAACTGTTATGCGAAGCCGGAACTACGCCGTTCTGGTCCGGTTCCCACGCTGGGGTGGTCTGGTCGAGTCGACATGCGCGTTCGGATGTTCACTCTGAGCACACGCCTAGTCGGGCCGTCCGGCGCGGCTCAGGAGGCGGACGCGCATGGGGCGCGCCGGGCTCGGGGGGCGCTTGGGAGGGCCCTCCTCATGGTGCTGGCCTGGGGGCTTGTTTTGCGAACCTTTGTGCGGGTAATCCGCCGCCGTACCCGATCAGGCGGCGAGGTGAAAGCGGCATGAACTTCCGGACGGGCCTCGCTGTCGGCGCGGGCGGCTACCTGGCCGCGCGCTCGGCGCGGCGGACCGGGCGCCGGCTGGTGGCCAGGATCGTCGCCCGCTACGAGAAGCGGCTGGAGCGATCCGTCCGGCGGCTGACCGCCGAGGCGGAGCACGGCGGCCCGCTGGCCCGGGCCGCCCTGGCCGGAGCCAGGGCCCTGTACGAAGGCAAGTCCCCGGCCCGCGCGTTGCTCAGCGCGGGATGGACGGCGCTGAAGGAGACGCTCGCTCGACTCTTCGGCGGAGGCCGGAGAGGCAAGCTCACCACGATCGTCGAGCAGATCGACGTCGGCGCCCCCCGGCGGCTCGTCTACGACCAGTGGACGCGGTTCCAGGACTACCCGTCCTTCATGAAGAAGGTCGAGAGCGTCGAGCAGGCGTCCGAGGAGAAGCTGAACTGGAAGGCGCGGATCTTCTGGTCCACCCGCACGTGGCAGTCGACCATCGTCGAGCAGATCCCCGACCGGCACATCGTCTGGCGTTCGAAGGCCCGCAAGGGCCGGGTCGACGGGACGGTCAGCTTCCACGAGCTGACCCCGAACCTGACGCGTGTCCTGCTCGTCCTGGAATACCGCCCGCGCGGCCTCTTCGAGCGGACGGGCAACCTATGGCGCGCCCAAGGCCGCCGCGTCCGGCTGGAGCTGAAGCACTTCCGCCGCCATGTGATGACACGCTCGCTCGCGCGCCCTGGGGAGGTCGAGGGCTGGCGCGGCGAGATCCGTGACGGCGAGGTCGTCACAACCCCCTGAAACGACATCGGAGGTAACACGAATGAAGCGCGGCAACCGTACGGGTGTGCTGCCCGTCGGCAAGATCACGAAGCGGCTGCCGGTCGGCGGCCGCAAGCGCCGGACCCCGGACCTGAGCCGGATCACCAAGAGCCTGCCGAACGGGCTCTCCAAGGGACGCTCCAGCAAGCTTCCGGGCGGGCTCCCCGGCGGGCTCCCCAGCGGACGGACCGCCGGGACCGCCGGCGGCGTCCTGCTCGGCGCCGGCGCGGCCGTCGCCGCGGGCCGGGCGCTGAGCCGCCGCGGCAATGGAGGCGACGACTCGGAGGAGACGACGCCGAAGGAGACGAAGGCGAAGTCGAAGGGCACGAAGGCGAAGGGCGCGAAGTCCGAGAACGTTGAGGAGACGCGGTCGGAGTCCGGTGACGGCAACCCCGTGAAGGGCCTGTTCGGCGGGGTGACCGAGACGATCGGCAAGGCGCTCAAGGGCGGCGGCGGCAGCGGCGGCGGCAAGAAGGTCAAGGTCACCAACATCGTCGAGCACACCGACATCGGCGCGCCGCGGCGGCTCGTCTACAACCAGTGGACGCAGTTCCAGGACTACCCGTCCTTCATGAAGAAGGTCGTCAGCGTCGACCAGGCCGAGGATGGCAAGCTGAACTGGAAGGCGAAGATCTTCTGGTCCAGCCGGACCTGGGAGTCCACGATCGTCGAGCAGGTCCCGGACGAGCACATCGTCTGGCGCTCCAAGGGCTCCAAGGGCCACGTCGACGGGACGGTCAGCTTCCACAAGCTCGCCCCGAACCTGACGCGCGTCCTGCTCGTCCTGGAGTACCACCCGCAGGGCCTCTTCGAGCGGACGGGCAACCTGTGGCGCGCCCAGGGCCGCCGTGCCCGGCTGGAGCTCAAGCACTTCGGCCGGTACGTCATGACCCAGTCGCTCACCCACCCCGACGACGTCGAGGGCTGGCGCGGCGAGATCCACGACAGCGAGGTCGTCCGGACGCACGAGGAGGCGCTCGACGAGGAGAAGCGCGCCCGCAAGGAGAAGGACGCCAAGGAGTACGAGGAAGCCCGCTGACGACCACCGCCCCGGCCGCCGCGCCACGGCTTCGTTCGTCTCGCCACGGCTTCGTTCATCGCGGTGCGGCTTCGTTCGTCTCGATACGGCTTCGTTCGTCTCGATGCGACGGTGGGCGGGATCGAGCATGTCCGCGGCGGTGGCGGCCGGAAGGGCGTCACCGCCCGCGTGCTGCTCGCGTTCGACCAGGCCAGGCTTTCCGCCGCCGCCGCCGCGTCAGCGCTCAGCGGCCAGGCGGACGCCCAGGCCGATGAACAGCCCTCCCGTCGCGACATCGAGGCGGCGGCGGGCCGCCTGGCGGCGGCGCAGCCAGGCGCCGATCCGTCCGGCGAGGACGCCGACCGTGCCGTCGACGATGAATTCCAGGGTGATCAGAATGGTGCCGAGGACGGCGAACTGGAGCCAGACGTGTCCGAGCTCAGGGGCGATGAACTGGGGCAGGAACGCGATCGTGAAGGTGACCATCTTCGGGTTGAGCAGGTTGGTCAGCAGGCCGTTGAGGTAGGCGCGGCGCCCCGACACCCCGCCTTCGGCCGCCTCGTCGCCCTGGACGTCGTTGCGATGCCGGATGGTTCGCACGCCGAGGTAGATCAGATAGACGGCACCGGTGATCCGCACGACGGTGAAGGCGACCGGCACCGCCGCGAACAGAGCGGCGAGCCCCGCCGCCGCCACGGCGATGTGGACGGCCTCGCTCGTCGCGACCCCGGCCGTGGCGAGCAGCCCGGCGCGCGGTCCGCCGCGCATGCCGCAGCCGAGGATGAAGAGCATGTCCGGTCCCGGGACGATCATCGCAACGGCCGAGGTCAGGACGAACGCCACGAGAAGGTGCTGATCGATCGGCATCTCGTGATCGTCCCATGCCTGTCCTCACAGGCCAACGTCAGATGGGATCGCCCGCCGGCCGAGTGGGAGCGGAGCCTGGAACCGACCGGCGTCCGAGGCCCGGCGCAGCTACTTGAGGGGCACGCGGCCGCGCACGGTGGTGCCCGTTTCCCGTGCCGAACGGATCTCCAGACAGCCGTCGACCGCCTCGATCCGGTCGCGCATGTTCCGCAGCCCCGAGCCCGGGTCCGGGTGGTCTGAGCTTGTGCTGGACGTGGACACGGGCGTGGCATGGTGTGGGGCGAAGCCCGGGCCGTCGTCGGAGATCGAGAAACGCAGGGCGTCGTCGTCGCAGGCCAGGTGGAGCCGGGGCGGGCGTCCGGGGGCGTGTTTCATCGCGTTCTGCAGGGCCTCCAGGCAGCAGTAGTACACGGCTGCTTCGATCTCGGGCGCGAACCTTCGTCCGGTCGTCTCCGGGGCCGCCTCGAACTCCGGCGGGACGGGGAGCCGGGCAGCGTGTGCCCGCAGTGCCCGGACGAGGCCCTTGTCGGCGAGGATCGCGGGGAAGATTCCGCGCGCGAGGTCGCGGAGCGTCTCCAGGGCCGTCTCGGTGTCGCGTCCCAGCTCGTCCAGCAGCTTGCGGGCGGCGGGGGACGCGTCGTCGAGCAGTCCGCGTGCGAGGCTCACCTTCGTCGCTATCGCCAGGAGGTGCTGCTGGGCGCCGTCGTGCAGGTCGCGTTCCAGGCGCCGCCGTTCGGTGTCCTGCGCGGCCACGAGCCGTTTGCGCGACGCGCGTAGTTCGGCGGCGCGGGTGACGTCGCGGAAGGCGATCGTAGCGTGCGCGGCCAGATCGGCCGTCAGGGCGGCGTCTCGTTCGGTGAGGGGGTCGCCCGGCGGCTTGGTCACCGTGATCACCCCGAGCAGGTCGCCCTGGTCGCGCACCTCCGCGGTCGCGTCCGCCCAATCGAACCTGGGGAGGACGGGACCGTTCAGCGTCAGCGGCCCAGCCGGGTGGGGTGACCGCGCCCCGACGGAGTGCGGAAGCCCATCGGAGGCGGGGGAAGGTCTGGTGGAGCCGGGGGCGGTGGCGGCTCGGTGGAGTCGGTCGCCTATTTTCATCCAGACGTCTACGCGGGACGCGCCTGTGGCATCTGCCAAAGCGCGCGCGAGTGAGGGCAGGAACTTCTCAAGGGGCGCGGACGAAGCGAGTCTCTCGGAGAGGTACGCCAAGGTCTCGTACGGTGTGGCCCTCACTCCGTGGATGAGACGGTCGGCGATCTGCTTCGCGCGTGTGCGCACCCCGCCGAACCCCAGCGCGGCGATGGCGGTCGCGACGAGCGGGAGCAGGGGACCGCCACCGGCATGGGGACCTCCATCGGCCTGTGTTCCGATGAGCGATCCGACGCCGACGACCACTGCGACGTATACGGCTGTGATGAACGCGGCCAGCGTCGCGCAGACGATCGTCCTGCGCAGGACGGCGTCGATGTCGTAGAGCCGGTACTTGGAGATCGCGACGCCGATCGCGATCGGGGTGCCCACACCCAGCACCATGACGGAGCTGAACCACGGCTCGGGGTACGCCACGGGATGTAGGAACTGGACGGTCACGGCCGCGGCTCCGAGGGCGATGCTGAGCCCGAACCACGTGAGCTGCTGTCGTTCGTCCCTCCCCGCCCGGCGCCGGCGGCCACGGCTCGCCGCCGCCGACATGAGTGAGAGCAGGGCGAACGCGCCGCCGGGCAGGGCGATGAGCAGGACGTCCGAGAGGCCGTTCACCTTCGGCCCGAAGGAGCGGAAGTCGGAGTCCGCCGTCACGATCGAGAAGCAGACCGCGGCCGCGGCCAGGTCCGCGGCCGACAGCCAGGCGACCGCGCGCCACAGCCGGGAAGGGAGCCGGCCGTCCGGGAAGAGCAGGGGGAGGAACGTTCCCGAGGGGAAGACCGCGAAGACCCAGATCCAGGAACCGACCCAGCTCGCCATCTCACCGCCCGGGAGCGCGCCAGGGCGGGTGAACAGCGTGTAGACCGTATAGGACTGGGACAGCCCGGTCGCCGCTATCGCCACGCCGATGCAGCTGAGCAGCCACCCGATCGGATTGGACGGCAGCCGTAGCGCCACGACCGCCCCTACCGCCGAGAACGCCACCGACATGACCGAGGTCCCGATCGGGTACGCCAGGCCGAGCCCGGCCGCGTCCGTCCCGTTCTGGACGGCGAGCAGGAGGTTCGCCGAGGCGAGGACCACGGTGACCAGCCACAGCAGGTGCCCGGCCTGCCGGGCCATCCGCCTCCGTATCCGCGCCCGCGTTCCGGTGGTTATCCGCCCTGCTCCCAGCGTCCATATCCCGATCGGTGTCCTGGTCCGCATCCCCCTGCCGATTTGCATTTGCCTTCTGTCCCCCGCAGTTGGCTTCCGGTCGGCGTCCGCATTCGCATTCGCGTTTCGCGCCGTCTCTTGACCCGCATCAGGGCTCAGTTGGGAGCGAGGAGGCCCTCGTCGTCCAGGAATAGGAGGACGGCCTTCACCCGACGATGCACCACCGGCTCTCCGGCGATGCCCAGCTTGGAGAAGATGGCGTTGATGTGCTTCTCGACCGCGCGCAGTGACACCGCCAGCTCTGTCGCGATGCGCGCATTGTTCTTGCCCTCGGCCATCAGGGCGAGGACCTCGCGCTCCCGTTCCGACAGCAGGTTCAGCGGCGACCCGGCCGCCCGGCGCCGCTCCGCCAGCAGCGCGCCGACCACCTTCGGGTCGAGCGCCGAGCCGCCCCGCGCGGTGTCCTCCAGGGCACGGACGAGCTCGTCGACGTGCGCGACCCGCTCCTTGAGCAGGTAGCCGAGGCCCTCGGCGCTCTCGCCCAGCAGCTCGTAGGCGTAGTCGCCCTCCGCGTGCTGCGACAGCACCACGACGCCGATGTCCGGGTGGTCGCGGCGGATGGCCTTGGCCGCCCGGATCCCCTCGTCGGTGCCCGTCGGCGGCATCCGGATATCGGTCAGGACGGCGTCGGGGCGGTGCTCGTCCACGGCGGCCAGGAGGCCCGGCAGGTCCGCCGCCGTCTCGACGACCTCCAGGCCGTCGACGCGCCCGAGCAGTGCCGTGACCCCTTCGCGGACGAGGTAGTCGTCGTCGGCGAAGATCACCCGCAATGGCATGGCAGCGATGATATGTCCCGCCCGTATTGGTGGACGCACCACCGTCCGTGGGCGGATTCACGTCGGACGATGTGATGCGGCCAGGCTCGTCCGGCGGCCTCCTGGTTCGTAGCAGATCCGGGCGCAGCGCGGGCCTCGCGCCGTTGCGAGGCCCGCACGAGGGTGTCGTGCCAAGGCGAGGGTCAGTGAACCGGCTTCTTGGTGGACGTCGGCAAGGGGATGGCGGTGAAAACGCCGTCCGGGTCGTACCGGGTCTTGGCCGCTAGAAGGCGGGCGGTGTTCGGGCCGTACGCGTGGGCGATCTGCTCGTGGTCGTCGGGTCCGAGCAGGTTGGCGTAGCCGCCGGGCAGCGCCAAGGGCTTCAGGGACGCCGACACCCGGTCGGCCCAGGCCCGGTGCCGCTCGGGGCGCCGGTCGTCCGGCTCCCAGGACGCGATGATCTCGATGACGACGTGCTCGCGGCGGATGCCGAACGCGGTCGACTCCAGCGGCACCCGGCCGGGCGCGCCGTGGAAGTGATGGAAGACCAGGAAGGACGCCGCCGAGGTCCGGGCGATGCCGGCCTCGATCAAGGCGGCGTTCACGTCCGCGCCGAGCGTCGCGACCGTGCGGGTGCGGATCGCGTAGTGGCGCCCTGGGACGATGCGGGAGTCGAAGAGGCGGAGCAGTTCCGGGTACGACATGGGTCCCACCTGTGCCGACAGCGGGGTACCGAGGCTCTGCAGCTTGTCGATGTATCTCGCGCCGTCCTCCAATGGGCCGCTCCAGGCCGGTGACAGGAACAGCGTCGGCTCGCCGTTCTCGTCCGGCAGGACACCGCTCTGGACGGTCAGCTCGTCCGGCAAGGACGGCAGGAGCCCGGCGAAGCCCTGCAAGACGTCGGACGCCTGCGACCACGGGAAGACCAGGAAGCCCACCAGCAGGGCGTCCAGCGGATGCATGCGCACGCGCATCGAGGTGACGACTCCGAAGTTGCCGCCGCCTCCGCGCAGCGCCCAGAACAGGTCCGGCTCGCGGGTGGCGTCGGTGACGACGCGCCGGCCGTCGGCGAGGACGACCTCGGCGCTGAGCAGGTTGTCCAGCACGAGGCCGAACCTGCCGCTCAGCGGGCCGTAGCCGCCGCCGGTGAGGATGCCAGCCACGCCGATCTCGCCGACCGTGCCGCCGGGGGTGACCAGCCCGCGCGGTGCCCCCGCGTCCATCACGTCGGCGGACGTGGCGCCGCCGGA
The DNA here is from genome assembly GCF_004349215.1 of Actinomadura rubrisoli. Taxonomy (GTDB): domain Bacteria; phylum Actinomycetota; class Actinomycetes; order Streptosporangiales; family Streptosporangiaceae; genus Spirillospora; species Spirillospora rubrisoli. The sequence goes on along the minus strand of NZ_SMKU01000075.1, from coordinate 21,732 downwards.
GACCGTCGCGACGCGCTCCACCGGGTCGACCGCGACGCCGCGCATGGTGGACAGGTCGATGACCACGCCGTGGTCCCGCAGCGCGCGGCCGGCCCAGTCGTGGCCGCCGCCGAGGACGGACAGCGGCAGGTGAAGCGCCCGCGACACGCGGATCACCGCCGACACCTCGGCCGCCGTGCGGCAGCGGACGATCGCCAGCGGACGGTTCGTCACCGCCTTGTTCCAGATCTCCCCGTACGCCGCGCGGCGACCGTTGCCCGGGACATAGATCTGTCGCGGCGCGATCTGACCGGCCAGGGCCTTCGCCACGGCCAATGTATCCGTACTCATCGTTGACTCCTTCTCACCCGCCGCCCCCGGACAGGTGAACCCAACGATTGAGCCACGCTCGGTCTACGCGGACAATGGCAGCGGTGAATCCGTCTACACGAGCCCTGGGAAATGCGGACATCGTCCATCCCGGTGGAGCCAGAGGCCCGCCAACGACATCGGACGTTGGCGGGCCGGATGGGTCAGCGAGTTTCGATGAAGGTGTTGGTGACCCTGTCTTGAGGACAGTAGGTGGTCGACGTCTCGCCGACCGGCTTCCACGGCCCGTAGCCCATGATGGTGCCCACGCCCGGGATGTGGTGGGTGTAGAAGCAGACGATCCGGTGTTCTCCGGTGCCGCCGAGGCAGGTGCTGGACGCGATGCTGAAGTTGAAGCCGACGCTGCACTGTGTCGGGCTGGCTGAGGCGGGTCCCGCCATCGCGGGGACGGCCGTCAGCGCACCGAGGGCCACGACTGTGGCTCCGATCGCTTTGCGCGAGAGAAACGTCACAGGTCCTCCTGAGGTACATGAGCGGTTGCTCGCCCACTGTTCGCCCAAGGCGGCGCTGTGGATCGTCACCATGCTCCACGGGTGTGGTGCCCTCGCCTGCGCAGGGGGAACCGATGACCAGACGACACGACCGGAACACGTTCCGGCACCTGCCGGTGTGTGAGTCAAAACACCTCACCCGGCCCTGACATGGATGATTGACAGAAATTCGACTAAGTCGAGTTTGCGCCTACGGTCACATTCGTCCGCCGCTCTTCGTCGTTGGAGCGGTTATCCGAATCTCAGTTAGGCGGATCATGACGCAGACATCCCGGCGCCGATGGCTCGCACTCGCGCTCCTCGCGGCCACTCAGTTCGTCCTCGTGCTCGACGCGTCCATCGTCGGCGTCGCCCTCCCGTCCATCGGGGAGGACCTGGAGTTCGCGCTCGAGGATCTGTCCTGGGTCGCCAACGCGTACACGCTGACGTTCGGCGGCCTGCTGCTTCTCGGCGGACGGACCGCCGACCTGGCCGGACGGCGGCGCATGTTCATGGTCGGCATGAGCCTGTTCGCCGCGACCTCGCTCGTCGGCGCGCTGTCGGTGAACGCCTCGATGCTGGTCGGGGCCCGCGCCGTCCAGGGAATCGGCGCCGCGCTCGTCGCCCCGGCCGCGCTGTCGCTGATCATGACCATCTTCGCGGCGGGGCCCGAGCGCAACAAGGCCCTGGGCGTCTTCGGCGCGGTGGCCGGGGCGGGCGGCGCGGCCGGGTCGGTCCTCGGCGGCGGGCTGACCGAATGGCTCGGCTGGGAGTCCACGTTGTACGTCAACGTGCCGATCGGCGCCCTGGCGATCGCGTTGTCGCCCTGGCTGCTGCCCGAGGCGAAGGACCCCGGCGCCCGCGGCTTCGACCTGGCCGGTGCGGTGACGGCCACCGGCGGGCTCGCGCTGCTGGTCTACACGCTCGTCGACGCCGACAACGCCGGCTGGGACTCCGCCCGGACCCTCGGGCTGGGAGCGCTGTCGCTGCTGCTGATCGCGCTGTTCTTCGTCATCGAGGCCCGTGCCGCGCACCCGCTCGTCCCGCTGGGGGTCTTCCGCCTGCGGGCGCTGCGCGGCGCCAACATCGTCGCCCTGCTGAGCACCATGGCGATGTTCCCGCTGTTCTTCTACATGACTTTCTACATGCAGCAGGTGCTGGGCTACGGCCCGGTCAGGGCGGGGCTGGCCGCACTGCCGCTCGCGCTGACGATCGCGGTGACCGCGGGGGCGGCGTCGGCACTCATCACCCGGATCGGCGTCAAGGCCCCGATGGCGGCCGCTCTCCTGGTGACCGCCGCCGGGCTGGCCTGGTTCTCCTGCATGTCGGTCGACGGGAGTTTCCTCGTGGACGTCCTCGGCCCGTCCATCGTGATCGGTGTCGGCAGCGGCCTCGCATTCGTCACCACCACCATCGGGGCCACGTCGGTCACCCGCCAGGAGCAGGCCGGCCTCGCGTCCGGGCTGTTCAGCACCGCCCAGCAATTCGGCGGCTCGCTCGGCCTGGCGGTCGTGGTCGCGATCGCCACTGCCCGTACGACCCACGTCCTGGAGGACGGTGAGCGCGTCGCCGCCGCGCTCACCGAGGGCTACCAGATCGGCATGCTGGCCGCCGCGGGGGTCGCGCTGGTGGCGGGACTTCTGGCCATCGTGCTGATTCCGGGCCGTCCGGTGGCGAACAAGAGCCAGGACAGGGCGGATGCCGCTGATCCCGTCCGGGTCTGACTCGTTCTTCCTCCCAGCCAGGCGTCAGCCGAGGTCGATCGCTGTTGACGGCACCGTACGGCGGCGCGGCGCGAACGGTGCAAAGGATCTTGCCGCTCGGGCATTCCGCTTTAGCATCCGAGAATGACCAGGCCCGTAAATTGCAGTTATGTGGCCGATAATGGCCATCGAGGTGTGGGTAATCGACTTGTGCGGCGCTCATGATCTTTATAACCATTGAGGTCGAGTGGCGGACACGTCTCCAGGGGGTCTGACGGGCGTGCCGGCCACCAGGACAGCGCGCCATGCGCTTCGTTCGATCTTCGGGGGACATCGGTATGCCACGCCTTTCGACCACCAGACCAGGGACAAAACCGCCGTCCGCGCTCCCGGGCCGCCGCTCGGACGACGCGATCGCCCGCCCGGGACGCGCGCCGGCGCGTCCCGAGCGCGTCGCGTCCGTGCTCGACGACGTGGACCGGGGCATCATCCACGCCCTGCGCATCGACGGGCGCGCGCCGTTCAGCCGCATCGCGTCGGTGCTCGGGGTCTCGACGCAGACCGTCGCCCGCCGCTACGGGCGGCTGAGCAGCGAGGCGTCGCTGCGGGTGGTCGGCCTCGCCGACTCCCAGCGGGCCGGGCAGGCGCAGTGGATGGTGCGGCTCACCGCCAGCCCGCACGCCGCCCAGGACCTCGCGCACGGCCTCGCCCGCCGCCCCGACACCTCCTGGGTGCGCCTCACCTCCGGCGGGACGGAGATCTTCTCGATCATCAACACCCTCAACGACAGCGTCGGGCACCACTCCTTGCTGCTGCGCGACATCCCGCGCACGGCCAGCATCACCGCCGTCTCGGCGCACCGCCTCCTGCACACCTACCTGGGAGGCCCCACCGCCTGGCACGGGCACGCCGCCGCCCTCACCGAGGAGCAGCAGCACCGGCTCCGGTGCCGCCTCGCGTCGTCCAACGGCATCTCCCTGCACTCCAACAGGGCGGCCCTGGCCGACACCGACCGGCACCTTCTCGCCGCGCTGCAGCGCAACGGCCGGGCCAGCCACGGCGACCTCGCCGCCGCGACCGGCTGGTCATCGTCCACGGTCGCGCGGCGCCTCGCCGTCCTTCAGGCCAGCGGCGCGATCTTCTTCGACGTCGAGATCAACGACCAGGTGCTCGGCATCACCACGCAGGCGCTGCTGTGGGCGTCCGTCGCCCCCGCCCATCTGGACGAGGTCGCGCGCACCCTCGCCCAGCACGAGGAGCTCGCCTTCGTGGCCGCCACCACCGGCCCGACCAACCTCGTGGCCCTGATCCTGTGCCGCGACCCGTCCGCCCTGCACCACTACCTCACCCATCGGCTCGGCGCGCTCGACGCCATCCGGACCCTGGAGACCGCGCCGGTGCTGAAGACGCTGAAGGCGTCCAGCCCCGTCCCGGTCGCCGAACCGGCCCGGCGCCTGAGCACCGCCATGGCGGCGCACTCACGCTGACCGGCCACGACGAGCCGGGGCCGGGGCTTTCGCCCGGGCCCCGGCTCGTTCGCGATCTTGAGGTCGGGCGGTTGTCACTGGAGCCGCTCGCGCTCCGGCCCGGCCTACTGGCGAACGATCCAGTGGTCGTTGGCGCCCGCGCGGACGAACTTCAACGTCGGGCACAGGTAGTCCTTCGGATTCGGTTCGGTGGTCGGCTGCCAAGGCGAGTCGGACGGGGTCGCCGCGTGCCAGGCGCCGCCCTTGCGCAGTTGGATGGAACTGCTCTCGAACACGACGTTCTTGGCGTCCGTGCAGTAGTGGGCCGTGCCCGTGCTGGTGTTGCGGGTCGCGTAGATCTCGAAGATGTCCCAGCCGTACTTGAGCCGGCTCGTGTCGCTGCCCGACTTGCTGTAGAACAGGCTCCAGCTGCTGGTCTTGTAGTTGTAGAGATAGGCCGACCACGCGTTCTGGCCCGCGTCCGTCTGGACGAGCTGGACGCTGTAGGCGGGGTGCCCGTTCACGGGCTGCGTGTAGGTCTCGACGAAATTCGCGTCCATCTTGATCTCTTTGGCGGGCCCGCCCTTGCCGCACCAGTCCCAGGCCCACACCTCGTTCCCAACGGTTTGGGAGTAGACGGTGGTGACCTCCATGCAGGACCCGGCGGCCTTGATGGTGGGCGTATAGGTGTAGTCGGCGCTGTTGGACACCCGGTAACCGGTGTTGATGCTGTGGGTGGCCATGAACCCGTCGTGCGTTCCGGCGCCGGGCTCGACACCCCAGAAGTGGTGGATCTGCTCCCGCCGCACACGAGAGTTGTGCAGTTCACGGAAGTTGTCGGCGGCTTTGACGCTCTGCGCGTTCCGGACGAAGGACCGGGCACCCTCGACATATCCGCGCTTGGGCGCGTTCGGGTCGGGAGAAGCAGCCGCGCGCTGCTTTCCGGGCGCGGTGGTGGTCGCCTGTCCTGTCATGGCGGGGACGGTGGCCGCCGCGAAGGCGGCGAGGACGGAGCAGGCGAGCAGGGTTCGACGCGGCATGACGCGATTCCTTGCTGTGGGGGAGCGGTCGGCATGCGCGCGCTGGCCGTGGCGTGAGCGGGGGCCCCTGCCGCCCCAAGAATCCCGACGCACCAGACGTACTGTCAATCAGCGGCTTTTCACCGCATTTTCAGTCGCCATCGAAGACCTGACCCAGGTCAGACGCCCCGCCCCCCACAGACCGTCCCGTGCCGTCACCGGCCGTCTCGCGCTGCCACCGATCGTCCGAGCGGCATTCGAGCGCATGAACCTCTGCCGGTAGGCTGACGGACTCGATCATCACCGTCGGAAGAGGAAAGCCCATGGCCAAGTGGCCGTCACTCGACCCGGTCCAGCAGCACGACCTGCTCACGGAGATCACCCGGCAGATCACCGAGGCCCTGCCGCACGGATGGCGGGAGCTGATGATCGACTATCGCCATCTGGGCCGTCACATCGACGTGGCCACCGGTCTCACCGGCGCGGACGGCGCCATGACCGTCTGGGACCCGCCCGCCGAGGTCTGGCGCATGTTCCAGCGGCTGCGCGGCGGCATGTACGTGGAGAACGAGGGCACCTGGTTCTCCTGCCGGTACGGCGTCGAACCGCCAGGCAAGTTCCGCATTCAGTACAACATCCGCAACGAGCCCGACTTTCCTGCTCCTCCGTCCCCGGAAGAGTTCGCCGTGGAACAGGAGCGCTTCCCGCGCACCCCGCCCTACCAGCCCCCTTGGTTCAAAGAGGCACTAGCCCGCGCAGAAGCCTGACGCGGTCTCCAAAACAGCGGGCACCGCCCTTCTAGGGACTGCTGGTGAGGTCGTCCGGCCTGATCTCGCACGGTCACCTACACCGATCATTAATCGCACGCAGCGCTTCTGGAATCTTGTCTCGGAATTCATCACCCAAGATCATAAGGCCCGGGGCGATCCGGCGCTCGGCGATGTTCTCGTCGGTCTCGGACTACCCGGCCGGCCACGCCGGGAGTCTGGCCTCGTGCTCGTGCTCGTGCGCGGGGCCCTTCTAGGTCTGCTCGGCGTAGCGGGGGTTGGTGGCGTGCCATTCGAAGCCGCCGCCCATCCAGGCCCGCAGCCCGCGCAGGAACCTCTGAAGTTCGGGGGAGGAGACGGTCGCGAGCTCGCGGTGGGTGGTCTCGAACCCGCGCACGAGATCGTTGTGGAGGCCGACGGCGATCTCGGTCGCCTCCTCGACGGGGCAGTCCCGGTCGGCCGCGATCAGCAGGACGAGGTTGCAGACCGGATTCTCGTCGGCGGCGTCCTTGGCGACCGAGTGCAGGTCGTTGACGATCACACTCGCGGTGCCCGCCTGCATGGCCGCGCGGCGCACGCGCGGTTCGTAGAAGAGATTGGCCGGGAGCTCGTAGCCGCCGACCACGTCGATGAGGGTCATGGAGGTGTAGAAGCTGTCGTGCTGGCGAGCCGCCAGGTACTCCCAGGCGGGCGGATACTCGCGGGTCTCCCGCCAGGCCGCGTAGGCGGTCCAGCTCACGAACATCGCGAAGGTCGAGTAGCAGATCCGCTGAACCTGGGCGGGGGTGGCGTGGCACGTCAGGTGGGCGACCGACGAGTCGAACATCCTGAGCACCAGATCGTTCTGCAGGGCCTCCTGGAGCGGCGGCGTGAGGTCGCCCACGGGCGGGACGGGGTCCATGGCCGCCATGGCCAGGGTGAGGCGCTGCGGAAGAAGCGTGGGCACGGCGCCCAGCGCGGTGTCGTCGGCGTAGTAGTCGTCGGCCGCCCACCAGCTGGCGTTCAGTTGCGCGGCGACGAGCAGGGGATCGGGATCATCGGTGTCGGGATGGGCGAGGGTGACCAGGCTCCCGAACCTGGCCTTGCCCAGCGCCTCCAGTTCGTGTTCCTCGCATCCCTGGTCCCGTGCCCAGGAGACGAGCCGCGCGTCCACGACATCGGCGAGAACCTCGTCGATGCGTTCGGGAGACGGACAGTAGAGCGGGGAATGCGACCCGTCACCCCATGTCCTTTCGACATAGACCGAAGCGCCGCGGACGGGACCTAGACCAGGCTCATACGGAGCATCGCGACTGGGGCGCCCAGTGGCCAGGAGCGAGGGCAATTGTGCCGCGGTGGTTCCCAGACCGGTCGGCCCGAACGGGATTCCCGGCAACGCGTCCGTGAGCGAACTGGATTGGGGATTCCCGCCACACGGTGGCTGATGTGTCGCGCGCAAAGTCTGTTCACCTGTCTCTGGTCGAGGTCTGGCCTAGGGCAGCGGCTACCGGGGGGCGCGCCCGTCGTCTGCGGCGCAACGAGCGGTGGCCTCGGGCACTGCGGCGGCGCGGGTCAAACCCGGTCGGCGGCGATGAGCAGGTATTGGAAGCTGCCATCGCGGTATGCCTGCAGGAACGTGTCCTCGATGCCCGTGGCGACCGCGGCCTTCTGGCGCAGCTCCCAGTACGGAATGGTCTCGGCGGTCAGGTCGATGACGCTGACGGGTACGAGCCGGTTGGCCGCCATGGCGCGGAAGTAGCCGCTGCGCGGGTGAATGTCGCACACGTAATGGGCGTTGATGACGGAGACCGCTTTGGACGGCAGCCCGTACACGTCGTTGTAGCAGCCGGTGATGGTGACGTATCTGCCGCCCCGCGCGAGCAGACGGGAGTGCTCTGCGAAAAGGTCCTCAAGGACGACGTACATCGTCGACTCGTTATTCCAGATCGCCTGGAAGGCGCCATCCTCGAAGCCGGTGTCGAGCATATTCTTGAGGTGAAAGCGGACCTTGTCGGACACATTCCGCTTGGCCGCCTGGTCGTTGGCGAAGTCCACCTGGGCCTGGGAGATCGAGACACCGTCGACCCGGCAGCCGAAGGCGGCGTTGGCCATGATGCTGGAGCCGCCCCGTCCGGACCCGGCGTCCAGCAGCCGGTGCTCGGGCCGGATGTTGCCGAGATGGCCGAGCAGCAGACGGGCCTGGGCGTTCTCCAGCCGGTGCAGCTCGGTGATGATCGCCTCTTCGCGGCCGACGTCGTCCGCCGCGTCGAGAACGGACCAGTCGACCTCGCCGATCCCGTAGTGGTGGTGGTAGATCCCCGTCACGTCGCCCAGCCGCAGGTTGACCGGATTGCGCTCGGCGTTCCAGTAATTGGCGACGTCGTTCTGGTAATCACTGGCGATGGTCATGGATGATCCCTTTCTGACGGGGGGTCTTCAGCTACCGGACGTGGCGATGCCGGCCCAGCCGGCCGTCCGGCGTCGGGGGGGCCGCTCCGGGTACCGAGCCGCCGGCCACGACAGCGGGGAGCCACTCGCGGGACGACGTCCGCCGCCCGAGAGCGGCCGCACCACGATCGCGTGAAGTCACGAGGCGGACACTAACCGTCAGGCCCCGGCGTCGGAAGGGGGCCGATCACCACAGAAACTGAACGCGTGGTTATGTGAAATGTCACGCCCAAGATACCCCCCACCGCGCCGTGCAATAGGCCCAGACTGGGACATTTGCTACATAGCCGATGGAGTGCCTCTCCACCGTCCAAGCCGCAGCCTCGCTTTCATGGATTGGCGGACGACCACGCCCCGGCCGCGAGTACTCGATACGCAGCCACCACAATTGCAGCCCGGGGACCCGATACACGCCGCGGAATCGACGACCGGCGCGACCCGCTGCCTCCAAGGACGGGCATGCCCACATTGGCAATCATTGGCGCGGGACCGAACCTCGGTCTGGCCGCCGCTCTCAGATTCGGCGCCGAAGCACCTGGGACCGATCGAGGCACCGCACTACAGCCCGCTACCGGCCCTGGAATGAAACAAGCCGGTCACCCTACAGGTGGTTCGTATACTGAGCCCGTGTTGGTCGTCAGAGTCCTGGGACCCACCCGGGTCACCAGTGACGGGATGGCCGTCGACCTGGGCGGTCCGCAATCGCGCCGGCTCCTGGCGAGGCTGGTCCTGGCCGACGGGCGGCCGGTGACCGATGACGGCCTGGTCGAGGCGGTCTGGGGTGACGAAGCCCCGGCGCGTGCAGTGTCCTCTTTGCAGGTGTACGTGTCCCGGCTGCGCCGTCAGCTGGGTGCACACCGCGGCCTTCTCGAACGCAGCGGCTCGGGCTACCGGTTCGTTGTGCCACCAGAATCGGTCGACACCGTACAGTTCGGTCGCGACCTCGATCTCGGCCGCCGGTTCCTGGCCGACAACGCCGCCTCCGAAGCGCTGGACGCCCTCACCACCGCGCTCGCGCATTGGCAAGGTGACGCCTACGCCGACCTCCTTGACACCGCGGAGGTCGTGGCGGCCCGCGGGCATCTGACGGAGCTTCGCGAAACCGCCGTCGAAGAACAACTCGCGGCCAGGCTCGCGGCGGGGGACGCCCCGAAGGCCGTGGCCGAGTTGGAAGAGGCCACCCGGGCCGCACCGTACCGGGAGCGGCGGTGGGCCCTGCTGGTGCTGGGGCTCTACCGATGCGGCCGCCAGGCCGACGCGCTGGCGGTCCTGCGGAAGGTACGCGCGCTGCTCGCCGACGAGTTGGGCGTCGACCCTGGCCCGGAGCTTCAGCGGTTGGAGCGGCTCGTCCTCGCCCAGGATCCGCAGCTGATGTTCCCGACGACATCGGCCGACGCCTCGCCGCGCAACCTCCCGATGACGTCGGCCGACGCCTCGCCGCGGAACCTCCCGACGCCCTTCGCCCGGTCGGGTCTCGGCCGCCCGCTGTCCTCGTTTCGCGGCCGCGACGCCGAACTGGGCCAGCTGACCCGCATCCTGGCCGAACAGCGGCTGGTCACGCTGATCGGCCCGGCCGGGGTCGGCAAGACCCGGCTGGCGGTGGAGTACGCCGCGGCGCGCCCTGACGGCGACGGGCCCTGGCTGGTCCGGCTCGCCGACGTCCGCGAGCCCGAAGTCGTCGCCCAGGCGATCGCCGACGCCATCGGCCTGGCCCAGGTGGTCCACGATCCGCGACTGGCGCTGATCGGTGTCCTCGCCCATCGGCCTGGCCTGCTCATCCTCGACAACTGCGAACACCTCGTCGATGCGGTCGCCGCGCTCGCCATCGAACTGATCACCGCCTGTCCGCGGCTGCGCGTCCTGACGACCAGCCGGGAGCCGTTGCGCGTCGACGGCGAGATCACGCTGGCCGTCGAACCGCTGCCCGTGGCGGCGGCGGACGGCTCGGACGGAGCGGCGCTCAGCCTCCTGTTCGACCGGATCGCCACCGTACGGCCCGGCTGGACGCCCTCCGCCGCCGAGCGCGAGCATGCCAGGCGGGTCTGCACCGCGTTGGACGGCATACCGCTGGCCCTGGAGCTCGCGGCGGCCCGTACACAACTTCTCGGGCTCGGCGAGATCGCCCAGCACCTCGGCGATCGGTTCGCCCTGCTCGGATCGGTGCCACGAGGCTCCCTGACCCATCACGCGACACTCGATGCGGCCATCGCCTGGAGCGTCGAGCCGCTCCCCGCGGCCGATCGGGCCCTGCTGCTGAGGCTGTGGCCCTTCGAAGGCGGCTTCTCACTGGAGGCGGCCACGGCCGTACGCCCGGACGGCACGCGTCAGGCGACAACATTCGAATCGCTGGCGTCGCTGGTGAGCCGCTCAGTGGTCAGCGCCGACACCACGGTCACGCCGACCCGCTATCGGCTACTGGAGACCATACGCGCGTACTGCCAAGCCTGCGATCCGGAGCCCGCGGCCACCCAGGAGGCGCACGCCCACTGGGTCCGCGACCTGGTCGATCGGTGCGCCGTTCAGCTGTACGGCGTGGAAGCCGGGCCGGCCATTCGGACGATCCTGCGGGAGCTCCCCAACCTTCGCGCCGGCATCGCGCACGACCTGCGGCACCGTCCCGAGATGGCGCTCCGCATGGTCGGCCTGCTCGACTGGTTCTGGATCCGGCGCGGCCACGTCGCGGAGGGCAAGCGCCTCCTCGACGCCGCGCTGCGGGCGGCGACCGACGCTTCGGACACCGATCGCGCCCGGGCCCACCTGGCCGGCATGTCGATCGGCTTCCTCATCGAGGACTCCGTCGAGGCCGAGCGCCGGTGCCACGAGGAGATCCTGCCTGCGCTCGGCGACCGTGCCGAGCCCGAACAACGCCTTCTGTACGGCATGCTCCACATCTACGCGGCCATGTGGTGGCTCGGTATCGGAGACATCGACGCCTCCCACGACGCGGCGAGCACGGCCATCGCCATTGGCACCGACCTCGGCGACGACTGGCTCACCGTCAGCGGACGAATGATCAACGCCGCCACGCTCATCCGGCGCGGACAGCCCGAGGCCGGTGAAGCGGGGCTCCTCCAGGCGGCGGCCCAGGCCCTGGCCGCCGGGCTCTCCTGGCCGGCCGGCTGGTCGGAGCTCGCTCTCGCACAGTCCTACCTCCTGCGCCACCAGGCATCCGCGGAGGCCCAGGGCCGAACGGCGGCGGCACTGGACGCCCTCCGCCGCGCCCACATGCGGTTCCAGCACGAAGAGGACATGACCTACATGATCGCCGTCCTGGATACCGCGGCCTCGGCTCTGGCGCTCGCCGACCGTCCGCACGACGCCATCCGGCTGCGCGCTGCCGTCCAGCACCATGCCAGGCGACTCGGCGTCCGCCCCGACCTGCTCAGCCGTTTCAACGCGCCCCAGCTCGACACTCTGCTCACCGAAAGGGAACGCGCCTCCGCCGAGGCCGACGGCACACGGATGAGCTGGACCGACATGGTGGATCTCATAAAGGTCTGATCACCTGTTAGCGTCGCTAAAAGATAAACTCCAGCCCGCCTAAGGTAACGCCCAGCTCCCGGCCTTTACGAATGGCTCGTCAAGCTCACTTGGCTCGTCAAGTTCACTGCAAGCGAATTGCAGGAGGCAAGCGCGAGACTCCGGTCATGCGTACAGCGTCACGAGCAGTGAGCGTGTGCCCGCCGAGCCGGTGCCCGCGCCCAGCCGCTGCCCCAGAAGCCGGCGTTGCCCGCGCACACCACGCTGCAGCCCTTCCCGAGCCCGTGAGAGCACCAGGGGAGAAGCCTGATCTCAACGCCGCATGACCCAGCTGGAGTTGCGTTGCCCGGATCCAAGATCAGGCCATCTGCCGTCGCGGCCGCCTCCGAGCCCTCGCCGGTCCTCGATGTGCTGGTGCTCGGCTCGGTGGAGGTCCGATCGGCGGAGGCACCGCATCAGCTCGATCGTCCCCTCGAAAGAGCGCTGCTGACGCGCCTGGCCTTGGCGCGGGGCCGGCCCGTGTCCGACGAGCGGCTCATCGCGGATCTGTGGGCGGAGCCCGAGCTCGCGCGGCCCGTCCATCGCCTGCGGGTGCTCGTGTCGCGGATGCGGGGAACCCTGGGTAAGACCGCCCCAGTGGTGCGCCGGGTCGCGGCGGGGTACGCGCTCGCCGCGGAGCCGACCGATCTGGTCGCGGCCAAGGCCGCGGCGAACCGCCTGCACGTGGCCAAGCGAGCCGCGGACCCCGCCGCCGTCCGCGCCGCGGCGAGAGACGCCCTGGAGCGCTGGCGCGGGCCGGCGCTGGCGGACCTGCGCACGATCCCGTACGCGGCCAACGAGGCGGAACGTCTGGACGCCTGGCGACTCGACCTGCTGGTAGAGCGCCTGGAGGCCGATCTGGCGCTCGGCGCGGCCGCGGAGGTCACCGACGAACTCGCCCAGCTGGTCACCGAGAACCCCCTGCACGAACGACTGTGCTGTCTGCTGGCCCTCGCGCTCTATCGCACCGGCAAACAGGCCGAGGCCCTGGACGGGCTCGCCAAGCTCCGCCGCACCTTGGTCGACGAGCTGGGCGTCGACGCCGCCCCGGAGACCGCGGCAATGGAGATCGCCCTGCTCAGGCAGGACTCGGCGTTGCAGGCCCCTGCCGCCACGTCCCCCGTCACGATCCGTTCCCCGTCCGGGCCGCCAGACCCGTCCGCCAACCCGCCCGCCCGGCTCTTCGAGCCTCCAAAGCCGGCGGGCGACTTCATCGGTCGTGAGGAGGATGTGGCGGAGCTGTCGCGCCGGCTCGCGCGGCCGGGCCTGGTGACGTTGGTCGGGGAGCCCGGCAGCGGGAAGTCCAGGCTGGCGATGGAGGCCGCACGCGGTATGGCGGTCGCGGAGCGGAAGGTGGTCGTGGTCGAGCTGGCGCCGCTGCGCGGCGACGGCGCGGTGGTGGCGGCGGTCGCGGCGGCGGCCGGGATCGAAGGGGCACGAGCCGACCTGCTGCCGGCGTGCGCGGCGGCGCTGGAAGGGACCTTGCTGGTCCTGGACAACGCCGAGCATGTGGTGGCGCAGGTGGCCGATCTTTGCGCGCGGCTCGACCGGCAGGCGCCGGAGGCGTCGGTGCTCGTCACCTCGCAGCGGCCGCTGCGGCTGCGGGCCGAGCACGCGCGGCGGGTGGGCCCGCTTGATCGGGACGCGGCGGTGCGGCTGCTGGAGCGGCGGTGCGCCCGCGACGCGCTGCCCGCGGCGCGGGAGGACCTTGACGCGATCTGCGCGGCGGTCGACCGGCTACCGCTGGGCATCGAGCTCGCCGGCGGGCTCACCAGGACCATGAGCGTGGCGCAGGTGGCCGCACGGCTGGGTGATCGGCTGCGGCTGCTCGTGGGTGGGACGAGGGACTCGGGCGGCCGGCACACCAGCCTCCAGGCGGCCTTGGACCGCAGTCACGATCTACTGGGCGCGCGGGAGCGCGCGGTGCTGCGAAGGGTGAGCGTCTTCGCCGGAGACTTCGGGCTGGAGGCGGCCGAACACGTGGCCGTTGGTCCGGACATTGAGCTCGGTGACCTGGCGCCTGCCCTCGCCGAGCTGGTCGACCGGTCCCTGGTCACCGTGGAGGCCGCCGGCGGGGTTCGCCGGTTCCGCCTGCTGGAGACCGTACGTGCTTATGCGCGGGCGGAGCTGGCCGCCACCGGGGAGATGCCGGCGGTGCGCGCCGGGCAGTCGTCCTGGCGCCGCGCGCGGATACGGGCTCTGGGCGGGACCGGCGACCTCGACTCGGCTGATCAGACGGTCGCGGTGTTCCAGGGATGGCCGGACACGCTCGACGCGCTGGAGCATGCGTGAGCGTGGCCGTTGCGTCGGGAGGACAGCGCCCTCATTGCAGATCGGTCAGGCGGCGGGCGACCTTGTCGAAGACCGCTCGTTCCGCCGGCTTGGGTGCGTAGCAGATGATCTCGTCGAAGCCGATGGCCCTGTAGCGGTCCACCAGCCGGGAGAAGGCGTCGGCGGAGGACCACGGGGAGATCGAGCCGTATGCCAGCAGCACCTTCCGTACCGGCGGGCGGCCGCGGTCCGCGGTGCGCTGGTCGAGCGTGCGGATACGGGTGAGCGTCGCCTCGTGGAAGTCCTGTTCCTCGGCTGTGCCGGTGAAGGTGACCCAACTGTCGGCGTGGTCGGCGGCCACCGCCAATGCCCGGGGTCCGTTGGCGGCGACGATGAGCGGGATCCGGCGTTGGATCGGTGCCGGGCTCAGCGCCGCACCTTCGTACGGGTAGTGCCCGCCGGCGTGGTCCTGCGCGTCGCCTGACCGGAGCCGGTCGACCGTGGCGACGAACTCGGCGAACCGGTCGGCCCGCTCCTGTGCGCTCCAGACCGGTACGCCCGCCATCGCGTGGTCGGCCGGCCACAGGCCCGAGCCGACGCCGAGCTCGAAGCGGCCGTCGGAGATGTGGTCCATCGTCACCGCCTGCTTGGCGAGAACGGTCGGCCGCCGGTAGATCATATTCGCGATCAGCAGGCCGATCCGGATCCGGGCGGTGGTCGCCGCCCACCCGGCGATGATGGCCGGGCCGTCGTGCACGGGCACCCTCGGATCACGCGCGTTGCGCAGGTTGTCTCCGGTCCACAGGCTGTCGAACCCGGCGTCCTGGGCGATGTCCGCCCAGCGGCGAGCCTCCGTCCAGGTGCCTGGATTCACCTTCAATCCGAACTTCATCCTTGTCTCCCAGCGCTCGATGCGAAGTTCAGTACGGCGGTGATGAACTGCTCCGGATCCCGGTCGATGCCCATATGGTCCTGGCCGTGCAGCGGCAGGACGTCCGCCTGGGGGAGCCTAGCGGCGATCGCCTCGGCCGCCGGGGCGAAGTAGGCCGGGCTCCGGGTGCCGAGCAGCAGCCGGACGGGTATCTCGATCCGCGCCAGCCGGTCGGAGACCTCGAAGCACCCGACAGCCTCCAGTTCCCTGACGATGGTCGGCGCGGCGGCCAGCCGCGCCCCCCAGATCGGGGTGGTCCGCATGGCCTCGATTTCGTCCGGGCCCAGGCGGATCACCTCGCGGAAGAACGTCTTGAGCACCTCCTCGGGATGTCCGGCCGCGGTTGCGGTGCGGAGCCGGTCGAGCACGTCCGGCGCGACGACGTGCCGGTCGCCGGTAGGCAGCGGTGGTTCGTAGAGGACCATCCGGCCGATCGCATCCGTCAGCAGCGCCGATTCAAGCGCGCAGAGGGCTCCGTAGGAGTGTGCGACGACATAGACGTCGCGGCCGACCGCCTCCGTGACCGCGGCGATGTCCTCGCCTTCGCGCCTGATGTTGTACGGGCCGACTTCGGCGGTGCTCAGCCCCCGCCCTCGACGATCGACGGCGTGCACCCCGTACCGCTCCGCGAGCCCGGCCAGAACCGGTGCCCATCGACCGCGATCCGCCGTACCACCATGAACCAGTACCATCGCGGGTCCCTGACCGGAGCTTTCGAAACCGACGACGGTTCCGTCCGGAGATGCGACGAACCTGACCACGGCCCTCCCTCCTCACCGGCGGCCGACTGCCGCTGATCGCGGCAGCGCGGAGCCGCCCTTCACGAGCCTCTCCTCGACGTGACAGATCCTCCATGCGGTTTGCCAAGGTTGCCCGAAATGATCCGGCTGGCTCGTACGGCCGGCTGGGCGAGCCGGTGAAGCCGATCCGCGGTGCCGGTCAGCACGCACAGGGCGGCGACGACAGCACCGCCGCGGGCTCGCACCGGGGCCGCGACACAGAACACACCGGCGACCAGTTCCTCGCGATCGACCGCCAGCCCGTCCGACCGGATCGACGCCGCCGTCTGCTTCCATCCCCCCGGCATAGGCCCCAGCGGAAGGCCGGGTCGCGCCGCGGCCACCAGCAGCTTGCCTGCTGCCGTGGACCATGGCCAGGTCGCGCCCGGCAGCAGTGGCGCCAGGGAATCCACCTCCCCAACGGCACCGGCCACCACGAGCGTCCTGCCGGTCCTGAGCACGCAGACGCCTACGGTGGCGCCGGTGGCGGCTGCCAGCGCACGCATCGGTCCGTCAGCGGCGGCCGCCAGACCGGGTACGGGCTGCCATGCGCGGCCGAGCTGGAGGAGCCGAGGACCCAACCGGTAATGGCCGCGGACATTCGCGCGCTCGGCCGCACCCAGGTCGATCAGCTGTTCCAGCAGCCGATGCGCGGTGGTCTTCGGCAGTCCGCTGACCGCGGCCAGCCTGCTGAGTCCGGCGACCTCAAGGTTCTCCAGTGCCTCAAGCACCGCGAACGCTCCTTCCAGAACACCTCGTCCGCTTCCGGGACGAGGTGCGAGGGTGCCGTGCCCCGGCCGTCGACCCAAACCGTGCGCAGCCCCCGCACGCGCACGCTCTCGCGTCCCGGGCCCCGTGCTCGCCGCTGCTTCACCATTCAACGCGAACCCCCAAGTCACACGTCCAACGCAACAACAGACTGAGGCCGCCGGGTTTCACGCCATTCTCACGGGGATTACACACGTCCGGCCCACCTACCTGCACGTGAGAGCGCCGTGAAACGTGCGCGCTGAATGTCGAACGCCCGCTGTGAAGGCGGTGTGATCGCGATGTGAGGACGGTCGCTCACCGTGGTGATACGCCTGGGAGGCCGTCGGGGGACGAGATGGAAGGGACAGCGCCGCTATCGCCGTGACGACACCGGCGAGCGCTTTGACGACCTACTCCCATGGCGTACCGCTTCCGACCGCCGGCGCAATTGACAATGCCAAGGAGAAAACTCGTGACGTCCACTCATCGAAAGGTGGCCTTGGCCGCCTCGGCGCTCGCGCTGGCGCTGACCGGCTGCGACATGGCCGACGACGACTCCTCCTCGCCGACCGGATCGCCGGCCCCGCAGGCAACGGCTCCGTCCGCGCCGGGCGGGCCCGTTGGATCTCTGCCCGCCGACGCCTGCGCGCTGCTGACCAAGGAAGAGGCCGCCGAGGTGATGGAGACGAAGATCGACCTCGTCCGGGCGGAGAACGCGGGAACGGAGAAGAGCTGCTCGTACGACGATGACCTGAAGATCAGCGTCGCTCCCGGCACGGTGGAGGACTTCACCTCCCAGGCCGAGCACTATGAGGCGGTCGCCGGCATCGGAGACGCCGCCTACACCGGCGGCACGGCGCTGTGGGTGCTGGACGGGACGACCAAGATCACCATCACCAGCGGCGGTGGCCCGGAGCGCCGCACGGCCGTCGCACGCAAGGTCATCACGAGGTTGGCAGCACCGAGTGCGACCCCCGCGTCATAAGACAGCGCCAGCCAACCCGCTGTGGCGCGCCTTGGACGTGGCACGAGTAAAGACTCCGCTCGCGACCTCCGGCATGTTGCGGTCACCATCAATGCCGCCGCCCCGTTCATCATGAGCGATGCGCAAACCACAGGTCCGTTCAACGGACCGAAGCTTCTCCGGAACCGGCGCTCCGCGGATGCTGGAGACCGTCGCCCAGGACAGGGCGGGCCGCAGATCGTTCATCAGGGGGAAATCACTATGGTGTCCACTACTCGCTCCCTCACCCGTCGTCTAGGCATAGGCGCGCTAACGGCTATGGCCACCGTTGGCGCGCTCGGTGGACCCGCACTTGCCGGGCCGACACCGTACCCCTCTGCCAAGCCCAAACAGACACAGACCTCGCCCGCGAAACCACGAACCAAGATCGGCAATATCGGCTACCAGGTTGTCGTCGGTAACTGGGTCATAGCCGACGCGGGTGGTTTCGTACGCGTCGCCGCCGACTGCCCGGCCGGAATGCAGGTCCTCAGCGGCGGCGAAGAGAACACGATCTCGGGCGGGGTCGTGCTCACCGTCTCCTACCCCGAAAGTCCCACCCGCTGGACCTCCTTCGCCGCCAACACCTCGTCGGGCACGGCAAGCGTTCGCGGCTATGCCGTCTGCGGCAGCGGTATCAGCGGCCACCAGATCGTCACCAACGACTTCAACGTGGGCGGGAACAGCAGCATCGGATTCGCCGGCACTTGCCCGCAGGGCAAGCTCGCCCTCGGCGGCGGCGAGAGCAACAGCAACCCCAATGGCGGCCTGCGGATCGGCAGCTCGTTCAATCCCCCAACCAGCGGTGGGTCCTACTTCTGGGGGGTCGATGTCGTCAACACATCGCTGATCACGCAGAACTGGCGGCTCTTCACCATGTGCGGAGGCGGGCTCAGCAGATACCAGCGGGTCCAGGGACCCGACGTCAACCTCCCTGCGGGCGGATTCGGCTCTGCCAGCGCCACCTGCCCCGATGGCATGGTGGCTCTGGGCGGTGGCGGCCTTAACGCATCCCGCGGCGAGGCTGTACTGACCGACTCCTTCCCCACTGGTGACGGCCGCGGTTGGAGCGTCTACAGCAAGAACATCTCCAACGACGGATCCCACGTCCACGTCGACGTCGTCTGCGGCGCCTAACCGGAACGACCGCGTGCGCGGCGTCCTGAATCGGGCTACCCGTCCCGCAGAAGGCTCATCACTTCGGCCAGGCATGCTCAGGCGATGCAGAACGCGACGGGAGGCTCGGCCCACCTTGGGGACATCCGGCCCGGACCGCCCTTTCCACGCGGATCACCGACGTTTCGGGGTGCCCCTGGGGGATCCTACACAAAGGAGAACGCCCCATCCCGACCGATGGCCGCCTGACATCACCGGATCATTCACCGTCGGCGCGTGCCGGTAGCGCTACGGAGGCACGCATGGGGATTCAGGACGGCGAGCCGGCCGACCCAGTAACCCCACACCCAATCACCACCAACGGCGTGCAGGGATGCGTGTCGCCTGCTCGTCGGCATATAGGAATGGTTGAAATCCCTGGGGCGACACGTATCGACAGCATATGGCCCACCCATTCACCGCTCGGCGCGCCCTACCGCATTCCGGTTGGCGCATAGTCTGCAGCTAACCGGTCGGATCGATGTGAGCCCACCCCCGGATTCGGACGCCCGCGTGCGGGCTCAACAGCGCCGTCACGTGCGGGAATGCCGAAGGAAGACAAGGTCAAGCCTCTCCTTCGGTTCGGGCAGGTTCGATCCTGCGAGGATCTGCTCATGGAACCGTGGCCATTGAGGCCGCGAAGCACGTGTTCAGCGCGGTCAAGGCGACCGGCTTGTTCCGTTTTCGGGCGACCAAACCGGGGGCGGGTGTTCTCGAAGTAGCCGAGCCGGCCAAGGCAGCGGAATGGCTGGGGTGGGACGATGCGGAGCTGGGCGATGGCAGGGACGGCTTCAGGGACAGGGACGGCACCTACATCGCGGCTTGGCCCATGACCATGCGGATCGCGTCACGGATCGCGCTCCGGCGACCCGAAGATGTGCTGGCACCCGTGCTCCACAGGCTGGCGGAGGTTCGCGACGAGCACGAGAACACGACGTACGGCAGGCTCCGTACCTCGCGGAAGCTCGAACGCTGGGAGGCCATCGCTCGACTCTGCACGAATGGTGCGGGAAGGATGCGACCGACCGCTACGACGAACTGGAGGCGCTGCGAGCCGAGGTCGAACGGCTGGGTGCGGTGGTGGAAGCCGCTGTCGCCGCGCTTCGGCGACATGGCCATCACGCTATCGCCGCCACCATTGCGCGCGACCTGGGCGTCCGTATCTCCACCCCTCCCGGTAAAGGTCGCTGACGGACTGCTGTGTGCCTGGGTTAGGGCGTCGATACTCTTGGTGCGGGCCCTCTGGGCTCCAGTCCCCGAGGTAGGGGCGTAGATCGTCGGGTTGCGGCTCGAACTCGAACTGCGCGCCGGCCAGGCGAGGGAGGTTCTTGACCGGGTCGAGCCGATCGGCGAGCGCACGCGCCCAGTCGAGCCAGGATCGAATCTGGGCCGTCTCCGCGACATTCGTGTGCCCTGTGTTCGCGGCATCCAACGCATCGCACAGTTCGCGGATCTCCCGGGCCGAATTCCAGCCTTCCCGGAGCGTCGTGAGTACTCGGAGTCGATGTTCTTCGGTTGCTCGTTGCGTTGCCCGGGCCATCGCGGCACGCCAGCGGGCTTCGGTCTCCGCCTCCTCCCTGTCCAGTTCTACGAGGAATTCTGCGTATTCTCGTTCTGCCTGCCGCCGGCGGTGCTCTGCGTCCTTTGCGGCCTCCTCTGCCTTCTTGACGATGTCCGGCAATCGGGCTTCGAGGCGTGATTTGCTATTGTCCGTCCATGTCTCGTCCTTGCCATGATGAACGGTCAGGGCGAGCCGTAGTCGGCCGGTCGGCTTCGATATGATCTCGGCTTCGACCCGCTGCCAGGAATACGGGCGGCGTCGCTGCTTGTGCGGTACGTCGGGTACCAGCTCCGTTTCCTCGTGTTCTTCGCTGAGCGCCACGTCGAAACGATGGCCGCCGTCCAGTTGAAGGAAGAGACCACGCGGCTTGCGTTTCCGTGACAGAGCGAGTTGAAGGCCGTGCTGTTCGGCCTCGCCGGCCAGGGAGCCGACGATCTGCAGCGCCCGTGGCCATTCGCGTTCGGAGACTTGCAGGATCTCGGGATGGGTCTCCAGCATCGCCGCCAGACCGGCGGGGTCGGTGACCAGGTCGCGGGCGCCCAGCCGGATCCGGTTCCATTCGGTCTGGGCTTCGGGGCTCCCGTCCGAGAGTCGGACGATCAGGTCGCCGCTCGACCGCCCGGTGTGGAGCAACTCGAATCCCTCCGGCAACAGACCGCCTTGCTTGATCGCGTGTATGACCTTCCGGTAGGCGGCGCGGGTGCGTTCGTCTGGCCGGAGCACGCGGACGGTGCCTTCCTCGCGCAGTTGCCGAACGAGTGCGTCGGCGGTGACGATCGGTTGCTTGACGAGTGGCCGCGGCGTTTCGGCCGTCTCCGAAAACCGTCCGTGTTCCAGGTAGTAGCGGCCCGCTTTGGTGATCTCCGCCCGCCAGGCACCGTCCTCGACCGGCGTGGTCACCAGACCCCGTCGTCGCAGCGCGTACACAGTGTGCGCGAGGTCGTGATCCCGATGGGTCACCGGATCTGTGCCGGTATCGATGCGCCGCAGAACATCCAGTTGTCGATCGTTGAGCTTCGTCCAGCGCTGCATCTCGCTAGACCAGTCGATGAAGGCGTCCTCCGCAATGAGTTCACGGAAATCGTTCGGTCTTCGTCGTGATCGTTGACGTGATGCCGGCACTGCCGGTCGCATCTTGCACTTGGGTACGGGCTTACCTTCGTGGTGTGGTCGCTATGGGAGCGGCCGGATCAGGAGTCGTTGGGGGCGTGGCCCGAGCCTGAGGTGTCGAACATGTGCGCGTTGTCGCCGAACAGCACGAGTGTCCGTCAACCGGCACGCCCCCCTCCTGACTGGCCTCGCGCCCAGACGGCTGCCGCTCAGCCACGAGACCCTTGACGCCGTCCCTCGTCCCAGACCGCGATGTTCCTGCACGACCTCCTGGTCCAGCACGGGATTCTCAGTTACCAAGACCGCTAGAGGACTTCAACTGTTGGGGTTACGGTAGTTTGAGGTCCAGGCCGGTGCGGGCGAGGAATCCCGCACAAAGTTCGGGTCGGTACTGCATACGTTTTAGGCGGTTCCTCACCAGGATGCCGAGCT
>NZ_SMKU01000755.1 GCF_004349215.1 Actinomadura rubrisoli | reverse complement strand
CCCCCGGGAGGTCCCCCGTGCCCACCGCACCCCAGGTCCCGCTCCGGGAGCGCCTCGCCGACCGGTCGGTGCTGCAGGAGCTGGCCGCCGAGCCGCTGGTGGTGCTCGGCGCCGGGCGCGCCCTGCTGATGCAGCTGGCGCACCCGGGTGTGGCGCGGGGCGTCGCCGAGCACAGCGGCTTCGCGGAGCGGCCGCTGGCGCGGCTGTTCGGGACGCTGGACTTCCTCCTCGTCGTCACGTTCGGCACGCAGGAGGACGTCGAGCGGATCGCGGCGAAGGTGCGGGGCGTGCACGGGACGGTGCGGGGCGAGGGCTACTCGGGCGGCGACCCGGAGCTGCAGATGTGGGTGAACGCGACCCTGATCGACTCGGCGCTGCACATCTACGAGCACGTGATGCGCCCGGACGGGGACGACCGGGGGCTGTCGGAGGCGTACTACCGGCAGGCGCGGATCGTGGCGGAGGTGCTGGGCTGCCCGCTGGAGGCGCAGCCGCCGGACCTGGCGGCGTTCCGCGTGTACATGGCGGAGGCGCTGGCGGCGCTGCGGGTCGGCGACGAGGCGCGCGAGGTGGCGGAGGCGGTGCTGCGGCCGCCGCGGCTGCGTCCCCTGGCGCCGGGCCTGGCGGTGTTCCGGCTGGTCACGACGGCGCTGCTGCCCGAGACACTGCGGGAGCAGTACGGGCTGCCGTGGGGCCGCGACCGGCGGCGGATGGCGGAGCTGGTGCTGCGGACCGCCGCCGGCGCGCACCGCGTGACGCCCGCCCCGCTGCGGCGCCCGCCGCGTCCCCTCCTGGTGCGGCTGGCCCGGTACCGGGTCGACCGGGCGATGGCGCACCGCCGCGCCCGCCGCCGCGCCGTCCGCCCCTGACC
>NZ_SMKU01000754.1 GCF_004349215.1 Actinomadura rubrisoli | reverse complement strand
CCGCCATCACCGGCCCGAACGGCTCGCGGCGCCGCGCCACCACCGACGCGCGCATCCCCGACCGCCGCAGCGCCACCAGCGTCGCCGCGACCCCGCTCAGCGCCGACTGGACCACCAGCAGCGTCCCCCGGCGCGTCAGATGCCCCGGCGCCCCCGCGCAGATCCGCTCCAGCAGCGCCCGGCCGTCGCGCCCCGCCTCCCACGCCCGGGCCCTGCCGCGCGCCGACGCCGGATCGGCCGACCCCGCCACGTACGGGGGGTTGGCGACGATCACGTCGAACACCTCGCCCGCCACCGGGCCGAACAGATCGCCCCGCACCACCCGGACCGGCAGGCCCCGCACCCGCGCGTTCACCCGCGCCGCCAGCACCGCCCGCACCGACACATCCACCGCGACGACCTGCGAGGCGCCGCAGCGCGCCGCCGCCACGGCCACCGCGCCGGTCCCCGTCCCCAGCTCCAGGACGCGCGCGCCCTGCGGTACCTTGGCGCAGCGCAGCGCCCCCGCCAGCATCAACGTGTCCGACTGCGGGCGATAAACCCCAGGCGGCCTCACAAGCAACATTCCGCTCATATACCGCAAAAACACCACTAGAAACCCGTCGCGCAGGTCAGCGCGCCGCCTGCGGGGGACGCCGCAGCGCCGACCGGGGCGGACACGCCCGCCAGCACCCCAGCAGATGCGCGCCCAGCCGGTCCTCCAGCAGCCCCGTCGCCTGGACGCCCAGGACCACGTCCGCCGCCAGCTCCGGCTCCTGCTCCAGCAGCCCGCCGATCACATCCCGCCGCAGCACCTGCTCGTGGACCGCGTCCGCCTCGATGTGCTCGGTGAAGAACAGCAGCGCCCGCGGCCCCTGTCTCTTATCCACATCT
>NZ_SMKU01000753.1 GCF_004349215.1 Actinomadura rubrisoli | reverse complement strand
GCGGCGCCCGCGCCGACCAAGGTGTGCAGCTCATCGATGAACAAGATGATGTCACCGCGGGTACGGATCTCCTTGAGGACCTTCTTCAACCGCTCCTCAAAATCACCCCGATACCGCGAACCCGCCACCAGCGCACCCAGATCCAAGGTGTACAGCTGCTTGTCCTTCAACGTCTCGGGCACCTCACCCTTGACGATCTTCTGCGCCAGACCCTCCACCACCGCGGTCTTACCCACACCCGGCTCACCCACCAGCACCGGATTGTTCTTGGTCCGCCGCGACAACACCTGCATGACCCGCTCGATCTCCTTGTCCCGGCCGATGACCGGGTCGAGCTTGCCCTCACGGGCGGCCTGGGTCAGATTCCGGCCGAACTGGTCAAGGACGAGCGAGGTGGACGGCGTCGGGTCCTGGCCGCTTCCCGGGGCATTCGGTTCCTTGCCCTGGTAGCCGTGCAGCAACTGGATCACCTGCTGACGCACCCGGTTCAGATCAGCACCCAGCTTCACCAGCACCTGCGCCGCGACACCCTCACCCTCCCGGATCAACCCCAGCAGGATGTGCTCGGTCCCGATGTAGTTGTGACCCAGCTGCAGCGCCTCACGCAACGACAGCTCAAGCACCTTCTTGGCACGCGGAGTGAACGGAATGTGCCCCGACGGCGCCTGCTGACCCTGGCCGATGATCTCCTCGACCTGCTGACGCACCGCCTCCAGGCTGATCCCCAAGCTCTCCAAAGCCTTGGCGGCCACACCCTCACCCTCATGGATCAGACCCAGAAGGATGTGCTCGGTCCCGATGTAGTTGTGGTTGAGCATCCTGGCCTCTTCCTGAGCCAGAACGACAACCCGCCGCGCACGGTCGGTGAACCTCTCGAACATCTCGTCGC
>NZ_SMKU01000752.1 GCF_004349215.1 Actinomadura rubrisoli | reverse complement strand
GTCGTACACCCCCGGGCCACCGAACACCCGACCTCGCCCCATCACCCACAACCCCAACAACCCCAACCCCGCGCCGCGCTGCTTCTGCTGTCAGGAGGCGACAGGTCGGTCACCGGACGTCGGGCCAGCGGTGCGGACAAGTGGACGGCGGCGCGCCATCGCCGGGCGAGGGCTGGGCGTCCTCGCGGGCCCGGCCCGCCAGGTGGCGGGGATAACCGCGGGTCGATGCCCACTTTGGCAAGGACGGCGATCCCTTCGGGTTCCTCGATGTGCTTGATGTGGGCGAGCACTTCGCCCCAGCCCATGACGCCTTCCAGCCGCAACGTCCGGTCGTCGGGCATCAGCGCGCAAGTCCGGACGGGAGCCGCCCACGGATGCCGGGCGTCGGCGATGACCTCTGAGGGCTGCCACCTGTACGGGGCCAGGGCGGCCAGGAGCCAGTCCGGTTCGTCTGCGGGTTGCTGGAGTGTCCCCGCCTTTTCCCAGCGCCTTTGCCGCCCTTCCTGGGATAGGTCGACGAGCTGCACGGTGGCCAGCGGACGCAGGAGGTCCGTTTCAGGGCGCCGAACGGTCAGGAGCACCCGCTCGGCAGCCTCGCCGCGATAGGGACCGTGAGTGCCGGACACCCACGCATGGGCTTGTTGGACCGCATGGTGGTGGACGAACCGGCAAGGCAGCCTGGGCACGCCATCAGCAGACGGAGGCGCCGACCTCCAGGCTCGATACAAGACATCGCCGTGGACGGTCGTCGACGCGCTTGCTAGGTCACGGGGGGATCCGTCTTGTACGCGCAGAACTCGCATTTGTGGCCGCATTGGGCAATATTCTGATCATCAGGAGGTGTCGGTAAGCCTATCGACGCCGGGCGGCTCGGAGGGGAGGGCGCCGTGGGGAAGG
>NZ_SMKU01000751.1 GCF_004349215.1 Actinomadura rubrisoli | reverse complement strand
GAGGTCTTTCCAACCTCAGTTGGCGTGATGGTGCAGGGCGAGGATCGCCTGGACGATCGCGGTCAGGCGGCTTGGTGAGCAGCGAGCCTTCCGCAGGATGCACCAGCTCTTGAGGGTGGCGGCGCCCTGCTCGCCGAGCGCGCGGACCTTGGCGTGGTGCCGGTTGAACAGCTTCTTGCGTTTCCCGAGCTTGCGGCCCTTCCACCGCTTGTACGGCGTGCCGATCGCGCCGCCCGCGCCGACGTATCCCTTGTCGGCGTAGCAGGCGATCGCCCGGCTGGTGAGCGCGTCGATGATGCCGTGGACGCGGGCCGCGGTGAGATCGTGCGTCGAGCCGGGCAACACCGGCGACGCCCAGATCAGCCGGCCGTGCGGGTCGGTCAGGAACTGGATGTTCACCCCGTGCCGGTGATGCTTGCCGCTGTAGTACAGCCGGTCGCCCGCCCTTGACAGCCGGTCGATCGGGGCCAGGGTGCCGTCCAGGATGACGTAGGCCTTGCGCTGGCAGGTCCGCATCGCCTCGCGCAGGTCGGGTGCCAGGTCGGCGAGCAGGGCGATGACCTCGCTGACGTAGCGGTGCGCGGTGGCGAGGCCGACGCCGAACGCGGCGGCCAGGCGGGCGAAGGTCTCGTTGCAGCGCAGGTGCACCAGTACCAGCAGCGCCTGGCGGCCGGGCTTGAGTGCTCGCCATCGGGAGCCGATCCGGTCGCGGTGGCCTGCGATCAGCTCGGCCACGAAGGCACGGGTTGCGGGCGACAGATCCAGCGCAGCACGGTAGAACAACACCAGAGGCTCCTGGCAGGGCGGTTGTTTTGGTCGACTTCGCATCTACCAGGAGCCTCGTCGCGTCACCGGCCGACTCAGTCCACCGCAACCACCTTGTGACCAGCACGATCAAGATGGAAAAGGCTC
>NZ_SMKU01000750.1 GCF_004349215.1 Actinomadura rubrisoli | reverse complement strand
ATTCCGTGGCGGGCACTACGACGGCGGTGACCCGCTCGCCCCATTCGGGGTCGGGGCGGCCGACCACGACGACGTCGCGGATGCCGGGGTGGCGGGACAGGGCGGCGGCGACCTCACCGGCGACGACCTTCTCGCCGCCGGTGTTGATCACGTCGTCGACCCGGCCGCGGATCCGCAGGCGCCCGTCCTCGATGGCGCCGAGGTCCTGGGTGAGGAACCACTCACCGTCCTTGGCCTCGGCGGTCTGCTCAGGCCGCAGCCGGTACCCGGTGAACAGGGACGGACCGGCCAGCCGGATCCGTCCGTCGGCGCCGAGGGCGGCGCGCATTCCGTCCAGGGGCGTCCCGTCGTAGACGCAGCCGCCGCAGGTCTCGCTCATGCCGTAGGTGGTGTGGACCCGGCCGCCTCGGTCGCGGGCCTCGGCGAGCAGGCCGGGCGGGGCCGGGGCGCCGCCGAGGACGACGGCGCCGATCTTCGACAGGTCCATCCCGGCGTCCAGCAGGCGGCGGAGCTGGGTGGGGACCATCGCGATGTGGACGCCCCGCGCGGCGGTGACGGCGGGGACGTCGAACCGGGGCAGGACGATCGGCTCGGTGCCCGCGACCAGGGCGCGGACGAGGACCTGGATGCCGGAGATGTGGCTGGTGGGCAGGCAGCACAGCCACCGGTCGCCCGGCGCGGCCGCGATGCGGGCGAGGGTGCCGGTGGCGGAGTGGCGCAGCGCGGCGGCCGACAGCTCGACGAACTTGGGGGCGCCGGTGGAGCCGGAGGTGGCGATCAGCACGGCGGTGCCGTCGGCGACGGGCACGGGGCCGCCGGAGCCGGACGGGGGAGGGGGGACGACGCCGTCGGCGGTCTCGACCGCATGCGGGGCCAGGGCGTCCAGGAGTTCGCCGAGCGCGGGTCCGGGCAGGTCGGGGGAG
>NZ_SMKU01000749.1 GCF_004349215.1 Actinomadura rubrisoli | reverse complement strand
AGTAGTCGTCGTCCTCCATCTCGTCGGACGCCGGGCGCCCCGGCGTCCGACGAGATGGAGGACGACGACTACTGGGCGACCATCACCTTCGACAAGCCCAAGTTCCCCTGGCAGCACGACCAGGACGGGGAGCGCCAGGACGCCGACCTCGCCGGCGACCCGCTGCACGCCCAGGGCCAGGGGCAGGGCCAGCCGCCCGTCCCCGAGCAGCACGTCGAGCAGCCCAACCTGACCCAGCCGGTGTCGCTGGGCGCGGACGGCTCGATCCTCAACGGCATGGGCACCCCCGGCCTCGGCGCCCCGTCCGGCACGGGCCCGCAGCAGATGCCGGGCGGTTTCCAGGGCGGCCCGCCGTTCGGCGGCGACCCCGGCTCCACCGCGAACGACCCCATCCCGGCCGACTTCGGCATGCAGGGCGGCACCGGACCGCAGGCGCCCTTCGGCGTCCCCGGTCAGCCCGACCAGCCCGTGTACGGCCAAGAGCCCCAGCACGCGTACGGCGCGGCCGAGCAGCCGTCCTACGGCGGGCAAGAGCCGTCCTATGGCGCGCCTGAGCCGACCTACAGCGTCCCTGAGCAGCCTCCGTACGGCGGCGAGCAGCCGTCCTACGGTGTTCCAGGAGACCAGCCGTCCTACGGCGGGCAGGAGCAGCCGTCCTACGGCGGCGACCAGTCACCGTTCAGCGTCCCTGACCAGCCCCAGTACGGCTCCCCCGAACCGTCCTACGGCGACTACGGCTCCGACCCGCTGGGCACCCGTCCGGCGGCCGCCGCCGGGCCGCCCGTCGGTGGACGGCCTGACGCGTTCCCGCAGAACGACCCCCGCGTGTCCGACCCGCTCGGGCTCTCCCTGAACCGTCCGCCCGAAGACCCGATACGCGGCTACGGCGACTCCAGCGGCGGTCTCCCCCTCCCGTCCGAGCCCGCTC
>NZ_SMKU01000748.1 GCF_004349215.1 Actinomadura rubrisoli | reverse complement strand
ACCAGGAGCTCGCCGGGCTCAGCGCCAAGGCCGACCAGGTCCTCACCGCCGCCCCCGTCACCGTGCAGGAGGTGCACAGCAGGACGGGCGCTCTAGCGCAGCCCGCGCAGGTTTGCGGGAGGAGCAGGTCGATCAGGTCACCGAAGAGGCTCATGCCTCGACGATGCCTCCGGCGGCCCGGGAAGCACAGGCCGACGGCAAATTGTGGATAACTCTGCCGCCGAGTTTTCCACAGCCGGGCTCAGGCGGGATCGGACCGCGCTGCGGGGCAGGACCACCTGTCGGCCGAGCCTTGGTGGGAAACCTGGTTCTTAGCCGGGGTAGTTGGGGTCTCGGGCCGGGGTGGGGCAGAACCACTGGCTGAAGGACTTGTCGGCTGAGCGTTGCCGGCAGACCTGGTCCTTGCCGTTGGAGCGGGTGCCGATGAGGACGGGGGCGCCGGGGGCGGCGGCGATGGTGCGGGGCTCGCCCAGGGCGCCTACGCCCAGGGAGGTGATGGCGCTGCCGCTGACCGGCATGAGGTAGGGCAGGGAGAACGCGTCGCGTTTGGCGCGGCCGAGGACGGCGAGGGTTCCGTAGTCGCGCCAGGCGAGGTCTATGGCGTCCTGGAGTTCGGAGCTGACGGGCAGGAAGGAGCCGACGTCGAGGGAGCCGTCCGGGGCGTAGGCGATGCGGCCTATCTGGATCTGGGGGCGGCCGTCGATGCGGACGATCACGGCGGCGCGGACGCCGTCGCGGGCGACGCGGAAGGCCAGGATCTGGCGGCCGCTGAGACCCCAGTGGGCGGCGAGGACGGGCGGCTTGCCGCGGCGGCGGACCCAGAGCCGGGACTGGTCGGCCTTGCTCTCGACCGTCCACAGGGTGCCGTCGCGGCTCCAGGACGGGGCGGTGAAGCGGGCGCCGCGGCGGGCGTTCAGGAGGAGGCGGGCGGG
>NZ_SMKU01000747.1 GCF_004349215.1 Actinomadura rubrisoli | reverse complement strand
CGGCCTTCTCGCTGACGAGGCCGCGGGGCCTGCCGTCGTGGTCGACGATGACGAGGGCGCCGGCGTGGTCCTCGTGGGCGCGGCGGATGGCTTCGGCGAGGGGGACGTCGGCGGTGACGAGGGTGGCGCGGCGGGCGAGGCTGCGGGCCGACAGCAGGGGGATGCGGTCGCGGACGCGTTCGGCGCGGATGGCCTGGGTGGCGCCGACCCAGATGAAGGAGGCGACGAGGGCGGACCACAGGAGGGCGAGCCAGCCGAAGCCTCCGGTGTCGCCGTCGGTGCGGTAGGTGGCGAGGAAGGCGCCGGCGACGAGGCAGGCGATGGCGACGCCGCGTCCGATCCAGCCGGCGACGAGGGCGCCGCTGCGGCTGTGGCCGGTGGCCTTCCAGACGGCGGCGCGGACGAGGCGTCCGCCGTCGAGGGGCAGGCCGGGCAGGAGGTTGAAGACGCCGACGAGGAGGTTGGCGAAGGTGAGGGCCTCCAGGAGCAGGAGGGCGACTTCGGGGAGGGTGAGGACGGCGTGGAGGAACAGGCCGAGTCCGGCCAGGACGAGGTTGACGAGGGGGCCGGCGAAGGCGATGAGGAATTCGCGTCCGGGGGTGGGGGCCTCGCGTTCGATGGAGGTCTCGCCGCCGAGGATGTGCAGGGTGACGGAGCGGACGGGCAGGCCGAGGACGCGGGCGGTGACGGCGTGGCTGAGTTCGTGGACGAACACCGAGGCGTACAGCAGGACGGCGTAGGCGAAGGCGACGATGTAGCTCATGGGGCGGTCGAGGACGTCGTTGACCTGGCCTTCGAACATGACGGTGACGAGGACGGCCACCAGGAACCAGCTGGGCGAGACGAAGACGGGCACGCCGAAGGGGCGGCCCATGAACAGTCCTGGCCGTCCGGCCGGGGTGTCGTCGGGGCCGGGGTCGCCGGCGGGCGTCTTGCCCTGGGT
>NZ_SMKU01000746.1 GCF_004349215.1 Actinomadura rubrisoli | reverse complement strand
GGCCACGTGACCTGAGTTGGCCGTGGGCCAACGGGGAAGGAAGAGTCTCGTGCCGCCACCTCATCCGCCGGAGTTCCGGCGACGCGCTGTCGAGCTGGCTCGGACCGGCGACAAACCGGTCGCGGCGTTGGCCAGGAGTCTGGGCATCGGCCAGTCGTGCCTGAGTAACTGGATACGGCAGGCGAACGCCGGCGAAGGCCGCGGGGACGGCCTGACGGGCGCGGAGAAGAAGGAACTGGTCGAGCTGCGGCGCAAGGCCAGGCAGCTGGAACTGGAGAACGAGATCCTCAAACGGGCCGCGGCTTACTTCGCCCGGGAGAACGTGCTCCCAAAATAGAGTACTCGTTGGTCCGTGGACTCGCCGACTACGACATTCCCGTCGCGGTGGCCTGCCGAGTGTTGGGCGTCTCTCGCTCCGGTTATAAAGACCGGCTCGGCCGGCCCACCTCGATCCGCGAACAACGCAACACCGAGTTGCTGAAGGTGATCCGCACCGTCCACGCCGAATCCCGGCTCAGCCACGGCGCACCGCGTGTCCACGCCGAACTGACGCTCGGGCTGGGCGAACGGGTGAACCACAAGCGGGTCGAGCGGCTCATGCGCGAGGCGGGCATCCAGGGGATCCACCGGCGCAAGGGCCGCCGCAACCCGGTCAACGAGCCCACCGCGCAGGACCTGGTGCGGCGCGCGTTCGACGTCGGGGCCCCGGACCTGCTGTGGGTCACCGACATCACCGAACACCCGACCGCCGAAGGCAAACTCTGCTGCGCAGCCGTTCTCGACTGCTTCTCCCGCCGCATCATCGGCCATTCCATCGATATCCGCCAGACCAGCACCCTGGTCATCGACGCGATGGCGGCATCGGTCGCCCGCCGCAAACCATCGTCCAACTCGACGATCTTGCACTCCGACCACGGAGCGCAGTTCACGTCCTGGACGTTCG
>NZ_SMKU01000074.1 GCF_004349215.1 Actinomadura rubrisoli | reverse complement strand
CCACCCCTCCGTGCGATCGGGCGAGGACCCACCCCCTTTCATCACCACATCTTGGTTCGGAGGATCCCTAGATGCGGAAACAGCTCATGGTCGCGGCCGCCGCGACGCTCATGATGATCGCCAGCGCGTGCAGTTCCGGAAAAGCCGAATCGAACGGCGGTGCCGGCGCGGCCAAACGGGAGCAGAACGTCGCGTGCCCGCCGGTCGACGAGGCGGCGATCGACAAGAACGCGACCTTCACCTGGATGTACAGCGTCGCCAACACGAGCTTCGACCCGGACAAGGTGACCACCAGCAACAGCTGGATGTACCTGTATCCGGTCTACGACACGCTGATCCGCATGGACGCCGCCGGCGAGCCGAAGCCGATGCTGGCGAAGAAATGGAAGATCGGCGACGGCGGCAAGAGCCTGACCCTGAACCTCATCGAGAAATGGCGGTACCACGACGGGACGGCCTTCGACGCCGCGTCCGTCAAGGCGAACATCGACCGGCACCGGGGCGCCAAGAGCTTCAACAAGCAGGCCCTGAGCGACGTCACCGGGGTGGACGTCGTCGACGCGTCCACCGTGCGGGTGCGCACGAAGCACGGCGCCGCCCCGCTCGTCGGGATCCTCGCCAGCTCGGCGGGCATGATGATGAGCCCGAAGGTCTTCGACGACCCGGGCCAGGCGCGGATGCCCACCGGCGGATCGGGCGCCTTCAAGGTCACCGCCTACGAGCCCAACACCAAGGTCGAGTACACGCCGGTCAGCGGCTACTGGGATCCGAAGGCGGTCAACGTCGCCAAGATGGTCTTCCTGATCTCCAGCAACGACAACGCGCGCCTGAACGCGACCATCACCGGCACGGCCGACACCACGTTCCTGCGTTCCAGCATGTACCAGCCGGCCAAGAACGCCAAGCTCGTGGTCTGCCAGAAGCCGAGCCTGGCGAGCTTCACGATCGCCTTGAACACCGCGCGGCCGCCGTTCGACAAGAAGGAGGTCCGGCAGGCGCTGAACTACGCGATCGACCGTGCGGCGATCAACGACCTCCAGGACGGGTTCTGCCAGCCCGGCGTCCAGATGTTCCCGTCCACCTACTACGCGGCCGACCCGTCGCTCACCGCGGACGCGTACCCCCACGACGCCGCCAAGGCCCGCGAACTGCTCGCCAAGGCAGGCGTGAAGGACCTCTCGTTCACGCTGGAGACCGACAACCTCGACGCCTACCAGCGGGTCGCGGAGCTCATCCAGGCGAACCTCCAGGAGGCCGGCATCAAGATGACGATCCGGCCGGTCGAGCTGCCGAAGCTGATGGAGGGCTTCTCGGCGAACAAGTCGGTCGACGCGATCATGGTGCAGCAGAAGGCCGACGCGGATCCGAGCATCCAGATCGCGTCCTACTTCCTGCCCGACGGCTTCAGCAACCCGGGCGGCTACTCGAACCCGACGATCACCGACCTCGCCGCCAAGGCCAGGGCCACCGACAGCCGGGAGAGCCGCTCGGCCATCTACAAGCAGCTGTTCCGCGCGGCCCACGAGGACGCGGCGCAGCCCGTCACGCTGTGCCACCTCAACACTCCGATGGCGATGAACGACAAGGTCATGGGGATCGAGGTCTACGTCGATGGATCCCGCCAGTTCCGCGGCGTCGCCGTGAAGAAGTGACTCGCCGATAGCGGAGCGGCTCCCGGCCGGCGCACGGCCGGCCGGGAGCCGCGCAGACAGAACGGAGGCCCCGGCGTGCTGCGGTTGCTGTGCGTCCGACTCCTGGCGATGGTCCCCCTGCTGCTCATCGTCAGCTTCCTGATCTACAGCCTCATCGCGTTGGTGCCGGGCGGGCCGGAGGTGGCGCTGGCCGGGAGCAACCCGACGCCCGAGAGGATCCAGGCGATCCGCGAGGAGCTCGGCCTCGACGTGCCGTTCCTGGCCCAGTACCGGAACTGGCTGTTCGATGTGTTCCACGGCGACCTGGGACACTCCTTCGTCGACGGGCAGAGCGTCTGGTCGGCGGTCGCCGCCGGGTTCCCGGTCACGCTCTCGCTGGTCGTCCTCACCCTGCTCATCGCGGCGGTCCTGGGGCTGGCCCTCGGCCTCGCCGCCGGCCTGCGCCCCGGCACCTGGACGGACCGGCTGTCGACCGTCACCGCGAGCGCGTTCATGTCGCTGCCCTACTTCTGGGTCGGCATGATGCTCGTGCTCATCTTCTCCATCCAGATGCGGACGCTCCCGGCCGTCGGCTACGTCCCGTTCGCCGAGAGCCCGCTGGACTGGCTCGGGCACCTCATCCTGCCGGCCTTCTCGCTCGCGACCGTGCCGACGGCGGTCGTCGCCCGGCAGACCCGGGCGGCGGTGACCTCGGTGATGCAGGAGGACTACATCCGCACGGCGCGGGCCAAGGGCCTGCATCCCGGACGGCTGGTCACCAAGCACGTGCTGAAGAACGCCGCCGTTCCCGTGGTCACGGCGTTCGGCGTCGAGGCCAACCGGCTGATCGGGGCGACGGTCGTCATCGAGCAGCTGTTCGCGCTGCCCGGTGTCGGGAAGCTGGCGTACTTCTCGGTGTTCTCCCGGGACTTTCCCATGGTCCAGGGCATCCTGCTGATCACCGCTGTCCTGATCATGCTCGTCAACCTGGCGGTCGACCTGTCGTACGGCTACTTCAACCCGAAGGTCAGGGTGTCATGACGGGAAGTGACGGCGTGGACATCCGGCGGCCGGTCACCGCGCCCGCCGAGCAGGACGGCGACACCGCCGCGCCGGTCTCGCGGACGCGCGTCCTCGTGCGCCGGTTCCGGGCCAACCGGTCGGCCGTCGTCGGCTGCGGGCTGCTGCTGGCGATCATCATCGTGACGGTGGCGGCTCCGCTCATCGCCCCGTACGGACCGGCGCAGATCGACATCGCCGACCGGCTGTCCGGCCCGACCACCCGGCACTGGCTCGGCACCGACACGCTGGGGCGCGACACCCTGAGCCGCCTCATGCACGGTGGGCGGGTGTCGCTCGCGGCGGCCGGCCTCGCCGTCGCCATCGCGACGGTCCTCGGCCTGCCGCTCGGCCTCGTCGGCGGCTACTTCGGCGGCGTCGTCGACTGGCTCCTGGACCGGGTGGCCGACGTGCTCATGGCGTTTCCCGCGATCGTCCTGACGATCGCGATCATCGCGGCGACCGGGCCCGGGCTCACCACCGCGATGGTGTCCCTCGGCATCGTGTACGCGCCTCGGATGTACCGCGTGGTCCGGGGCAGCACGATGGGCGTCCGGCGGGAGGTCTACATCGAGGCGTCGACCAGCATCGGGACGCCGCACCTGATGATCCTGCGCAAGCGCGTGCTGCCGAACATCCTGCCCGCTGCGCTCGTCCAGCTGTCGTTCCTGCTCGCGTCGGCGCTGCTGGCCGAGGTGACGATCAGCCTGCTGGGCCTCGGCGCCCTGCCGCCGACGGCGAGCTGGGGCAGCATGCTCGGGCAGGCGTTCCTGGAGATGCGCAACAACCCCTCGCTCGCGGTGTATCCCGGCATCGCCATCGCGATCACGACGCTGTGCTTCAACCTCATCGGCGACGGTCTCCGGGACGCCTTCGGACGCGAGACGAGGAAGGAGTCGTGACGGCGATGAAGGACACCGGCCAGTTGCTGCGGATCGAGGACCTGCACGTCGATTTCCTGACCGACCGCGGCTGGACGAACGTCGTCGAGGGGGTGTCCCTCGACGTCGGGCCCGGCGAGATCGTCGGCCTGGTCGGCGAGTCCGGCTCGGGAAAGAGCGTCACGAGCCTGTCGGTGCTGCGGCTGCTACCGCCCGCGTACGCGCGTACGCCGGCGGGCCACGTGTGGTACCGGGACCGGGACCTGATCGGCATGCCCGCGCGGGAGCTGCGCGACATCCGCGGCAACGAGATCTCGATGATCTTCCAGGAGCCGATGACGAGCCTGAACCCGGCCTTCACCATCGGCGACCAGATCGCCGAGGTCTACCGGCGGCACAAGGGCGGCACGCGGCGCGCCGCGTTCGCCCGCGCCGCGGAGATGCTCGACCTCGTCGGGATCCCGGACGCGGGCAGCCGGGTCCGCGACTACCCGCACGAGTTCTCGGGCGGCATGCGGCAGCGGGCCATGATCGCGATGGCCCTGGCGTGCGAGCCACGGCTGCTCATCGCGGACGAGCCGGCCACCGCCCTCGACGTGACGGTGCAGGCGCAGCTCGTCGCGCTGCTCGCGCGGCTCCGCGACGAGACGGGCTGCGGGATCCTGTTCATCACCCACGATCTCGGGCTCGTCGTCGAGCTGGCCGACCGGGTCGTCGTGATGTACGCGGGCGAGGTCGTCGAGACCGCGGCGGCGCTCGACCTGTACAACGCGCCGAAACATCCGTACACGGCGGGGCTGCTGAGCGCCATGCCCCAGCTGGGGGTCCGCGGGAAGGAGCTGCCGGTGATCCCGGGCCGCCCGCCGGAGCCCTGGCGGTTGCCGGAAGGCTGCCGGTTCGGCCCCCGATGCGGATACACGAGCGAGGAGTGCGTGGCCGCCCCGCCGGCGCTCCGGGTCGCCGGGCCCGGCCGCAGCAGCCGCTGCTGCCGTATCGAGCAGTTGCACCTGGTGGGTTCTCCATGAGCGTCACGAAGTCCAGCGCGGAGGCGCCGTCGCCCGGCTCGCCGGAGCCGGTGGCCGAACCGGGGCCGCTCGTCGACGTCCGCGACGTCAGCGTGGTGTTCCGCAAGAGGCGGACGCTGGCCGCCGCGAGACAGGTGCGCGCGGTCAACGACGTCACCTTCCACATCGACCAGGGCGAGACGTTCGGCCTGGTCGGCGAGTCGGGATCGGGGAAGTCGACGACCGGGCGGGCGCTGCTCAAGCTGGTGCCGACGGCGGCCGGGTCCATCACGGTGGCCGGGCACGACGTCACCGGCCTGCGTGGCAGGAACCTGCGCAGGGCCCGGCGGAGCATGCAGATGGTGTTCCAGGACCCCTACTCGTCGCTGGACCCGTCGTCCACGGTGGCGGCGAGCATCGCCGAGCCGCTGATCGTCCACGAGAAGCTGTCGGCGAAGGCGGCGCGCGGGCGGGTGGACGAGCTCATCGAGATGGTCGGGCTCCGGGCGAGCTATGCCGACCGGTACCCCTACGAGTTCTCCGGCGGGCAGCGCCAGCGCCTGGCCATCGCGCGGGCCATCGCGCTGAACCCCCGCTTCATCGTCTGCGACGAGGCGGTGTCCGCGCTGGACGTCTCCACGCAGAACCAGGTGATCAACCTGCTGGAGCGGCTGCGGACGGAGTTCGGGCTGACCTATCTCTTCATCGCGCACGACCTGGCCATCGTGCGGCACATCTCGCACCGGGTCGGGGTGATGTACCTCGGCCGGATCGTCGAGATCGGCCCGGCGGAACGGGTCTACACCGCGCCCGCCCACCCGTATACGCAGGCGTTGCTGTCGGCGATCCCGGATCCGCGCCGGAAATCGGAGCGGATCGTCCTGGAAGGGGATCTTCCGGATCCGGCGCGGCCGCCGGTGGGATGCCCTTTCCAGACCCGATGCCGGTTCGTGATGGACATCTGCAAGCGTCGCGTGCCCGAGCACACCGCCGTCGAGGGCGGCGGGGAAGTGGCGTGCCATTTGCAGACGAGCGGTCCCACCCTGGCAGGCTCGCCACTGAACGACCTCGAACCCGCGCCGTGAAGAGCGGATTCGAGTGTCGTGACCCGTGACCTGTCTCACCTTGACCGACATATATTGGCAGACATAGTCTGTCGTACGTCAGACAAAAGTAGGGGACTGCCGTGACCGACCCGAAGCTCGACCTGCTCATCGACCGCCCGACCGAATCCGTCCCGGAGATGGTGGTACGGCGGATCCGCCGCGCGATCGCCGACGGGCTGCTCCCTCCGGGACGCCAGCTCACCGAGCGCGAACTGGTGGAACTGACCGGCGTGAGCCGGACCTCGGTGCGGGAGGCCATGCGGCACCTGCAGACCCTGGGGCTCGTGGAGCCGTCGCCGAGCCGCGGCGTCCGCGTGGCGCGGCTCGGCAGCGCCGAGGTGCGGGAGATCTACGAGGTGCGCGACGCGCTGGAGCCCGCGGCGGCCGAGCTGTTCGTGCTGCGCGCGACCGACGAGGAGGTCGCCGCGCTCGTGGAGAAGGTCCAGCCGCGGGAGTCGGGTGAGGAACGCCTCCAGGCGATCTACGAGTTCGACGAGCTGCTCGTCGCGGGCGCCCGCAACTCGCTGCTGAAGTCCATGCTGGAGCCCCTGCACACGCGGATACACGCGCTGCGCAGCCTGTCGGTGACCATTCCCGGCCGGCGCGAGTCGTCCGTGCGGGAGTACATCGAGCTCGCCGAGGCCATCGCCGAGCGCTCGCCCGAGCGCGCGGCGGAGGCCGCGCACCGCCACGTCCGGGCGGCCGCCAAAGCGGCCCTGGAAGCCGTGAAGATCCTCGAAAGCCAGCACCCGAAGTCATAGCGCGACAACGTGGCGCGAAGCCACGCCGGCACGAGTACAAGGGTGATATCGCCATGGCCATGAAGGATGTGGCAATCGTCGGCGTCGGGTCCTCGGACTTTCGGCGGCTGTACGCGGACAAAGGCTCGCCCAACGACGTTTACCAGCTCGCCGCGGAGGCATTCAGGGACGCGCTGGACGACTGCGGCGCAACCCAGAAGGACATCGACGGGCTTCTGTGCATCAATGTCAAATACGGCCGCGTCGCGGACATGGTCGGGCTCCCCGGGCCGACGTTCGTCCACGACCTGGAGGGCACCGGCCGGATGAGCGGCATCGTCCTTCAGGAGGCGTGCGCCCTCGTGCGCTCGGGCGCCGCGGACATGGTCGCCTGCGTCTACGCGACGAACGGCCGGACGGCGGGGGTGAAGTACGGCGGCGGCGACGCCGATCCCGCCGGGGCGTACGACGCCATGTACGGCATGACGTCCACCGGCGCGTACGTGGCGATGATGTACCAGCGGTACCGCGGCCTGTACGGGGCCCCGGAGGACGCGCTGGCCCCGCTCGCGATCAACAATCGCGCCAACGGGGTCCGCAATCCGGTCGCGGTGTTCCAGCAGGAGATCACCCGGGACGAGTACCTGGCGTCGCGGTTCATCGCCGAGCCGCTGCGCAAGCTGGACTACTGCATCATCAACGACGGCGCGGTCGCGTTCATCGTGACCTCGCTCGACCGTGCCCGCGGGATGCGGAAGAAGCCCGTGCGGGTGGCGGCCACGGCGGGCCGCGCCGAGCTGAGCCGCAGCTATATCAGCCCCGACTTCTACTTCTCGACGAGCGCGGCGGTGGCCGACAGCCTTTACCGCACCTCCGGTATAGGCCCGGACCAGATCGATTGCATGCAGGTGTACGACAACTTCCTGCCGACCATTCTTTTCTCCTTGGAAGGCTTCGGCCACGCACCCCGCGGAGAAGCCTGGGAATGGGTACGGGACGGCCGGATCGAGCTTGGTGGCAAGCGACCGCTGAACACTTCGGGCGGGCATACGAGCGAGAGTTACATGCAAGGCTTCGCGCTCCATGTGGAGGCCGTCCGGCAGGTGCGCGGAGAGGCCGGCGAGCGGCAGGTCAAGAATTGCAACACCGTGCAGTACATGTGCGTCTCGCCGATCGTCACGTCGCACATCTTCACGGCCGACTAGAAGGGCAAGCCGATGGACGTTGCGGCCTACGCGACGCTCTTGCCGGAGATCACCCCGGGAAACCAGCCGTTCTGGGACGGCTGCGCCGCGGGTGAGCTCCGATTGCAGCAGTGCACGAGCTGCGGGCGGCACCGGTTCCCCGACGCGCCCGTCTGCCCGCAGTGCCTGTCCAGCTCGGCCTCCTGGGAGGCCGTGAGCGGCACCGGGACCATCTGGTCCTGGTGCACGATGCACCAGAAGTACTTCGCCGCCTTCGCCGACGAGGTCCCCTATCAGCTTGTCTATGTCCAATTGACCGAGGGACCGCTCGTGATCAGTGTGCTGGCCGACGGACAGGGCGAGCCGCGGCTCGACCAGCCGGTCCGCGCGGTCTTCCGGCCGAGCGCCGCCGGACGGATCGTCCCGCAGTTCGTAGGTACGGGCGAAGGCACGCGATGAGCCGTCGAGCCGGGGACGGCGTGCACGATGGGCGGGGCCGGCTCCTGCGGGTGGTCGAGCTCGCCGAGGGCGTGGCCGGCCAGGTCTGCGGGCGGCTGTTCGCCGGCCTCGGCCATTCCGTCACCAAATGCGAGCCGCCCGGCGGCGATCCGCTGCGGACGCAGGAGCCGGTCGGCGCCGGCGGCCTGGGCTACAGGTTCGCCGTGCTGAACGCCGACAAGAAGAGCGTGCGGATCGACCTGGGAAGCCCTGACGACCGGGACCGGCTGTCGGATCTGCTGGCGGCGGCCGACATCGTGATCACCGACTCCGGCCCGGGCAGGGCGGCGGAGACCGGGCTGTCGCCGGCCCTGCTGCGCGCGGCGCACCCGCGGCTGGTCGTCGTTGCGATCACACCCTACGGCGCCGCCGACGCGAGGTCCGACGCCTACGGCGACAGCCTGCTCGCCGAGTGCTACGGGGGGCTGGCCGCGATGGTCGGCGAGCCGGAGCGGGCGCCGTTGACCCTCGGCGGCGAGCAGGCGGCGCACGCCGCCGCGTTCGCGGCCTTCTACGGATCGATGCTCGCGCTGCGGCGGCCGGGCGGCGACGTCGTGGACGTCGCCCTCTGCGACGTGGCCGCCTACATCGACTGGAAGAGCGACGTCGTCTACGCCGAGACCGGCCAGATCCCCGTGCGGACGGGCGCGAGCAGCGGGCGCTGGCGGATCGTGCGGGCCGCGGACGGGTGGGCCGGGTTCGTCTTCCTGCCGGAGCAGTGGGACAGCGTCGTCACGCTCGTCGGCGACCCGGCGCTTGAGGACCCCCGGCTGCGCAGCGACCAGGCGCGCTTCGAGCTGATGGACACCTGGTGGCCGGCCGTCGAGAGATGGGCCGCGCGGCGCACCAAGCGGGAGATCTACATCGGCGGGCAGCGGCTCGGCCTGCCGTTCGGGTACAGCGCCGACCTGGCCGACCTCGCGGCCGACATCCAGTACCGGGCGAGAGCGTTCATCACGGCTCCGGGACGCGACGCGCGCGGCCCCGACGACGGCGCGCGGCTGGCGCCCGTCGTCGGGCTGCCGTGGCGGTACGGCCCGCCGCCGGGCCTGACCGGCGACGAGGCGGCACGCGGCGGAGCCGATGGCGGCGGTGCGGCCGTGCCGCATCCGAGCCCGAGCCTGCGCCCGGTGGACGGTGCCGCGAGCGGCGATCAGGGCCCGCTCGCCGGCGTCGTCGTGCTCGACCTCGGCACCATCACGGCGGGAGCCGCCACCGGACGGCTGCTCGCGGACTACGGCGCCACCGTCATCAAGATCGAATCGATGGAGCGGCCGGACGCGTTCCGGCTGTGGCCGGTGCCCACGGCGGGAGACGCCGAGGTCATGGAGGAGTCGCCGCTTTTCGAGTCGAACAACGCGGGCAAGCTGGGGATCACGATCGATCTGAAGACCGGCGCCGGGCGAGAGGACATGCGGCGGCTCGTCGCCCGGTCCGACGTCCTGATCGAGAACTTCACCGTCGGCGTCACGCGCCGGCTCGGCATCGACCACGCGACGCTGAGCGAGATCAACCCGCGCCTGATCTACCTGTCGCTGTCCAGCCAGGGGCAGTCCGGCCCCGAGGCGGGCACCCGCTCCTACGGCTCCACCCTCGACCTGTTGTCCGGCCTGGCCTCGGTCACGGGGTACCCGGGGGACGGCCCGATGTGGTCGTCGGCCGACATCAACTACCCCGACCAGCTGGTCTCCCTGTTCGGCGCCGGGCTGGTCGCCTACTGCGCGGCCCAGGACCTGCGCGGGGTCTACCTCGACGTGTCGCAGCGGGAGCTGGTGAGCTGGACGCTCGCCGACCGCATCGCCGAGCACCTCGACACCGGAACGGTCCCGGGCCCCACCGGCAACCGGCGTCCCGGCAGCACGCCCCACGACGTCTACCGCTGCGGCGGGGAGGACCAGTGGATCGCCATCGCCTGCCGGACCGACGCGCAGCGGGCCGCGCTGGCGGCGCTCGTGGGCGCCGGCCGGATGGCGGCCATGCCGGCCCGCTGGTGGGAGCAAAACCACCAGGAGGTCGACGCCGCGATCGGCGTCTGGACGCGGCGGCGCTCGAAGGGGGAGTGCCTGCGCGAGCTGACCCACGCCGGTATTCCCTCCGCGCCGGTCCAGTCGGCCCGCGAACGCGCCGAGGACCCCCATTTCCAACGCCGCCGGGTCTTCCTCGGCGGAGCCCGCCGGCAGAAGGGCTATCCGCTGCGGCTGTCCGGCTACGAACCGCCGGAGCCGCGTCCGGCCCCGCGCATCGGCGAGCACAACGCCGACATCCTGGACGGCCACCGGCCGGACGCCGGGGCCGGGCGAGCCGCGGAACCCCTACAAGTGCCGTCTCAGCGTCCCGGAGGAACGACATGAACGCCAACGACGCCGCCGTCATCATCGGAGCGTACGAACATCCGGGCAGGGAACTGCCGGACAAGTCGCTGGCGCAGATCCACGCCGAGGTCGCGCTCGGAGCGCTCGCGGACGCGGGGCTGACCCTCGACGACGTCGACGGCTACTTCTGCGGGCACGACGCGCCGGGCTACGGCGGCGGCTGGGTCTCGATGGCCGAGTATCTGGGCCTGCGCAACCTCACCTACATGGACTCGACCGAGAGCGGCGGGGCCTCGCCGATCTACCACGTGTCGCACGCGGTGGCGGCCATCGCGGCCGGCAAGTGCAGCGTCGCGCTCATCACGCTCGCGGGCAAGCCGCGGACGGGCATCCAGCCGGGCGGGGGCGGCCCGGCGCGGCCGGAGGACTCCTTCGAGGGCGCGATGTTCGGCGTCACCGGGCTGGTGAGCTCCTACGCGCTGGCGGCCCGCCGCCACATGTACGAGTTCGGCACGACGAGCGAGCAGCTCGCCGAGATCAAGGTGGCGGCGACGAAGCACGCCTCCCACAACCCGCACGCCTTCCGGCGGAAGGTCATGACGGTCGAGGAGGTCGTCGCCTCGCCGCTCATCGCGGACCCGCTGCGCCGCGCCGACTGCTGCCTGGTGACCGACGGCGGCGGCGCCGTGGTCGTGGTCAGCCGCGAGGTGGCCCGCGACCTGGACCGGCACCCGGTGCGGATCATGGGCCAGGGCGAGGCCGCGAAGCTGACCAACGGCGGCCGGGTCGACCTGACGTACACCAGCGCCGTCTGGTCCGGCCCGCGCGCGTTCGAGCAGGCCGGCGTCACCGTCCGCGACATCGACTACGTGTCGATCTACGACAGCTTCACGATCACCGTCCTGGAGATCCTGGAGGACCTCGGCTTCTGCGAGAAGGGCGAGGGCGGCCGCTTCGTGATGGACGGCGCGCTCGTCGCGCCGGACGGACGGCTGCCGTTCAACACCGACGGCGGCGGGCTGAGCAACAACCATCCGGGGCACCGCGGCGGGATCACAAAGATCATCGAAGCGGTCCGGCAGCTCCGGGGCGAGGCCAACCCCGGCGTGCAGGTGCGCGACTGCGAGATCGCCCTGGTGCACGGCAACGGCGGCGACCTGGGCACCCGGATGCGCAGCGCGACGATGATCTTGGGAAGGGACGCAAAATGAGCGAAGTTGATCGGGGGGCGCGGGGGGTCGTCCCCCCTCGGGGAACAGCGGGTGAGGTACGCAAGAGCTCGGTCCTGCCCACCCCGCAGCCGGTGGTGAACCCGGATACCGAGGAGTTCTGGAAGGCGGCCGGCGAGGGGAGGTTCCTCGGCAGGCGCTGCGGCGACTGCGAGGCGGCGATCTGGTACCCGCGGCCGATCTGCCCCTTCTGCCACAGCTCGAACACGCGGTGGGAGACGTTCACCGGCCGGGGCGTCGTCTACTCCTACAGCGTCGTCCACCGGGCGGCCGGGGAGTGGGCG
Organism: Actinomadura rubrisoli; assembly: GCF_004349215.1. GTDB lineage: Bacteria > Actinomycetota > Actinomycetes > Streptosporangiales > Streptosporangiaceae > Spirillospora > Spirillospora rubrisoli. Next base: position 18,852 of record NZ_SMKU01000074.1, on the reverse strand, counting down.
GGCGTCACCCCGTACGTCCTCGCCTATGTGGAGCTGGAAGAGGGGCCCCGCGTGATGACGAACATCGTCGACTGCGCCGTCGAGGATGTCGGCATCGGGGACGCGGTCGAGGTGGTGTTCGAGGACGCCGGGGACGGCAGCGCGCTGCCCCGTTTCCGTCCGGTGCGGCGCACGACGTAGAGGAAGGTTGGCATGACCATCAACAAGGTGTACGAGTCCCCGCTGGCGGCCGTCTCGGACATCCCGGACGGCGCGAGCGTGTCGATCGCCGGGTTCGGGATGACCCACAGCTTTCCGACGAGCCTCACCGTCGCCCTTCGAGAGCACGGCGCCAGGCAGCTGTGCATCGTGGCCAACTCGCTTGGCACGGGCGACTACCGGTCGAACACGCTCATTGAGAACAACCAGGTCAACCGGTTGATCGTGTCGTTCTCGGCGCGGGCGGGGGAGAAGACCTCGGCCGCCGAGAAGCAGATCGCCGCGGGCGAGATCGAGGTCGAGCTGGTCCCGCAGGGCACGCTCGTGGAGCGGCTGCGCGCCGGCGGGGCCGGGATCGGCGCCTTCTTCACGCGCACCGCCGTCGGCACCGCCGTGGCGGAGGGCAAGGAGACCCGGGTGATCGACGGTGTCGAGCACGTCCTGGAGATGGGGCTGAAGGTCGACTACGCGCTGATCCGCGCCGCCCGTGCGGACCGCTTCGGCAACCTTGAGTTCGACGGCGTGGGGCGCAACTTCATGCCGGCCTTCGCGAAGGGCGCCCGCGTCGCGATCGCCGAGGTGGACGAGATCGTCGAGGGCGAGCTGGATCCCGAGCGGATCGGCCTGCCCGGCATCTTCGTCAGCCGGGTGGTCCGCAAGACGGTCGACGTCCCGCACGACTTCCCGGCGGCGAGGCCGGGGCGCGGCGCCGACAGCGCCCGCACCTACAACGGGAAGCAGGCCATGACCCGCCGGCAGATGGCGGAGGTGGCGGCGGGGCTCGTGCCCAACGGCAGCTACATGAACCTGGGCCTGGGGATCCCCGCGCTCATCTCGAACTACATCTCCGGCCGCGACATCGTGCTGCATTCGGAGAACGGTGTGCTCGGCTACGGGACCATCGCCGGGGACGAGGACTACGACCCGGAGGTCTACAACGCGAGCGGGCACTACGTGCACCTGGAGCGGGGCGCCTCGTTCTTCGAGAGCGTGACGTCGTTCGAGATGGTGCGCGGGGGAAAGGTCGACTTCGTCGCGCTCGGGGCGTTCCAGGTCGACGCGGCCGCCAACCTCGCCAACTGGAGCACCCCGAACATGGTGGGCGGGGGCATCGGCGGCGCCATGGACCTGGTCGCGGGCGACGTCACGGTCATGGTGCTGATGACGCACAGCGACTCCGCCGGCCGGCCGAAGCTCGTCAAGAGCTGCGAGTACCCGCTGACGGGACGCAATTGCGTCGACATCGTCGTCACGGATCTGTGCGTCCTGCGGTGGACCGGCGACGTCTTCAAGGTCGAGTACGTCGCGCCCGGGTTCACCGCGGCCGAGGTCGCTGCGCTGACCGAGCTGGAACTGGATCTCTCGGATTTCGCCCCGGGAGGTGCGCAGGCCGATGGGGCCGCCGCGAGCTGACCGTCATGGCGACGGCGCGCCGCCACAGGGACGCGGCGCGCCGCCGGAGGCGCGTGGCGGGCCGCCGGAGGCGCGCGGCGGGGCGGCCGCCGCGCCGGATCTCGCCGGGATGAGCGCCGCGGAGCTGGCCCAGGCGTACGAGCGGCGCGAGACGACGCCGGTGGAGGCGACGCGCGCCGCGCTGGCGGCCATCGAGGAGCGGGACGCCGAACTGAACGCGTTCGTCCTGGTCGACGCGGACGGCGCGCTGCGGGCGGCGGCCGAGTCGCAGGCCCGCTGGGAGGCCGGTGCGCAGCGCGGGCGGGCCGACGGCATCCCCACGACCGTCAAGGATCTGGAGCGGACCCGCGGATGGCCGACGCTGCGCGGCAGCTGGCTGGTCGCCGACCCGGGTCCGTGGCCGGAGGACTCGCCGAGCGTGGCCGCCCTGCGGGAGGCGGGTGCCGTCCTGCTCGGCAAGACCACGACACCGGAGTTCGGGTGGAAGGGCGTCACCGACTCGGACCGGTTCGGGATCACCCGGAACCCGTGGGACCCCGCGCTGACGCCCGGCGGCTCCAGCGGCGGTTCCGCCGCGGCGGTCGCGGCCGGGATGGGCACGTGGTCGATCGGGACCGACGGCGGCGGGTCGGTCCGCGTGCCGGCGTCCTTCACCGGCACGGTCGGGTTCAAGCCGACCGGCGGGCTCGTCCCGATGTACCCGCCCGGCAGCAACGGCCTGCTGTCGCACCGCGGACCGATCACCCTGTCGGTGCTGGACGCGGCCATCCTGCTCGACGTGATCGCCCGTCCCGACATCCGCGACTGGGCGGCGCTGCCCGTCCGGGACGGGTCGTTCGTGGCCGGCATCGAGGCGGGCATCGCCGGTCTCTCGATCGGGTACTCGCCCGATCTCGGCTACGGCCGCAACGACCCCGAGGTCGAAGAGCTGGTCTCGGCGGCGGTCGAGGTGCTCGCCGGGCTCGGCGCGCGGGTGTCGCGGATCGAGCCGCTCTTCGACGACCCCATCGACGCGTTCCAGACGATGTGGTGCGCCGGGATCGCGCGGACGCTCCAGGCATACCCGGCGGGCGACCTCGGCCGCCTGGACCCGCTGCTGCTGGAGTACGCGGAGCGGGGCCGCGAGACCACCGCCCTGGCCTACCTGGACGCGATGGCGGTGTGCGCCGATCTCGGTCTCCGGATGGCGCGGTTCCACGAGTCGTACGACGTGCTGGTCACGCCGACCGTGCCGACCGTCGCGTTCCCGGCGGGCCAGAACGGCCCCAGCCCCGCGCAGTCACGCGTCTGGGCGTCGTGGACGCCGTACACCTATCCGTTCAACATGACCCGGCAGCCGGCGCTGAGCGTGCCGTGCGGCCTCACGCGCTCGGGCCTTCCGGTCGGGCTCCAGGTGGTGGGCGCCCGCCACCAGGACGGCCGCGTGCTCAGGGTGGGACGCGCCTACGAGAAGCACTCCGGCTGGTCGCCGGTCACCGAGGCGGCGCGGACGCGGGCAACGAGGAGAGGACAGCTGTCATGACCGGGCTACCCACGGTGGCGAATCTGATCGACGGCGAGTGGCTGCGGAGCGACCGCGAACGCACGGTGCACCACAAGTTCACCGGCGAACCGCTCGCGGTGGCCTACGACGCGACGACCGGCATGGTCGCCGACGCCGTGGCCGTCGCGCGCGCCGCGAGCCGGACCCCGCTGGACCCGCTGGAGCGCTTCGAGATCCTGCGGGCGGTATCCGAGGAGATCGCGAAGAACCGCGAGCGGCTCGCTCTCGACGTGGCCCGCGAGTCGGGGTTCAGCCTGAAGGACTGCCTCGGCGACACCGACCGGGCCGTCCAGACGATGCTGACGTCCGCCGAGGAGGCCAAGCGGATCGACGGCGCGGTCGTCCCCGTCCAGGCGGCGCCCGGGTTCGCCCACCGGCTGGCGTTCACCCTGCGGCAGCCGGTCGGCGTGGTGGGCGCGATCACGCCGTTCAACTCGCCGCTGAACACCGTCGCCCACAAGGTCGGACCGGCGCTGGCGGCCGGGAACGCGGCGGTGGTCAAGCCGTCGCCGTTCACGCCGATCGCGGCGGCCGCGCTGTGCGGGATGCTGCTGGACGCGGGACTGCCGCCCGGCCTGATCGGGCTGGTGCTCGGGCCGGGCGACCCGGTCGGACGGGCGCTCGTCGAGGACGAGCGGGTCGACTTCGTGACGTTCACCGGCAGCACCGCCACCGGCAAGAGCATCTCCGCGGGCCTCGGCATGCGGCGGGCGACGATGGAGTGCGGCAACGTGTCCGCGACCATCGTGTGCCGCGACGCGGACGTCGTGTCCGCGGCGCAGCAGTGCGGCCGGGGCGCGTTCCGGAAGTCGGGCCAGGTCTGCACGTCGGTGCAGCGCCTGTACGTCCACGCGGACGTGCTGGACGAGTTCCTGGACGAGCTGACCGGCGCCGCGTCCAAGCTCGTGGTGGGAGACCCCGAGGACCCGGCGACCGACATCGGGCCGATGATCAGCGAGGCCGCGGCGGAGCGGGCCGAGGAGTGGGTGCACGCCGCCGTCGCACAGGGCGCCCGGATCGTGGCGGGCGGGAAGCGCTCGGGACCGGTGATGACCCCGACGATCCTGGTCGACGTCCCGCCGCAGGCGCGCCTGCTCTGCGAGGAGGCGTTCGCCCCCGTCGTGGCGGTCGTCCCGTTCGACGAGCTCGACGCCGTGATCGACGCGGTGAACGACACCCCGTACGGCCTCCAGGCGGGCATCTTCACGCGGGATCTCGACAGCGCCCTGACCGCGGCGCGGCGCATCCGCGTGGGCGGCGTCGTGGTCAACTCGCCGTCGAGCACGCGCGCGGATCTGATGCCCTACGGCGGCGTGAAGGACAGCGGATACGGAAAGGAAGGGCCCCGCTACGCCGTCCGCGAGATGACGGAGGAGCGGCTGGTCCTGATCGAACCGGCGGGCGGGCCGAGGTGAGGACCGGAGATGTCGACCGTGCGGATAGCCGCTGACGAGCTGCGGGACGCCGTGACGCGGATCTTCGCCGCGTGCGGGGTGCCGCCCGATGACGCCCGGCTGGTGGCCGACAGCCTGGTGCAGGCCGACCTGTGGGGCCACCAGTCGCACGGGGTGCTGCGCGTGGGCTGGTACGTCGACCGCATCCGGTCGGGCGTCATGGCCGGTGAGACGAAGGTCGAGATCGGTTCCGGCACCGGCGCCGTGGCGACCATGGACGGGCGGGACGGCGTCGGCCAGGTCATCGCGGCGCGCGCGGCCGAGGAGGCCATCGACCGGGCCGGACGGCACGGCGTCGGCGTCGTCGCGGTGCGGAACTCGAACCATTTCGGCACCGCCGCCTACTTCACCAGAATGGCGCCGCCGCGCGGCTGCATCGGCATCCTGACGACGAATTCGAGCCCGGCGATGGCGCCGTGGGACGGCCGCGGAAAGCTCGTCGGCAGCAACCCGTGGTCGATAGCGGCGCCCCTGGGCGACGGCCGGCAGATGGTGCTGGACATCGCGAACACCGCCGTGGCCCGGGGGAAGATCTATCTCGCCCGGAACCGGGAGAGCGAGATCCCCGACGGGTGGGCGGTCGGCGCGGACGGCGCGCCGACACGGGACCCCGAAGAGGCCCTTCTCGGCACCGTCCTGCCCATGGCCGGGCACAAGGGATACGGCATCTCGGTGATGATGGACGTCCTGTCGGGGGTGCTGAGCGGAAGCGGCTTCGGATCGGCCGTCCACGGGCCCTACCAATCCGCCCGGCCGGGCCGGTCAGGGCACCTCTATATGGCTTTGGACATCGCGTCGTTCAGCCCGGTGCGGGAATTCGAGGAGCGTATGGAGGCCCTGGTGGCCGAGCTCAAATCCGGCTCGCGGGAAGGGGCGGAGGAAGTGCGGTATCCGGGCGAGATCGAGAGCCTCGCGGAGACGCGGAACGCGCGGGAGGGGTTGCTCCTGCCCGAGCGGACTATCGCCGACCTGCGCCGGGTCGGCGATGACCTGGGGGTCGCGGTGCTGGAGGAGCGATGAGCGTCAACGTCAGCGCGCTGCGTGTCGGACGGTCGAGGAACGTCCCGCTGGCCGCCGCCGTCTACGGTTCGGCCGGCGACGAGACGGTCGATATCCACATGTTCATGTTCGTGATCGAGGCCGCCGGTACGCGGGTCGTCGTCGACACCGGAACGCTGTCCCCCGAATACGTCCGGCAGCATCACCCGTACGATTTCGCGCGCGCCGCCGGGGAGACGCCCGAGACCGTGCTTCGCGAATGCGGGGTCGAGCCCGATGACGTCGACTTCGTGGTCAACACCCATCTGCATTGGGACCACTGCTCGAACAACGCCCTGTTCCGGAACGCCCGGATCCTGGTGAACCGGCGCGAGATCGAGTACGCGGTGCACCCGTTGCCGCCGCACGAGCGGGCGTACGAGAAACTGCCCGGACTCCAGGCGCCCTGGATGTCGGCCTGGGACCGCATCGAGGCGATAACCGGGGAGCAGCGGATCTGCCCGGGTGTGACCGTCGTCCCGCTGCCCGGCCATACGCCGGGCTCCCAAGGCGTGCTCGTCGAAAACGACACCGGGCGCTATCTGCTCGCCGGTGACGCGATCGGCGTCTACGAGAACTGGAACCCGGATGACTGGCGGAAGAGCATCGCACCGACCATCCACACCAACCTGTTCGAATGCTACGAGACCTTCGAGTACGTGGCCGGACTGGACTGCGAGGTGATCCCGAGCCACGATCACCGCGCCGTCGACAGCGCGCTGTTCCAGCGTCCCGTCCCCGCCGGCCCCCGGAGCGACTAGGCGCCTGGTCAGAACTGGTCGTCGTCGACCTCGTAGCGGCGCGCGGTCTCCTCCACGAGCGCCTGCTGCTCGCGCTCGGGCGGCACCCGGTCGACCACGCTGATCCCCGGACGGCCCGCCTCGACCTGGAACCGCGCGGCCGTGGCGACCGTGGTGCCGCCCGGCTTCCAGACCGTGCTGACGATCCGGAGCGAGGCCAGCAGCCGGGCCGGGCTCACGTCGCAGACGACGTACCCGCGCAGGTTCCCGATGTACTTCCAGTGCGGGCTCTCCGCCATGATCGGGTCGAAGGTGCGGTGGAAGGAGACGGGGTCGGAGTCGCCGCCCGAGCTGATCGACGTGCCGGTGATCTCCGCCCCCACGACCCGGGACGCGGGGTCGTCGAAATCCGGCTTGAGGTCGCACACCCAGGTGGCGTGCCGGTCGCCGGTGAGCACCACCGGGTTGGCCGTACGGCCGGAGCCGAAGAACTCCAGCATCCGGCGGCGCTGCACGCGGTAGCCGTCCCAGTTGTCGAAGTCGAAGACCTGCTCGGGGCCCGCCTTGCGGTCGTTGGAGGCCCACATGACCTGGTTCGCCAGCAGGTTCCAGCGGGTCCCCGAGCGGGACATGCCGTCCACCAGCCATCGCTCCTGCCCGGCGCCGGTGAGCGTGCGGCCCGGGTCCTCGGCCTGGGCCAGGGTATCCGGCTGGTCGCTGCGGTACTGCCGGGTGTCGAGCACGTGCACGGTGGCGAGGCGGCCGAAGCCGAGCCTGCGGTGCAGGCGCATGTCGATGCCGTGCGGACGGGCGGCCCCGCGCAGCGGCATGTGCTCGTAGTAGGCCTGGAACGCGGCGGCCCGGCGCGCGAGGAACTTCTCGCGCGGCTGCTGGTCGGGGTCCTGCGGGATCTCGTCCGCCCAGTTGTTGTCGACCTCGTGGTCGTCCCAGGTCGCGATCCAGGGGAAGGCGGCGTGCGCGGCCTGGAGCTCGGCGTCGGTCTTGTACTGCGCGTGCCGGTTGCGGTACTCGGCCAGCGTGTACGGCTCGTCGGTGCCCTCATGGGTGCGGACGGTCGTGGGCCGCGGCGCGGACTCGTAGATGTAGTCGCCGAGGAAGGCGACGAACGCCAGATCCTCCTGCGCGAGATGGTGGTAGGCGGTGAAATAGCCGTCCTGCCAGTTCTGGCAGCTCGCGAAGGCGAACCGCAGCCGCCGGTTGGCCGCCCCGCTCCGCGGCGCCGTGCGGCTGCGTCCGATCGGGGAGAGCTCCTGGCCGACCCGGAACCGGTAGAAGTACTCGCGGTCCGGCCGCAGGCCGCCCACCTCGGCGTGCACCGCGTGCCCGCGCTCGGGCCGCGCCGCCTCGATCCCGGTCGCGCGGACGCGCCGGAAGCGCTCGTCCTCGGCGACCTGCCACGTCACCGGTACCGTCCGGTCGGGCATGCCGCCGCCGTCGACGGGACGCGGCGCCAGCCTCGTCCACAGCACGAAACCGTCGGGCAGCGGGTCGCCGGACGCCACCCCGAGGGTGAACAGGCCGCGCGGCAACGGGGCGCCGCCGTACGCGCGGACCGCGGCGACCGCCCCGTCCTGGCCGAGCATTGCCGGCCCGAACAGGATCTGGCCTGCGGTGACGGCCGAGGCGGCGCCACCGGTGGCCAGGAATCGGCGACGAGGAATCCTCTCGGACATACACCCTCCCTGGGTCGCTAGAGGAGAATGTACGGGCACCGGTGAACGGAGGCGGGCCGCACAGGCCGATACCGGGCAACAGGGGAACGAACATTGATCATGAGGGCCCCCGGCCTGCCCGGGCAGGCCAGGCCGGGGGTGGAGCGAGGCGGCGCCCCGGCCGCCCCATGTGCGAGGGCGGCCGGAGCGCCCCCTGAGGCGGGCGGAGGGCCGAGTTCCCCCGGCCGCCTCATCCGGCGCGAGACGCGGACGGATCAGCTCCGGTACGGCGATTCCACATGGCCCCCCGTAGAGGAGAAGGCCGGTGCGCCGCCGGAATTCGGCGCGGTACCTGTGCAATCGCCGGTGCATGGACCATCGGTATCCACAATGCCTGACATGCCGTCGCGAATTCTTCGTCACCCCGCGAAGAACGCGCACCTTGCCAGGCGGTCGCTTTTGTGAGAGTTGACAATCGGGGCGGCCTGCCGCAGGAAAGTCAATCCTGTCGGTCATCCGCAAAGCCGCGGCGCACGAACAGGGGGAGACGGTGGCGTCCGCCCGGCACCGCCGCCGCCGGGACGGGCATCCCCGAATCGGCGACCATTGCGACCGCCTCTGTCAAGAGCACGGGAGACTGCCTCGTGGGAGACCTGTTCAAGGTGCTGAGGAACCGGATGAGCGCCAACGCGCGGCGTGCCGTCGAGGTCTACACGCGCGAGCTGCCCGAGTACCGCGTCCTGGCCGCCGACGCCCGTACGCAGACCGAGCTCGTGGAGTTCGCGCTGCTACTGCGGCGCCGCACCATCGAACTGGCCGAGGAGGGGCGGCCCCTGGACAACGACGACCTGGCGCGCATCGCCTCGGCCGGACACGACCGTGCCCTGGCCGGGGTGTCGCTGGCCTCCCACCACCACGTCCTGGGCCTGCATTCCACGCTGGCCGTCCAGGAACTGCACGAGGCGGCCGGACCGTCCGAGACGGACGCGCTCATGCGGATGCTCGGCTGGCTGGGACCCCAGGGCATCGCGGCCAAGGACGCCTACACCCGCGGATTCGTGGACGGCCAGCGCCAGATGCTCGCGCCCCCCGCCCGCGTCCAGCAGCTCACCGCGGCCCTGCTGGCCGGCGACCCCGCCGCCGCCGAACTGGCCCGCCTCCTCGGCATGCCCCTCGCCGCCCACTACCTGGTGGCGGTCGTCCGGATCGAGGGCCGCAGCCCCGAGCCGCCACCTGAGCTCCGCGAGAAGATCATCGGCGTTCTGGCCGACCACGACCGGGTGCCCATGAGGTGGTGCGAGCCGCTGGAGCTCGTCCTGCTCGTCCCCAGCGTGAGCGGCGATTCCGCGCACGTCCCGGCGCGCGCGCGGCGACGCGCCCTGGCCCTGGCCCGCACACTGGCCGACGCTGTGGGACGGCCCTGCGCCGTCGGAGCGTCCACCACGAGCAGACACGCCCTGGCCGACACGCTGACCGTGGCGCGGCAGATCTGCCGGGTCGCCCCCCTCCGGGCGACCCCCCTCGATGTCAGCACCCTTGAGGACGTCTTCGTCGAGCTCAGCACGGGCCGGCTGCCCCATGTCGACCGCTGGCTGCACCGGGTGGCCCAGCAGCTCTCCAGCGGCCCGGACCTGGTGGCCACGCTGGACTCCTACTACCGCCACGACATGAACCGGATGGCCACCGCGGCTCACCTGCACATCCACCCCCGCACCGTCGACTACCGGCTGCGCAGGGCCCGCGAGCTGACCGGCATCGCCCCCACCACCACCCGCGGCGTCCGCGTCCTCAGCACGGCGGTCGCCCGCCTCCTCGCCGACCCCTGAGCCGGTGGTCAGATGGCCAGTGCCGGGACCGGCCAGCGGGTCATGTGGCTGGGCAGCGTCATCACCAGGTCGTCGAGCCGGAGCAGCAGCCGCGCGTCCACCAGCGCCTCGATCGCCTCCCGTTCGGCGGGTTCGGCGCCGGCCAGGCTCCGGGGGGCCAGGCAGCGGGTGAAGGTCTGGACCAGGACGGGCTCGTCCAGCAGGAACGTGGCGGAGTCGCCGGGATCGCGGACGTCCTTGATCTGGATGAACCCCGGGCCGCGCCGGTAGTAGCACAGGCCCAGGCGGAACCGGGACCGCCAGTCCGCGGTCTCCTCGCCGTCGCCGGGCGGAGGCAGGTGGTACAGCGCGTGGCCGGCGAGCGAAGGCGCCACCGTCCCGCGCCAGCGGACGATCGTGCCCTGGCTGAGGCGGTCGCGCAGCCAGGCGAGGAAGGACAGCGTCTGAGCCGGCTCCGCGCCCAGCCGGACCCAGTCCGACATGACGGTCTCGGCGCCGGGCGGGGCCGTGGAGGTCATCGCGGTGCTCCCTCGGGGATCCGGTGCGGCGCGCCGTTCGTCGCCAGCGCGACCCAGGAGGCGCCGTCCCGGAAGACCAGGCCGTCCCTGTGCGAGGCGGCCAGCCATGCCTCGACGGCGGACCTCTCGACGGCGTGCCCGTGCTTGGCCAGATGGTCGTGTACCGCCCGGGAGCTCCGGGGACGGCTCAGCGCCCGGTGCGCTTCGGCGCGCCAGCCGGTGAGCCGGTGCAGCGCCTCCGGCCGGCCGCGGCGCCGGTCCTCGATGAGGACCTCCCCGTCCCGGTCCACGACGGTGAGATAGGAGTACGGATAGTCGCGTTTCCAGCGGTTCAGCGCGGCGTCCAGTGCCTCCACGATCGGGCCGGAGATGCCCGCCTCGTCGGTGTCGAAGAAGTAGGCCAGATCGTCCAGCTCCGCATCGGGCAGGTCGTAGGTGTGGGCATACGCGGCGGCGGCCGCGCGTCGCGGGAACCCCAGCTCCGGCCGCTCGAAGTACGGGCTGAACCGCTCCAGCACCAGCCGGACCGCCCCGCTCGGAGGCTGGAGATGCACCAGCGCGCCGAGCTGCTCGATGACGCCCCAGTAGTCGTCGGCCAGCTCTCCGGGGAATCCGTAGAGGTAGTTCCACGTCACCGTCAGCCCGTTGTCCTCGCAGTCGCGCAGGAGCCGGACGTTCATGGCGCCGTCGACGCCCTTGTCCATGATCTTCAAGACCCGGCCGCTCAGGCTCTCGATGCCGGGCTGGACCATGGCGATCCCCGCCGCGGCGAGCGCCTCGACCTGGGCCGGACGCAGGTTGGACTTGATCTCGTAGTGGACCCGCAGATCCCAGCCGGACTCCGCCATCCGGGGCAGCAGCGTGGAGAAGGCGCCCATGTCGAGGATGTCGTCGACGGTGACCACGTCGAGGATCTGGTGGCGCTCCACCAGGTCGGACAGCTCCGTCCAGAACTTATCGGCGGGCTTGGCGCGGAAGGCGATCATCGATCCGTTGAGCCCGCAGAAGGTGCACTGGTGCTTCTCGCCCCACCAGCAGCCGCGGGAGCCCTCGATGAGCAGCTCGGGCGTCACGTGCTCGCGGACGGGCGAGGACGCGAACGCCTCGTGCCAGGCGTCGAAGTCGGGACTGGAGATCATCGCCGGTGGCACCGCATGGGTCGCCTGGGGATTGGCCCTCGGGCGCTCGCCGTCCCACCAGCACACCCCGGGCAGATCGGCGGGGTCCTCGCCGTCCGCCAGCCGGTCGAGCAGCGCGGGGAACACCTCCTCGGCCTCGCCCCGGACCACCAGGTCGACGAACCGGTGGTTGCGATGCAGCGCCGCTCCCATCGGCCCGTCGCAGTTCGCCCCGCCGAACACCACCCGGATCGACGGACGCAGCCGCTTCAACCGGCGGGCCAGGGCAAGGCTCGCGACATTCTGCATGAACGTCGAGGTGAATCCGACGACATCGGGCTCGGCGGCCAGGATCTCGGCCGCGGCCTCGTCCAAGAACGGCTGGGCCAGATCCCGCATCCGCAGCAGCGAGGAGATATCGATATCACGCTCGGCGGCGTAGGCCCGGAATTCCTCGACCCTCCAGCCCGGATCGTCGTAGAGGCCGCCGGCGAACACCCACTCGCCCGTGCCGTGCAACACCCCGTTCTCGGCCACGTCCACGTAATCCGCTACGCCCAGTTCGCCGGTCGACAACAGGAACTCCATCCACCGGATGCCGCCGTGGAACTCCACGACCTCGGCCTCCGGCCGGTCCCGCCGCACCAGGCCGTTGAGGAGCCCGACGGCCAGCGACGGGCGATGCACCGCATGCCACGGCATCGCGCTAAGGACAACTCGCACGACGAGTCCCTTCGATCGGGCAAGGCCGCCGAACACGTCGGCGACCCCGCCAACGGCCGACGCGATCACTCAAAGGAGCGCCGCGCGTGCCCTCAGTTCTTCTTCTGCCAGCCCATCTTCGGCGCACTCACACTCTGCGAGCGGATGGCCACCTTCTTGATGATCACTTGACCCCCTTCCCACAATTAATGATCTTGTAAACCAGTCTAGTGATCTCCCCGAATCGGAACCAGGGAGCCAGTTCCTATTCCGCACTAGTGCCACGCTCCTATGAAAGCCGTGGTTGTCGCGACCGGCCGGCCGCCCGGTCGCCGCGGGATCTCCTCGCGTGTCAGCTGGGAAACATTCCGGTGGCGTTGACGAAGGAACCGGTCATGGCGTCGGCCTTGTCGGAGACGAGGAACGTGGCCAGCTCCGCGATGTCGGCCAGTCGCGGTGAGCGGCGAAGCATCCGCATCTCATCCAACTGAGCGAGAAGTCCCTGAAAGGCCGCGTCATCGGCAAGGTTCAGGTTGTGGTCGGCCGTCCAGAGCTTGTCCGGCGACAAGGTGTCGGGGACTCCGGCCACCCACATGCCGAGGGCGCGGACACCGTGCGGCCCGACCTCGGCCGCGAGATTGCGGATGAAGGTGTCGATCGCCGCGTCGGCCGGCCCTGTGCCGCCCATCATCGGGCTGCCGTGAGCCGAGCCGCTGTTCAACGCCAGGATCACGCCGGATCCCTTTTCGATCATGTGCCGTGCCGCCGCCCGCGCGGTGATGAAGTTCGTCGTCACCCCGGTGGTGATGGCGCGGGTGAAGTCGGCGGTGGTCATCTCGGCCAGCGGGATCCCCTGCACGTCCCCGCGCGTGATCAGGTTCAGGGACACATCGATGCCGCCTGCCGCGGCGACAACGCTCCTGGCGTGCTCGTCCACCGCCCGCTCGTCCAGGGCGTCGACCACGGCCACCTCGGCCACGCCACCGGCATCGGTGATCTCTGCGGCCACCGCATCAAGCTTGCCGCGGGTCCGCCCGGTCAGGAAGACTCTCGCCCCGTTGCGGGCGAAGGTCTTGGCGATACCGCCACCGAGCGAGCCACCCCCGCCGTAGATGATGGCGTTCTTGTTATCGAGCATGCTCATGACTCCCGTTGTCGCGCAGTCCGGTGACCACCATCACAGAGGCGATTCCGACCTTATCCAGCCTGGCGGAGGGTGAGGATGGCCGCCGCAATCGCGGTCAGGGGCCAGTTCGGGGAGCAGTTCCACCACCTGGGTGATATAGCGGTGCGCGGTCGCGACGCCGGTACCGGACGCCGCCGGGCCGACGAAGGTCTCGTTGCACCGCAGATGCACCAGGACAAGCGGCGCTTGTGCGCGGGGCGGTTATGGCCATGGTCAGGGAACGCGATCACAGCCTGCGGCGAATTCCATGGGACGAGACGTGAAGACGCCGCAGCGGCTCGGGCAGCGTCCTTCGGACGTCCACAAGGAGGGCCACCACGGCGCGCGCCGTGGGATAAAAGATGACCATTTGGGGCGCCATACGCTTCGCGTTCTCCAGACGGGTTTCCGCCCCCTTGTAGTCGCCCGAAGTACTCCCACGCCTCACCGCTCCCGCCGCGGCCACGGGACGAACGCGCGGCGATGATGGCCGCGCGCAGGTCGAGCGTGCCCGCCACCTCGTCCGCGTCCGGCCTGTCGTGGTCGACGCCGGCCGCTGCGGCGCTCCCAGGTCTCCGCTTCGGACGGGTCGAGGCTGATCGGTGCGTCCAGTGCCCACGCGATGCGCTCGGCCGCCTGTTCGACGTCTCGCGCGAGCGTCCGGCCCGGATGACCGTGCGCAGGTGGCGGCGATCTGTGGGACGCGGCGCCGGATTGCGGCGTATGGCGCGGCCCGAACGGCTCGACCTCCAGTTCGGTTGCCTCCGCCATCAGGTCCGCCCCAGTGAGGTCCGAAGTCGGCTGATCAGACCGCGTGAGGGTGCGGCCTGCTCGGCGGTGGCCGCGCGCCGGACGGCCGCCGTGATGGCGTCCGGTGCCAGCCGGGCACCGATCTCTGCGACCGCTCGCGGAAGGTCGTGGCAGGGGGCGATCGGGTCGCCGGTGGAGTCGATGAACCAGGGGACCCCGCCCACGCCCGCCTTGACGCGGATGCTCTCTCCGAGGGTCGGGAGGCTGGGCGAGAGTACGTGCAGCCGTTCGGGCGCCTGGTCGTAGCGGGGACGCGCCGTCCATCCCTCCGTGGCCAGGGCGCGCGCGAGCAGGTCGAGGTAGTCGGTGGCGATCACTTGTCGTCTCCGGCGGTCGCGTCGCTGGGCGTCAGGTCGGCCGCGATGATCACGGCGGCGTCGATGACCTGGTCGGCCTGCGCGATCGGCTCACCGAGCGCATCGAAAAACCAGAGGCGGTCGCCGTCGATCGGCCGGGGCTTGCAGGTGATCGTCTGGGTCCGCAGCGACGCGTCGCCCGGTCGGGCCACGGTCACAGCTCTGGCCCCCAGGGAGGTGGTGAAGCCGCGCGCGGCCAGCGCGTTCGCCAATGTGTAGAGCAGCGGATAGGCGTGCGGGTGCTCGGTCCCGTCGAAGCGATCGGTCATGGCGGGGTCTTCCTGGTGCCGTGAATGCGTCATGCGTCACAGGCTCGCCCGCCCTGCTCGCAGCGAAGTTTCACACCTCGGTGAAACTGTGAGACTCGCTGGTCTACGGAATGCCCAGCCATGACGCAAAGCCGGACAAAGACCGGGGCCTGCGGTGCTCCAGGTCGACCAGCATCCGCACCGTCTCCCGCACCATCGGGTGGTTGCGGGTCTGCTGGGGAGCGACCTGCCTGGCCGAGTACAGCGCCTCCAGCGAGCCGGCGCGGTCGCCGTTGTAGAGGCAGCCGCGGGCCAGGTCGATGTAGTAGTGGCCGAGACGCACCGGGGCGACCGTCGGGGGCAACCGGATACGGCTCGCGCGGTGCACTGCCTCCCGGCCGTCGTACATCTCCACCGCCACCGCGACCTCGTGGATCGCGACGTTGGACGGCCCGAACTCCAGGCCGTAGTGGTTGGCGTCCGAGCCGAGGACGCGGGCGGCCTCGCGCGCCTCACCGATGTGCGCCCACGCGGTCCCGGCGTTCGGCATCCGCGCCGCGAAGATCGCCGACCGCAGGTGCGTGGCGCCGTACACGCTCAGGGTCGGGGCGTCCATCCGGGCGATGTCCTCGCCGATGTCCCGGCGGACACGGTCCAGCAGCATCGCGCCCTTGTCATAGGACGCGCTGGCCAGGAACAGCGTCGAGCGCTGCCACTGGGTACGGGCGGTCCTCAGCGGGTCCGCGGACGCCTGCGCGGCCCACGCCACCCGCTCCATGGCGAGACTCCGCAGGTCGAAGTAGCCGAGGGCGTAAGCGATCGCAGTGACGCCCGTGTACGTCTCCGACAGTAGTGCGAACAACCGGTCCCGAGCTGGGCCATCGGTCCCGTGTGCTGCTGCGGTCAGCTCCTCCAGCAGGCCGGGCAGGATCTCAGCCAAACGGCCGTACAGAGCGTCCCGGCCGAGTCGGGACGCCTTCGCCACGTCGGCAGCGAGTTCACTGATGGGGCGCGGCGGGACGTCTTCGTTCGGCAGGTCCCACGACAGCAGGGCCCGGCGGATGTCGGGGATCGTGGCGTGGACGCGGTCCTCCCGCGGCGACTGCCCCCGGTACGGCTGGCCGGTCAGTTCGCTCACTCCGACCCGCAGGGCGCGGGCCGCCCCGGCGACCAGGGCGGAGGATGCCGGCTTGTGGCCGCGCTCCACCTGGGCGATCAGGCTCTTGGAGCACGGGACCCGCTGGGCGAGTTGCTGCTGAGTGAAACCGCGGAGTTTGCGGGCGCGGGCGATACGGCGCCCGATGGCGTCGGTACCGTCTTGCATTGGCCCTGCGCCTTCCTGATTGGTCACACTCTTTAGGCTACGGCGTAGGGCGTTGCGACGGCCGACGTCCGGCCCCGCGGGGCGGGGCCGGACGCGGTGTCAGGGTCGTTATGGGTGGGTTGCTGGGGTTGAGGGGCCCTGGTAGATGGCGTTGATGACGATGGGCCAGGTGGCGCGGGGCCAGCTGCGGAAGGTGATCTCGCTGGCGGCGAGGGTCGCGTGGCCCTTGCCGACGTCGAAGGTGGCGACGTTGGCGAGGCCGGTCAGGGCCTCGGTTCCCTTGGCGTAGCCGCTGGCCAGGAGGTCGCCGCCGGACGGGTAGGACGAGGCGACGTCGGCCTTGCCGGTGATCCGGTACGCGGCGTCGCGGTTGAACCAGACGGGCCATTCCTTCGGCATTCCCCACGCGGCCGGGACGTCCGGCTTGTAGGACGCGCGGATCAGGGCGCCCGGAATGTTGACGCTGGACGGGACCGCGTTCTCGATGGGCAGTTTCAGGAGCTGGCGGGCCGTTTCGGAGGCGCTGCCGATCGCGACGAGGTTGCCGCCGCCGGACACGAAATCGGCCAGGGACGACCAGCCCTTGTCGCCGACGCCGCGGGCCCACGCGAACTCCTTGGGGTGCTTGGCGGGGTCCAGGCCGTTGACGATGGTGTTCTTCGAGACGCCGTCGGACAGGACGATCGTGTCGTATTTGCTGAGGTCGGCGTAGTCGTCGGCGCTCACGACCTTGTAGTTGATGCCGTACTGGTCGAGCATCCACATCATCCAGCCGCCCGGCATGTTGTTCGCGCCGCGGACGAGGCCGACGCGTGTTCCGGGCTTGAGCTTGAAGCCGTCCACCTTGGGCAGCGTGTCGGTGCCGTGGACCTGGATGCCGGTGGACGCCGAGACCTGCTGGAGGACCTGGCGTGCTGTGGGAGTGGGCGGAATGACGAGGGTTCCGGGCGCGAACTCGTGGTCGGTGGTGAATTCCTTGGCGGAACGGAAGACCGGGACGTTCGCTTTCTGGAGTTGTGACAGGACGTGCGCCACGCCGTACGAACCCGGAGCCACCAGGTAGGCGGCGCGGGGGACGGCGGGCAGCCGGGTGTCGGCCGGGGTGACGCGCTGGACGCGCTGGAGCGATGCGCCGAAGGGTTTCGCGACCGGGTCGACGTCGACGCCCAGAAGGAGTCCGAGATTGTCCGTGGTTTCGCTGTAGGGCATGATCAGCGGGCAGTCGCCGCACTTCCGGGCGGCCTTTTCCGGATAGACGTCGGTCTTGAGGAGCTGGTCGATCCAGCGGCCCATCGGCTGACGGGTCCGCAGGACGTACGAGCCCGCCGGGTAGGACTTCCCGTTCGCCGTGAAGGGCGCCGTCGCCTGCTCGATCTCGGCGCGGCCGAACTCGAACGTCCGCATCATCTCTAGGACAGCGAACGGGTCGCGCTGGCCGGACGGGACGACGTAGGCGTACGGCAGGTCCGTCTGCGCCGTGGCGTTGCGCGAGACCTGGTAGAGGTTGTTGTAGAGCCACGACGTGCCGTTCTTGGCGACGTTGTCGATGCCCGCGTACGCGGCGGTCTCCGCGTAGGCGACGATCTGCTCCAGCGTCCAGGTGTCGCTGTCGTACGGCTGGAGCATCCGGATGGTGCGGTCCTGCGGGCCGAGCGGCTTGCCGTCCGCGCTCTTGTACGGGTACGCGAGGTCCTTCGCGCTCGCGATCTCGGTCAGGAACAGCGACGTGCCGAGGAAGGTCGAGAAGCCCATCACGTCGGCGTTCCAGAAGATGCCGTACGCGTCGTCCGACCCGACGCCGCGCTTGTTCTCGGCGGTGAGGGCGCGGGCCGCGACCTGGCCCTGGGTGTTGGCGGACTGGATCGTGATCGGGTCCACGCCGGTGCCGAGCGGCTCGTCGTAGGGCGGCGTCCACAGGCGCGGCCCGCCCGTCCCGGCCTGGTGCATGTAGTGGCCCGCGACCGGCCGGTACGTCTGCTCCAGCCGCACGCGCGTGCGCGTCTCCCGCTGGGTGAACATGAACCAGTCGCGGTTGTCGTCGTGCCCGATGTAGCGGTGGTAGAGGTCCGGGTAGACGCGGTTGTACGCCGTGCCCGCGGTGCGGTCGAAGTGGTCGACGACCATGTGCTGGCCGTCGGGGTTGCCCGACGGGATGATCATCAGGACGGCGTTGTCGAGGACGGTGCGGGTGTAGTCGGAGTCCTCGGTCGCGAACCGGTGGACGATGTCGACCAGCGCCTGGGTGTTGCCGACCTCCGTGGAGTGCAGCGTGCCCTCCATGAGGTAGACGGGCTTGCTGCGCGCGGCGAGCCGGCGGGCCTCCGACTCCGGGACGCCGCGCTCGGCGAGCCGCTGGTTGTCGCGCACGATCCGGGGGAGATCGCGCAGGTTTCGGGGCGAGCTGACGAACACGACCGGGTAGTCGTTGCCCATCGTGGTCTTGTCGGCGACCTGGTACCGCACCCGGTCCGACCGGTCGTCGATCGTCCGGAAGTAGTTCTTGATCTTCTCGAATCCGGCGAGCTTGCCGGTGGTCCCCATCGCGAAGCCGAAGTAGTCCTTGGGGGTCGGGATGTTCCGGCCCACGCGCGCGGCCGTGTCACCCGCGCCGAACGCGCCGGAGGACGATGTCACTCCGACGAGCACGACGGCGGTCAACACGGCGGCCAGCACGCGGGCGGTTCGCCGCGGCAGCATCCGTTTCTCCTGATGCGGGGTGGGGGTGG
>NZ_SMKU01000745.1 GCF_004349215.1 Actinomadura rubrisoli | reverse complement strand
GCCTGTGGACACCCCCGCCCGCCCTCGGCGAACTGTTCGCGCGCCTCCACTCCGGCATGTACGCCCCGGACATCGGCACCTGGTTCAGCGCGAAGTTCCGCCTGACGTTCCCGTTCGCCTACCAGATCGAGTACGACGGGAACGCCGAGCCGAACTGGCACACCCCGCCACCGCCTACCGCGTACGCCGAAGAACTCCAGACGTACCAGAGGACGCCCGACAACACTCCGCCCTGGCTGCGGGAAAAGGCGTAGGCTCAACGCTTGAGGGCGTCAAAAACCTGGGGCAGCAGCGAGACGTTCTGGTTCTGCTGCGGGACGCGAAGGACCGCCCGCTTCCCGCCCTTCTCGTGAACGAAGTAGTTGCCCTTCTCGAACGTGACTCCGGCAACCGCATCCCACCCGCGCGATACGCCGCCGCCCACGAACCCGTCCCGGTTCACCCGCACATTCGCGACGTTCACCGTCTGCCCCGCCTGAACCGCCGCAAGGAACTCCCTGAGTAACCGCGGCTCCACATAGGTCTTGACCAGATCGACGAGGAACTGCCAGTCGTCCGGCGGATTATTGGCGCGCATCCCGGTCTCCTCGAACGCGATGGCGGGCGCCTCGTTGACGGGGAAGAATCCGATCTCGAAATGGTAGTCCGTCGACGTATGCACACTCCCGATATTGAGTGGCCCGCGCATACGGTTCTGCACAGCCGTATACCCGACGAACTCGGCCCGCGCCAGCTCGATCGTCTGCCCGTCCCACGTGATCGCACGCGGATCCGCATGCAACTCGATCCCCCAGCGCACCTTATGCAACACAGGCCCGCCACCCACCTGCGGAGGCGCCACCGGCTGCACGGACGGCCGCGACGGCGTGGAGTCGACATGCTCAGTCCACTTCGTCCCGTCCCACCAGCGGTGCCCCCCACCCCCGTACGGATCCGGATACCAC
>NZ_SMKU01000744.1 GCF_004349215.1 Actinomadura rubrisoli | reverse complement strand
TGCCGGACAAGGCGATCGATCTGATCGATGAGGCGGGGTCGCGGATGCGGATCCGGCGGATGACCGCGCCGCCGGACCTGCGCGAGTACGACGAGAAGATCGCCGATGTGCGCCGGGAGAAGGAATCGGCGATCGACGCCCAGGACTTCGAGAAGGCCGCCGCGCTCCGCGACTCCGAAAAGCAGCTGCTGGGGCAGAAGGCGCAGCGGGAGAAGGAGTGGAAGGCCGGTGACATGGATGTGGTCGCCGAGGTCACCGATGAGCTGATCGCCGAGGTGCTGGCGACCGCGACCGGGATCCCGGTGTTCAAGCTGACCGAGGAGGAGTCGACCCGGCTGCTGCGGATGGAGGACGAGCTCCACAAGCGGGTGATCGGGCAGGAGGACGCGATCCGGGCGCTGTCGCAGTCGATCCGCCGCACCCGCGCCGGGCTCAAGGACCCCAAGCGGCCGGGCGGGTCGTTCATCTTCGCCGGCCCCTCCGGTGTGGGGAAGACCGAGCTGTCCAAGACGCTGGCGGAGTTCCTGTTCGGGGACGAGGACGCGCTGATCCAGCTGGACATGTCGGAGTTCATGGAGAAGCACACGGTGTCGCGGTTGTTCGGGTCGCCGCCCGGCTACGTCGGGTATGAGGAGGGTGGGCAGCTGACCGAGAAGGTGCGCCGCAAGCCGTTCTCGGTGGTGCTGTTCGATGAGATCGAGAAGGCGCACTCCGACATCTTCAACTCGCTGCTGCAGATCCTGGAGGACGGCCGCCTCACCGATGCGCAGGGGCGGGTGGTGGACTTCAAGAACACGGTGATCATCATGACCACCAACCTGGGGTCCAAGGACATCTCCAAGGGTCAGGGGATGGGGTTCCAGCGCCAAAACGACGAGCAGGGCTCCTACGACCGGATGAAGTCCAAGGTGGCCGAGGAGCTCAAGCAGCACTTCCGGCCCGAGTTCCTCAACCGGGT
>NZ_SMKU01000743.1 GCF_004349215.1 Actinomadura rubrisoli | reverse complement strand
GGCGTCCCCCGGGGGAGGGACGCCGCGCCGCGCGCGCACCCGCCACAATGTCCTGCGTGGGGCGCGACGCCGGGACGGCAGGTTGCGCCGCGCGCCGGCCGGGCCGGTGGGCGGCCGCCGGGGCGTGCCTGGGCGCCGCCGCGGTGGCCGAGGCGGTGCTGCGCACCCGGGGCCCGGGCGCGGTCCTCCCGCTGGCGATCTTGCTGGACCTGTGCGCGACGCTCCCGCTGATGCTCGCGCGCGCCCGTCCGGTGGGCGCGGCGGCGGCGGTCAGCGCGGCGTGGGCGGCGGCGTCGGTGCTGCACCGGGGCCCGGCCGTGGCCGGGCTGGCCGCGGTGGCGGCGGCCTGGTCGCTGGTGGCCGCGCGGCGGGTCCGGGCGCGGCGCGCCGAGGCCGCCGAGCGGGACGCCTCGCGGCGCGCGTTCGAGCACACCCTGCTGGAGCACACCGCGCGCGGCGAGCGGGCCCGCATCGCCCGCGAGCTCCACGACGTCGTCGCCCACCACATCTCGATGATCTCCGTGCAGGCCGAGACCGCGCGGCTGGCCACCCCGGGGATGCCGGCGGAGGGCGCGAAACGGCTGCTGGCCATCGGCGACACCGCCCGCACGGCCCTGACCGAGATGCGCCGGCTGCTCGGCGTGCTGCGCGAGGACGCCGGCGCCGAGCCGACCCGCCGCCCCCAGCCGGGCCTGCAGCAGCTCCTGGACCTGATCGACGAGATGCGCGACTCCTCCGGCGCCGGGACCCGGCTGATCGTCCGGGGCCGGGTCGCCGCCCTGGACCCGGGCGTGGAGCTGACCGCGTACCGGATCGTGCAGGAGGCGCTGACCAACGCCCGCAGGCACGCGCCGGGCGCGGCCGTCGACATCGAGGTCGACTACGGGCAGGACACGCTGGTGGTGACGGTCCGCGACAACGGCCCCGGCCCTGCGTCGGGGCCGTTGTCGCGGACCGTCACCACC
>NZ_SMKU01000742.1 GCF_004349215.1 Actinomadura rubrisoli | reverse complement strand
CGACGCCGCCGCGCCCCGTCCCCGCGACGCGGACGAGACCGACGATCTTCAGCACCCCGCCGCCGAGCCGGAGGCCGCCCCCGAGCCGCCCGCGGCCGCGGGCGACGAGGGCCCGCAGGTCCGCATCCTCAGCGGCACCAAGCGCTACCACCGCATCGACTGCGCCCTGATCGAGGACATCGGCGACGAGGCCGACGACCTGGAGGCCCTGTCCCGCGCGGAGGCGAAGGCCCGCGGCTGCACGCCCTGCCTCGTCTGCCAGCCCGACCGCGAACACGCCAAAGACTGACCCGACCACCGCGGCCCAGCCCCTACCCAGGGCCCGCGCCATGCGCGGGGCCGCCTCAGGGCACGCGGGGCCGGCCTACGCATGTGGGGTCGCCTCGGCGCGTGCGGGTGGCCCGCATTGCAAGGTGGCTCACGTGTGTGAGGGTTCGCCTTTGTGCTTGGGGTGACCGGTGTTAGTGGTTGCGGTGGCGTTCGGCGCGTAGTTCGCGTAGGCGGTCGCGGCGTTCGTCGCGGCGGCGGAGGGATTCCTCGCGGCGTCCCTGGCGGCGGTCGAGCTTCTCTTCGCGCCGCCTGTGCGCCTCGTGGATTCTGTGGTGCCGGTCGCCGCGCCTGTACCGCTCGTCCACCGCGCGGCGGGTGACCGAGACGCCTCCGAAGAGGAGCATGCCCGTCAGGCGGATGACGGGGGCGTCGGGGTCGACGGTGTCGTCCTCCGGGCAGTCGGAGCCCGCGAAGATCGCGAACATGGACGGCATGACACGCACGCCGGGCGGGACGATGATCTCCACGCCGCCGAAGAGGCAGCTGATGTTGACCGTCACCTCCCTCCGGCTGAGGACGGCCTGCCGGAAGTCCAGCTCCGCGCCGCCGAACAGGCAGGCGATGTTGGTGTGCTCCTCGACCAGCCAGCGTCCCTTGCGCTCCACCCCGGAGAAGACCGCCGCGAGGGTGGACGACTGCGGG
>NZ_SMKU01000741.1 GCF_004349215.1 Actinomadura rubrisoli | reverse complement strand
GACCTCGACCTCCTCCCGGCCGCCCCGGGTCGTCTCCCGTCCGCCGCCCGGCAGAAGCACCGCGCCCCCCGGACCCGCCGCGGTCGCCTCGGCGGACGAGTCGGGACGGTCTGAGCCGGTCAGCGCGACCCCGCCCGTCCGTCCGCTCCAGAAGCCGAGGTCGGAGACCTGCGTGTACTTCATGCTGAACTCACCGCCGATCGCGCGGATGTAGGCGCGTCCGTCGGCCACCTGCGTGTCGGGCCTGCGCGTGTCGTCATTCCAGCTCGTGACGCGGACCGGGTTCTGCGCCGAACCGTTGAACCGCACCATGCCCCCGGCGCTGACGATCGAGGTGAACGCGCCGGGGACGCTGCGCATCCGGATCGTGAGCGGCCCGGTGGAGCTCTGCAGGATCAGCTTCCCCCCGGCGGCGACCACGAGGTTGACGCCGAGCAGGTACGAGCCGTCCGCCTGGCGCTGGAAGTCCTGCCCGGCCAGCTTGGCCAGTTCCGCGACGTAGTAGGGACGGCGGCGCTGCGGCAGCATCAGCGTCCGGCCGTTGGCGGAGGTGAGCAGGCGCGGGACGCGCGCGGCGGCGGCCTCCGCACCGCCGCCCGCGAGATCGGACTCCTGCTTGGCGCGGATCTGCATGACCCGCAGATCCTCCTGGTCGACCAGCGTCGACTGCTGCCGCGCGGACTCCGGTGACACGGCGTTCACGTCCGGCATGCCGGAGCCCTGGCCGGAGTACACGCGGTAGGCATAGGTGCCGCCGCCCGCCAGGCCGAGCACCAGTACGGTCGTTACGATCTTGCCAAGACGCCGCTCCATGTCAGACACCCCCTCGTTCGTAGTCCTGCCGCGGCGAGGCATGCGGCCGCCCGGCGTGCCGCGGCGGCGTCCTGCGCAGCTTCCACACAGGCCGCTCCTCCAACGGACGCTGCAGCGCGTAGGGATGCACCCCAGCCAAGCCCCCACGCCCCCCGGACGCGTCG
>NZ_SMKU01000740.1 GCF_004349215.1 Actinomadura rubrisoli | reverse complement strand
TGAGGTTTTCCCTGCAAGATTGATTCGGGTAGTAGGGCATTCCCGGGCATGATCGGTAGCGCAAGGGGAGACTCGCGGACAGATCGCCGGGCCCGGAAACGGGACGTGGAGCCCCGGTAGAAGAGGTCTCACCACAAGTCCTCGTCCGCTACCGGAGGCTCCACGTTGGTCGCCTATCCTGCCATGCTCGACGTCTCCCGCGAACTGATCCGCTTCGTTGCCGGGCTACTGCGCGCCGAACGCAAGGCATGCGGCACCCGCACAGGCACACGGGCTCTGACCTGCTGGGTTCAAGCCCTGTTCGTGATCGTCTGGTTCCGTGACAAGCCGAACATCACCCGGCACGGCGCCGCGTTCGGGATCTCCCAATCGACCGCCTACCGGTACCTGCACGAGGGCATCGATGTCCTGGCCGCCCGCGCCCCGGGCCTGCACCAGGCGCTCCACGACGCGCCGGCCGGCGGACTGAGCCACCTGGAACTGGACGGCAAGATCTTCGCCACCGACCGCTGCCGCATCAAGACCCCTAGCGTGAAAGGCGAAATGATCGACGCCTGGTACTCGGGAAAGACCAACGATTTCGGCGGCAACGTCCAGGCCCTGTGCGACCCGAGCGGATTCCCGATCTTCACCAGCGACGTCGAACCCGGCCACATCCACGACCTGGAGGCCGCCCGCGTCCACGTTCTGCCCGCCGTGTACCCACACACCGGTGAACTGCCGGTTCTGGCCGACTCGGGCTACCAAGGCGCAGGCCACGGCGTCATCGTCCCGTTCGCACCACCCACCGGCGGCAACATCCCCACCCTCGACAACCGCTGTCGCGACCGCCTCCAGCGCTTCCTGCGCTGCCGCGGCGAACGCGGCTTCGCGCTGCTGACCGAACGCTGGACCGCACTCAAACACACCACTCTCAGCCCCAGCAGAATCGGTGACCTCGTACGCGCCGCCCACGTCCTCACACTCTTCGAACACCGCCG
>NZ_SMKU01000739.1 GCF_004349215.1 Actinomadura rubrisoli | reverse complement strand
CTAGGTGGTGTCTGACAACTCGTGGTGGCGGAGCCAGAGGATGAGGCTGGCCAGTAGCAGGCCGCTGCGGTAGCGGCTGGCCAGTTTGTCGTACCGTGCGGCGATGGCGCGGAACTGCTTGAGTTTTGAGAAGCAGCGTTCGACCAGGTTGCGGCGCTTGTACAGGGTCGTGTCGAAGGCCGGTGGCCGTCCGCCACGGCGGCCTCTGCGCCGGCGGTTGGCGATCTGGTCGGCGCGTTCGGGGATCACGCAGCCGATGCCGCGGCGGTGCAGGTAGCCGCGGATCCGCTGAACCGAGTAGCCCTTGTCACCCAACACACGGCCCGGCCGGGTCCGGGGCCGCCCGCCGGCTGGGCGGGCGATGCGGATCTGCTCGACGACCTCCTCGAACACCACCGAGTCGTTGACGTTGCCGGCGGTGAGGTGCACCACCAGCGGCAGGCCGCGACCGTCCACGACAAGGTGCATCTTGGTGGTGAACCCGCCGCGCGAACGCCCCAGCGCCTGGGCCGACTGCCCGCTTTGGTGATCACCGTGCTCATTGGGCTCATCGTGTTCGATCGTCCCCTGGTCGGGCCCCCTCTCTCCGCGCCCCGGCGGCATGCTGGTGAGCGCGGGCGATCGAGGAGTCGATGGCGACCACGTCCAGGTCCAAGACCGCCAGCGCGTCATCCTTGACCTGCATGTGTTCCAGCAGGCGTTCCCAGGTGCCGTCCTGGTCCCAGCGTTTGAACCGCTCATAGCAGGTCTGCCAGGGGCCGTACCGTTCCGGCACATCCCGCCACGGAGAACCGGTCCGCAACCGCCACAGGATCCCGTTGATCACCTGCCGGTGATCCCGCCACCGGCGGCCCTGCCCACCGGCAGCGGGTAGCAACGGCTCAAGCTGCGCCCACGCCCGATCAGTCAACTCACCACCACGCACCACAGACGATCATCCAACCGGACCAGCACCCGCAACACGATCATTTATCAGACACCGCCTAG
>NZ_SMKU01000738.1 GCF_004349215.1 Actinomadura rubrisoli | reverse complement strand
CCCCGCACCCCACTCACCGCGCCCCGGGGTCAGGTGCCGGGGCGCCCGGCACGCGACGCCCCGTGGTCACCGGCCGGGGGACGCGCGGGGGAGGCGCGGCCGGTGAGCAACACCCGGGCACGCAGCAGCAGGCTGCGGCGCTTGGCGACGCCATCGAACCGGCCATGCGCACCGTGGTCGTCCTCATCGTCCACCGGATGCCACAGATTCGCCGGACGCAGCGGATCCTCCCGCGACCCGGTCTGCTGCGAGGAGAACCCCGTCCGCGCCAGGTAACGGTCCAGCAGCGCCGGCGCGGCCCGCTGCGCCAGCAACGTCGCCACCGTCGACCCGCCCACCCAGTACTCCTTGCGCCGCGGACGGTCGGCGGCCAGCAGCACCCCCTGCGCGGCGACCTCCGGCTGGTAGATCGGCGGGACGGGCCGCGCGCGGCGCCGCAGCCGCGACAGCACCCAGTCGAACTGCGGGGTGTTCACCGCGGGCAACTGCACCATCGTGATCGCCACACCGCTGCCGTCATGCAGCAGCTCGCACCGCACCGACTCGGTGAACCCCCGGATGGCATGCTTGGCCGCGCAGTACGCCGACTGCAACGGCACCGCCCGGTACCCCAGCGCCGACCCCACCTGCACGATCACACCACGGCCACGCGGCACCATCCGGTCCAGCGCCACCCGCGTACCGTGCACCGCGCCCAGATAGCACACCTCGATGACGCGCCGGTACTCGGCGGGCGCCACCTGGCGGCACTCCCCGAACGCGGTGGAGAACGCGTTGTTCACCCACACCCCGATCGGACCCAGCTCGGCCTCGGCGCGCTCGGCCGCGGCCTGCACCTGCCGGAAGTCCGACACGTCGGCGACCACCGGCAGCGCCGCCGCGCCCAGATCCCGCACCTCGGCGGCCGCGGCGTCCAGCCCCGCCCGGCCGCGCGCCAGCAGCACCACCGCGTCCCCCCGCGCGGCGAACGCGCGGGGGGACGCGGTGGTGCTGCTGGCGCG
>NZ_SMKU01000073.1 GCF_004349215.1 Actinomadura rubrisoli | reverse complement strand
GTCCCGCCCTCGGCCTCGCGCTTGTCGCCCGGGGCGCTCGTCTCGGGGGCCTCCTGGGCTGCCTTGCGGGCCTCGGCCTCCTTCAGGTCGAGCTTCTCCGCCTCGCCCGGCGTCGGCGCCGAGCCGCCGAGGTAGGCGGGCTGCCACCACGTCTCGCCCGAGCGCGGGACCTCCGGGTACTCGCGCTGCGCCCGTTCCAGCAGCTCCGAGATCCGCGCCCGCAGGTCCGCGGTGACCTGGTCGTAGTCGTCGCCGCGCTTGGGGTGCATGGGTTCGCCGACGAGGATCGTCACCGGGATGTTGCGCTGGAGCAGGCGGCGCTTGTGGCCCTTGGTCCACATCCGCTGCGGGCCCCAGATCGCGACGGGGATCAGCGGCACCTTGGACGCGACGGCCATCCGCACCGCGCCGCTCTTGATGTCCTTCACCGTGAACGAGCGGCTGATCGTCGCCTCGGCGAACACCCCGATGATCTCGCCGCTCTTGAGCGCCTTCAGCGCCGCCGCGTAGGACGAGGCGCCCGCCTCGCGGTCGACCGGGATGTGGTGCATCCCGCGCATCAGCGGCCCGGCGAACCGGTTGTCGAAGATCTCCTTCTTGGCCATGAACCGCACGAGCCGCCCGGCCGGGTGCGCGGCCAGCCCCGCGAAGATGAAGTCGAGGTAGCTGACATGGTTGCTGACCAGCACCGCGCCGCCGGTGCGGGGGATCTGCTCGGTCCCCTCCAGGCGGAACTTCATGTTCAGGCTCTTGAAGACGACGAGAGCCGCCTTGATCACCGGCGGGTAAACGCGTTCGGACATGCATGCACCGTACTTGAGCGTTCCATGATCAGCGACCGGGGTGCAGGATCCCGATGGATCACACAACCGGCCGGAACTCTGAGAAGGTTGGGTTGTGACGTGATCGGCGAAAGGGGATGAGCAACATGGAACCGTTGGACGCGGCGGCGGACGTGCACGCGCTCATCCGCGATGTGCTGCCCGCGCTGGCGCCCAGCGCCTGGTTCGACTCGGGAACCTCCGAGGTGGTGCTGCCCGTTGGACGGTCCGAGGCGAGGGCCTCAAGCTGGACGGTGCTGGAGCGATGCGCCCGCGAGCCGCGCGCGGACTGGCCCCGCGTCGTGGACGAGTGGGTCCGCGAGATCGGCGACCGGGCGTTCCTCGCCGTCGGCGAGATGGAGCTGTTCGGCGACGTCCGCGAGCTGCTGCGGCTGAGGATCGTGCCGAAGCTGGCCCCCCGCGACCGGGAGGGCCTCGTCGTGGTGCCCGCCGGCGACCACTTCGACGCGATGGTGATGATCGAGCACCCGCGCTACGGCGGCCCGCTGACCAAGGCCCGCGCCGGGCTCCTCGGCCTGCGCAAGCTCGGCTATGTGATGACGAACACCCATGACCGCGAGCTCGCCGACGTGGCCGTCCGCGACCAGCCGCTGCTGCCGGGCCGCAACGTCCGCGTCGTGACCAAGCCGGGCAGCCGGTACGTGTCGGCGCTGCTCAGCGAGGTCGACCAGTTCCTCCCCGGCCCGAACCGGCACGGCGCCCTCGTCGGCGTCCCGTGCCACAGCACGCTGCTGCTCTACCCGATCACCTCGGCCGCCGTGCGGGAGGTGCTCCCCGTGTTCGCCGACGTCGTCCGGGAGATGCACGCCGTCGCGGACGACCCGTGCGCGGGCGGCGTGTACTGGAGCCACGGCGAGCGCCGCCTCACCCCGCTCGCCGCCGCGTCGGACGGCGAGGGCTCCGGCGAGTTCGCCGCCCTCCTCCGCCGCCTCCCCGAAGGCTGAGACCGGGAGACTAAGGCAGCTTCCATTCGACCGGCGCCGCGCCTTGCTGTTCGAGGAGCTGGTTGGCGCGGCTGAACGGGCGGGAGCCGAAGAACCCTCCGTCGGCCGACCGCGGGCTCGGATGCGGGGACTCGATGCACGGGACGTTGCCGAGCATCGGCCGCAGGTTGCGCGCGTCGCGTCCCCACAGGATGGCGACCAGGGGGCGGTTCCGCCCGACGAGGGCGCGGATGGCGCACTCGGTGACCTCTTCCCAGCCCTTGTCGCGGTGCGAGCCGGGCTTGCCGGGCATCACGGTCAGCGCCCTGTTGAGCAGCAGGACGCCCTGCTCGGTCCACGGGGTGAGGTCGCCGCTGGACGGCTCCGGGTGCCCGAGGTCGCTGGAGTACTCGCGGAAGATGTTGATCAGGCTGGCGGGCAGCGGGCGGACGCCGGGCGCGACCGAGAAGCTGAGGCCGACCGCGTGCCCGGGCGTCGGGTAGGGGTCCTGCCCGACGATCAGGACGCGGACCTCGTCGAAGGGCTGGGTGAAGGCGCGCAGGATGTGCTCGCCCGCGGGCAGGTAGCGGCGCCCGGCGGCGACCTCGGCGCGCAGCCAGTCGCCCGCGGCCGCGATCGTCCCGGCGACCGGCTGCAGCGCGGCCGCCCATCCCGTCTCGACGATCTCCGCGAGTGGTCGTCCCGTCATGGCGCACCACCCTACGGGCTGAGCGCGGAGCCATCCTCCGAAATCGGCAGATGAACCAGGCGAAACGCCCCGTTAAGTCGGCGTTACTTCCTTACGTCCCTCGTTGACCTATAGCTCCGGACCGCATACCTCCTAGAGGGACAAGGCAGGCGCAGGACGAGCGGACGGACGAGAGCATGAGCCAGCTGACCACCGTGGACGCCACCTTCCTCAACGCCGAGACCGGGACCACGCACGCGCACATCGCTGGCCTCGGCGTCCTCGACGCCGCCTCCTGCCCCGGCGGACGGCTCACCGTCGCGTCGATGACCGAACTCGTCCGCACCCGCGCCCATCTGGCCGCCCGGCCGCTCCGGCAGCGGCTCGTCCAGGTGCCGCTGGGCCTCGACCGCCCCTACTGGGAGGACGATCCGGACTTCGACCCCGCACGCCACATCTCCGAGATCGGGCTTCCGGCCCCGGGGGACGACCGGCAACTCGCCGACACGGTCGCGATGCTGCACGAGCAGCCCCTCGACCGGTCGCGCCCGCTCTGGGAGCTGGTCGTCATCCAGGGGCTGGAGGGCGGCCGCACCGGGGTGTACGTGAAGGTGCACCACGCCGCCATCGACGGGGTGATGGCCGCCGAGACGCTCGCCGCCCTGCTGGACCTGTCGCCCGAACCGCGCGACCTGCCCGCCGACGATGCCGCTCCCGCGCGCGCCCCTGGAACGGTCAACATGCTGGGCACCGGGCTGCTGAAAGCCGCGCTGCATCCGCTCCGCACGGCCCTGTCGATGGCGCGCACCGCCCCGTACCTGGACGAGATCCCGGGCGTCTCGTCCATCCCGGGCGTCGGCCTGGTGTCGTCGGTCATGCAGGGCGCCCTCCGCCGCGAGGAGGTGCCGAGGGCGCCGCGGATCAGCGCGCCGCCCACCCCGTTCAACCTGCCGATCGGCCGGCGCCGCGCGGTCGCCTGCGGCGAGCTGCCGCTGGAGGAGATCAAGCGGATCAGGACGGGCCTGGGCGGCAGCGTCAACGACGTGGTCATGGCGCTGTGCGCGACGGCGCTGCGGCAGTGGCTCGACAAGCGCGGCGAGCTGCCGGACCGTCCGCTCGTCGCGGGCATCCCGGTGTCGCTGCGCCGCCCCGGCGCGGACGGCGGCGACGCCGGCAACCAGGTGTCGATCATGACGGCGCCGCTGGCGGTCCACCTGCCCGGCCCGGCCGAGCGCTACGCCGCCGTCCGGCGCGACATGGACCTGGTCAAGCGGCGGTTCGCCGCGTCCTCGGGAAGCTGGGTGCAGGAGATGAGCGGGCTCGTCCCCGCGCCCATCGCCGGGCCCGTCACCCGCCTGGCGATGCACGCGGCGCCGGCCATCGCGCTGCGCCCGGTCAACCTGATCATCTCGAACGTGCCGGGCCCGGGGTTCCCGCTCTACCTCGGCGGGGCCCGGCTGCTCGGCTACTACCCGATCTCGGTGGTCACCGACGTCAGCGGCGGCCTCAACATCACCGTCTTCTCCTACGACGGGAAGGTGGACGTCGGCATCGTCGCCTGCCGCGACCTCGTCCCCGACCCGTCGGAGATCGTCGACCACCTCGTGGACGCGCTGGACGAGCTCAAGGCCCTCGCCGAGGCGCCCCTTGGGGAGGAGTGATCCCGAGCGTCCTCCGGTGCCGCCACGCCAGCTCCAGCGCGGCGGCGCCGGCCGGCTGCATCGGCTCGGGCACCGTCCCGTCGAAGGGCGCCATCGCCACCTCGCCCTCGTCGTTGACCGCGACGAGCCCGCCGAACAGGTCGCCGAACGCCGCGTCCTCGACGACCACCACCGTCAGCAGGTCGAGCGCGAAGCTGAGCGGGTCCACGCCGAGCCCGAGGAAGCGGGCCCGCGCGGCGCCCTTCTCCCGGGCCTCGGTCAGGACGCGGTGGAACGTCCAATCGTCCTGGACGAAGCCCTCGCCGTAGTCCTCGTCCCCTCCGAGCAGCTCCTCGGCGTATTCGCGGACCATGCACCGCCATAGGTCCAGGTCGCGGCGTTCGTCGCCCAGCGGCTGGAACACGCCCACGGGCATCACCTGGTAGAGCCCGCCCGCGTGGGCGACTTTCGCCGGATCGCGCCAGTGCAGGACGTACGAGCCGGACGTGGTCACCGTCAGCGTCGTGATCGCGTTCAGCGCCGTCCGGCGGGAGAGGTCGCAGGGGTCCCCGACGCGCTCGCGCAGCGGCAACCCGCGTGCCTCGGCGGCCTCCCGGGCGGCCAGCTCGTGGGCCACCGCCTCGCCGACGTTCACGCCGTCGAAGTACCGGCCGGGGCCGAAGCGCAGGACGGGCGGGGCGGCGTCGAGCAGCCGGTAGCTCGGCCGGTCCTCGAAGGTCGCGGGCGGGGCGAGGGCCGCCATGGCCCCGGCGTACGTGCGATGCCCCTCGGGCAGCCCGTCGGACGGGTCGGCGACGGCGGGCGGGGCCGGACGCGGGTCCCACTCCAGCCGCATGGACTCCAGCGGGATCGGCTCCGGCGGGATCCACTCCGGGCGGCACAGCAGCGCGGTCCCGGCGACGCGCGGGGCACCGGGGTACAGGCCGCTCGCGATCCGGCCCAGCCGGGCACGGCCGGAGTTAAGCGCCGCCCGCTCGTCCCGCCATCGGATCTCGTCCCGCCGACGCCGCGCGTCCCGCTCGTCCCGCCCCATGTCCGCCACCTTAAGAGCCGGGTCGCCGTCCGCTTGCGAGGGTGACCTAAAGAGGCATTCCGTGCAGACCGCCCAAAGGACCGGAACAGCGTCGGCCGACTAAGCCCGCGAGCGCGAACAGAAAGGGACCGGCAGCCCCCGTTCCCTTCGTCTTACGTCATGCCGCTCCGAGGCGAACGCGAGGGTCCGTTTCAAAATGGGCTCAACTGTGGCGCGAGCGCGCTACCTGACCGGTGGGGCGAAGCCGAAGGCGAGCCCCACCGGGAAGATCGCGAAGCGATTCCGCGCTCGCCCAAGCACGGTCAGGGCTGCGAGCCGCCAGGCGAGCGGCCCTGGGCCGGGATTGACTAAACACAGCGCAGTTCCAGGGTGCAGCACTTGGGGCCGCCGCCGGCCTTGCGGAGCTCGGACAGGTCCACGGGGAACGGCTCGTACCCGTGCTCGCGCAGCGTCCCGATCAGGTCCGCCGCCTCGGCGTTGAGGACGACGTTGCGCCCGTCGCAGACGGCGTTCAGGCCGAGCACCGCCGCGTCCCGCTCACCCGCGCGGACCGCGTCCGGGAAGAGCCGCTCCAGGACGGCGCGGCTGCCCGGCGAGAACGCGCCCGGGTAGTAGGCCACGTTCCGGCCGCCGAGCGGGAACAGCGCCGTGTCCAGGTGGTAGAAGCGCGGGTCGACCAGGCGCAGCGTCACGACCGGGCGCCCGAGGAACTCCTGCGCCTCCTGGTGGGCCGCCATGTCGGTGCGGAAGCCCGTCCCGGCAAGGATCACGTCGTCGAGGGTGAGGAAGTCGCCCTCGCCCTCGTTGGTGTGCTCGGCGTCCAGCACGTCCGGGAATCCGTTGGCCCGCAGCCACGCGGCGTACGCGGGACCCTCGGCGCGGCGCTCGGCGTGCGTGAACCGCGCCGTGTACACCCGGCCACCGACCACCAGCGCGCCGTTGGCCGCGAACACCATGTCGGGCAGCCCCTCGACCGGGTCGATCAGGCTCACCTCGTGCCCGAGCGCGAGGTAGGCGGCGCGCAGCGCCTCCCACTGCTCGACCGCCCGGCCCGCGTCGGCGCCCGCCGCCGGGTCCATCCACGGGTTGATCGTGTAGGTGACGGCGAAGTGCGCCGGGCGGCACATCAGGTAGTGCCGCCGCAGCGCGGTCCGCGCGGGGACGGTGCTCGGCTCCGTTGCCGGCAGGACGGTCATGCGGCTCTCCAGAAGGCTTGCGCGGGGGGACTCGGCTGATCGAAAGCCTAGGAACCCGGCGCTCGCATTCCAATGCGCCGATCTTGCGCTGACCTGGTGGGACGTTGCTTGTTTTGTCCCGTCAACGGTGATTCATTGCGCCGCCCGCGCGGGCGGTTCCCGGGGCGTGGCGTGTTCGCCGGGCGGCGAACACGCCACGGCGCCGCCTACAGGTTGATCATGTGGCCGGCGAGGCCGTGGACGGCCTCCTTGACGGCCTCGCCCAGCGTCGGGTGCGCGTGGACGTTGCGCGCGACCTCGTGGACGGTCAGGTCCCACTGCTGGGCCAGCGTCAGCTGCGGCAGCAGCTCGGTGACCTCGGGGCCGATCAGGTGCGCGCCGAGGATCTCGCCGTACTTGGCGTCGCTGATCACCTTGACGAAGCCGTCGCCCTCGCCCATGCCGAGCGCCTTGCCGTTGGCGCTGTAGGGGAACTTGGCGGTCTTGACGTCGAACCCCTGCTCCTTCGCCTGCGCCTCCGTCCACCCGAAGCTCGCGACCTGCGGCTGGCAGTAGGTCGCGCGGGGGATCATCACGTAGTCGAGCTCCATCGTCTCGGCGTCGGCGATGGTCTCCGCCGCGACGATCCCCATGGCCTCGGCGGCGTGCGCCAGCATCAGCTTCGCGGTCACGTCGCCGATCGCGAAGATGTGCGGGACGGACGTGCGGCAGCGGCCGTCCACGTCGATGGCGCCGCGCTCGGTCAGCCGGACGCCCGTCCGCTCCAGGCCGTAGCCCTCCACGTTCGGCTGGAACCCGATCGCCTGGAGGACCTTGTCGGCCTCGATGACCTTCTGGCCGCCGTCCTTGCCGGTAACGGTGACCTTGACCTTGTCGCCCGAGTCGTCGATCGCGTCCACGCGGGTGGAGGTCAGCACGTCCACGCCGAGCTTGCGGTAGCGCTTGGCCAGCTCCTTGGACACGTCGGCGTCCTCGTTCGGGACCATCCGGTCGAGGAACTCGACGATCGTCACCTTCACGCCGTAGTTGTGCAGGACGTAGGCGAACTCCACGCCGATCGCCCCGGCGCCCGCGATGACGATGCTCTCCGGCAGTTCGGAGCTGAGGATCTGCTCCTCGTAGGTCACGACGCGATCGGACAGCGACGTGCCCGGCAGTAGCTTGGTGTGGGCGCCCGCCGCGATGATGCAGTGGCCGAACGTCACCGTCTCGCCGGACCCGTCGCTCCTGGCGACCCGCAGGGTGTTCGCGTCGGTGAACGTGCCGCGCCCGTCGTACGAGGTGATCTTGTTCTTCTTCATCAGGAACTGGACGCCCTTGACGAGCTTCTCCGACACCTCGCGGCTGCGCCGGTACGCCTCCCCGTAGTCGAAGGTGACCTCGCCCTCGACCTTGATCCCGTAGGTCTTCCGCTCCTGGGTGAAGATGTGCGCCAGCTCGGCGTTGCGCAGCAGCGCCTTCGAGGGGATGCAGCCGACGTTCAGGCAGACGCCGCCCCAGTACCGCTCCTCGATGATCGCCGTCTTCAGCCCGAGCTGCGCCGACCGGATCGCGGCGACATATCCACCCGGGCCGGCGCCCAGGACCACGACGTCAAAGTGTTCGCTCATATCCAGTGACGATATTCGGCGGCGGGCGGTGCTCGCATCCCGGCATGGCGCATGGCGGCACGTCGTCCGGCACGCGGCGTGATCGGAACGGGTGGCGCTTCGGCTTCCCCGTCACATCCTGTTAGGGTTTCCAGCGGCCTCTCGGCGGTGAAGCGGCGCGGGGGCGGGGCGGCGCGCGAGCGGCGCGAGCCCCGGCACGGCGGGCGCGACGAGCTCCCGGCCGCGCGGGCGTGCGGAGCCCGGCACGCGGCCGGCCCGCGGTGCCGCCGCAACACGGTGCCGCCGGAACAACACGGTGTCGCTGGAACACGGTGCCACCGGAGCGCCGCTGGAACACGGCGCCCCGGCCCGGTCGTTGTCGGCAGATGTCCCCGGCGTGAGCGAAGCGGAGGAGAAGACGAGTGAGGATTCCCAAGCGCGTCAACACCGTCCTGGACTGGATGGAGAAGCACTTCCGCGCGCTTGCGGTGGTCGTCACCCTGGTGGTGGTGGCGCTGGTGGCCTCGCTCGCCCCGCCCGTCGTCGGCCTCCCGGTCGCCGGGTTCGTGCTCGGCGTCGCGGCCGGCGGCTTCCTGGTCCACGTGCGGATGAGCAAGCGCGTGGGCCGCGTTCGCGCCGACGTCGACGACCTCCTCCGCGAGAACGGCGCCCTCCGGCACCGCAACACCGTCCTCGCCAGCGGCGTGATCACGCGTGAGGCGCAGGAGACGCAGGCGCTCGTCGCCATCCCCGAGGACGAGGAGCTCGTCGAGGACGACCCGCAGCGCACCGCGCACCTCCCCGAGATCCCCGAGTTGCCGGACGACCTCTTCGACGAGGACTCCGAGGACACCGCGAAGAACCGGCGCAAGGGCTAGGGGGTATGGCCGCAGGTGGGACGCCGCCGCGGTCGGAGCGTGACGGGGGCGTGACCCTGGGGGACCGGCCGTGGTGACCCGGCGTTAGCTTCGCCGGTCTTCGGGCAGAGGGTAGCCCGGGAGGTGTCGATGAACGCAGACTCCGATCCCGGGCCGGACGC
The DNA here is from genome assembly GCF_004349215.1 of Actinomadura rubrisoli. Lineage (GTDB taxonomy): Bacteria > Actinomycetota > Actinomycetes > Streptosporangiales > Streptosporangiaceae > Spirillospora > Spirillospora rubrisoli. The sequence continues at coordinate 21,852 of NZ_SMKU01000073.1, read as the reverse complement.
GCCCGGCCGGGGACGCGGCCCGGCGGGGGCGGGGGCGCGCGTAGCGCAGGACAGGCAGGTGGACCAGCCGGCCGTCCGCAAGGCCGTGCTCGCGTCCGCGATGGGCAACTGTATCGAGTGGTTCGACTTCGGCGTGTTCAGCGCCGGGGTGATGACCTCGGTCATCGGCACGGTGTTCTTTCCGTCCGGCGAGTCGGGCAGCGCCACGCTCCGCTCGTTCGCGCTGATCGCGGCGGCGTTCCTCGCCCGTCCGTTCGGCGGCATGTTCTTCGGCCCCATGGGCGACAGGCTGGGCCGCAAGCGGGTGCTGGCCACGACGATCATCCTGATGTCGGGCTCCACGTTCGCGATCGGGATCCTGCCGGGCTACCACACGATCGGCCTCGCCGCGCCGCTGCTGCTGCTCGCGGTGCGGCTCGTCCAGGGCTTCTCGACGGGCGGCGAGTACGGCGGCGCCGCGACGATGATCGCCGAGTACGCGCCGACGAACCGGCGCGGGTTCTTCGGCAGCTTCCTGGAGCTCGGCACGCTGACCGGCTACATCATGGGTGCGGGCCTGGTGCTGCTGACGAACGTGGGGCTCGGCGAGGACCGGATGCACGACTGGGGCTGGCGGCTGCCGTTCCTGCTCGCGCTCCCGCTCGGGCTCGTCGGCCTGTACGTGCGGACGCGCATCGAGGACACCCCCGCCTTCCAGCACATGGAGGAGGAGGGCAAGAAGGCGCGTTCGCCGCTCAGGGAGACGCTGGAACACAACTGGCGGATGATCCTCATGCTGATCGGGATCGTCTTCCTGCTGAACGTCGCGGACTACACGCTGCTGACGTTCATGCCGTCCTACCTCACCGACAACCTTGAGATGGGCGATGTGACGTCGCAGCTCATCACCATCGGGGTGGAGCTGGCGATGATCACGGCGATCGTCCCGCTCGGCGCGCTGTCGGACCGGATCGGCCGCAAGCCGCTGCTGGTCAGCGCGGCGGTGGGCTACATCGTGCTGGCCTGGCCGGCGTTCGCGCTGATGCAGACCGATCACCCGGCCGGCGTCGCGCTCGGCTACGCGATCATCGGCGGGCTGCTGGTGCTGATGCTGGCGGTGGTCGGGGCGACGTTCCCGGCGATGTTCCCGACGAAGGTGCGGTACGGGGCGTTCGCGATCGGCTACAACGTCTCCACATCGCTGTTCGGCGGGACGGCGGCGGTGCTGGTCGGCTCGCTGATCAAGGTGACCGGGACCAACTACGTCCCGGCGTACTACCTGATGCTCGCCGGGCTGGTGGCGCTGGTGCCGATCATCAGGATCCCGGAGACGGCGGGCGTCCCGATCGAGCGGGCCGGGGACGAGAACGCCCCGGAACCCGTGGGTTCCGGGGCGGTGCGCTGAGACGCGGATCCGTCCGACGCCGCTCGGCGATGGCCAGGGTCAGCGGCGGGCGAAGTGCCGGCGGGACCAGCCCACCAGCGAGGTCGCGATCGCCAGTGCGGCGCCGGTCTCGATCACCAGTGCTGTCCAAACCGTGGTCACTGGGGGCCTCCCTTCCGGTCTGCCGGGCCCGTCCTCGCCGGGGCCCGTGATGCTCATCTGCCCTAACACCAGAAGGGGGCCGGACTTTCCCGCCCCGGGCCGGGATGGCGGGTGATTTGCACCACCGGCCGGGCCACGTTCGTGGGCCGTCACGGCTCCCGGCGCGGGCCGGGGGGATCGGCGTCCAGATGCCTTTCCAGCGCGTCCAGCCGCGTGGACCAGGCGCGCCGGTAGGGGGCGAGCCAGGAGTCAACCTCGGCGAGCGGCTCTAGGCGCACCTCGTACACCCGCCTCTGCGCGTCCTGGCGGGCCCGCACGAGCCCGGCGTCGCGCAGGACCTTCAGATGCTTGGACGTGCCGGGCTGCGTGAGCCCGAGCTGCTCCACGAGTTCCCCCACCGGACGCGGCCGCTCCAAAAGGAGGTCCAGGATGCGGCGGCGGGTCGGCTCGGCGAGCACCGTGAACGCGGAAGACATGCCATCATCATAACCGGCCATTCATATGCACACTCGGGTATATATTAGCGGAGGTCGCGGAAGAACGCGCGCACGTCGTCCGCCAGCAGGTCCGGCACCTCCATCGCCGCGAAGTGACCGCCCGAGCCGAACTCCGTCCACCGCACGACCCGGTGCTCCCGCTCGGCGAACCGCCGGATGGTGGAGTCGCCCGCGAAGACGGCCACGCCGACCGGGACCGGCGACCGCTCCCGCTCCTTCCCCCAGGCGGAGGCGTTCTCCCGGTAGAAGCGCGCGGCCGATCCCGCGGTCCCGGTCAGCCAGTGGATCTGGACGTTCGTCAGGATCGCGTCGCGATCGAGCGCGCCCACCTTGTCGCCGTGGCCCGCGAACCAGTCGGCGTACCAGGCGAGCTGTCCCGCGGGGGAGTCGGCCAGCGCGTACGCCAGCGTCTGCGGACGGGTGCTCTGGACCACGGCGTAGCCCGACAGCTGCTCGTGCCACCGCGTCAGCCCGGTCAGCCGCTCCCGGTCGGCGCCGCTGAGCCCGTCCAGCTCGTCCGGGTCGCCGGACGGTGGCGTGACGAGGGCGTTGACGTGCACGCCGACGACCCGGTCCGGCGCCGCCCTGCCCAGCTCGGGCGAGATGACCGAGCCGAAGTCGCCGCCCTGCGCGCCGAACCGCTCGTAGCCGAGGCGGTGCATCAGCTCCGTCCAGGCGCGCGCGACCCTGGAGGCGTCCCAGCCGGCCTCGTGCGTCGGCCCGGAGAAGCCGAACCCCGGGATCGACGGGACGACGAGGTGGAAGGCGTCCGCCGGGTCGCCGCCGTGTGCGCGCGGGTCGGTCAGTGGCCCGATGAGCTGCGTGAACTCGGCCACCGAACCCGGCCAGCCGTGCGTGAGGACCAAAGGCAGCGCGCCCGGCTCCGGCGAGCGGACGTGCAGGAAATGCACCCGCTGTCCCTCGATTGCCGTCGTGAACTGCGGAAATCCGTTCAGCTCCGCCTCGTGCCGTCGCCAGTCGTACCCGGTGCGCCAATACTCGGAGAGGTCGCGCACATAGGCGGCCGGAACTCCGTACGACCAGCCGACCCCTGGAAGCTCGTCCGGCCAGCGGGTGAGCCCCAAGCGCGCGCGCAGGTCGTCCAGGGCGGCGTTGGGCACATTTATACAGAAGGAGCGGATCTTGTTGTCGTCCATGCATCAGACGGTAAGCGCCGTAGAGGCCGGATCTTGTCCGCTATCGCCGAGAGGTGCGTCTTGTGTGACCGAAAAGCAAAGAAGAGGTGAGGGAGATCTCCCGTTGCGATCATGTGATTACCGTGGGTAGCGTCTCGGGTGGCAAGGCAGAAGGCCGGAAAAGAAAGGCTCCCCCGGATATCGGCGCTGCTTTCTTTGCCTTCCCTTTGTCTTGAGGTACGGCACATTCCTGGCAGACCGGCGACGAATCGGTGGTGTGGACGTGACGGAACAGCAGTTGAGCCTCGGTACCGCGGCGGCACGAAACCTGGCGACGACGACCAAGTCCGTGCCGCAGATGCAGGGCATCTCCTCCCGGTGGCTGCTGAAGCTACTGCCCTGGGTACAGGCGGCGGGCGGCGCCTATCGCGTCAACCGGCGGCTCACCTATACCGTCGGTGACGGACGGGTGACGTTCGTGACCACCGGCGCCGACGTCCGCGTCATCCCGCGCGAGCTGGGCGAGCTGCCGCCCCTGCGCGGCTACGACGACGAGCTGTCGCTGGACGCCCTCGCGGGCCGCTTCACCCAGCACGAGTACGAGCCCGGCGACGTCATCGTGGAGCAGGGCCGGCCCGTCGACCAGGTCATCCTCGTCGTCCACGGCAAGCTCAGCAGGGTCGGCGAGGGCGCGTACGGCGCCGAGGCCGCCCACGGCACGCTCGCGGACGGCGACTTCGTCGGCGAGCAGACCCTGGTCCGCGGCGAGGAGGACGACGAACCGGACCAGTGGGAGCACACCATCAAGGCGGTCACCGCCTGCACCCTGCTCACCATGAGCGAGGCCGACTTCCGGGAGACGCTCGGCCAGTCGCCGTCGCTCCAGGCCCACCTCGAAGAGTTCCGCAACAGCCCCGAACGCGCGCAGAACCCGCACGGCGAGGCGGCCATCGATGTCGCGTCCGGGCACTCGGGAGAACCCGTCCTGCCCGGGACGTTCGTCGACTACGAAGGCTCCCCGCGCGAGTACGAGCTGAGCGTCGCCCAGACCGTCCTGCGCGTCCACACCCGGGTCGCCGACCTCTACAACGACCCGATGGACCAGGTCGAGCAGCAGCTCCGGCTGACCATCGAGGCGCTGCGCGAGCGCCAGGAGGACGAGCTCGTCAACAACCGCGACTTCGGCCTGCTGCACAACACCGACCTGTCCCAGCGCGTCCACACCCGCGGCGGCCCGCCCACGCCCGACGACATGGACGACCTGCTCACCCTCGTCTGGAAGGACCCGGCGTTCTTCCTCGCCCACCCCAAGGCGATCGCCGCGTTCGGCCGCGAGTGCAGCGCGCGCGGCGTCTACCCCGAGAGCGTGGACGTCCACGGCAACCAGGTCCCGGCCTGGCGCGGCGTACCGATCTTCCCCTGCAACAAGATCCCGGTCAGCAAGACCAAGACCAGCTCGATCCTGCTGATGCGCACCGGCGAGGCGTCCCAGGGCGTCATCGGGCTGCACCAGATCGGGCTGCCCGACGAGTACCAGCCCGGCCTGTCCGTCCGGTACATGGGCATCAACGAGCAGGCGCTCATCTCCTACCTGGTCAGCGCCTACTACTCCGCCGCCGTGCTCGTGCCCGACGCGCTGGGCATGCTGGAGTCCGTCGAGATCGCGCACGGTGGGGCGGCCTAGTGCAGCCGTTCCAGCTCCCCCGGTTCTATGTGCCGCATCCAGCGCGGCTCAATCCCCGCCTCGACCAGGCGCGCGAGCACTCCAAGAAATGGTCGTACGACACGGGCATCCTCGGCGACGACCCGTCCGGCTCCCCGATCTGGGACGAGGACGCCTACGACGCCCACGACTACGCGCTCCTGACCGCCTACGCGCACCCCGAGGCGCCCGGCCCCGTCCTCGACCTGGTCACCGACTGGTATGTCTGGTTGTTCTACTTCGACGACCATTTTCTGGAGCGTTTCAAACGCCCCCGCGACCTCGCCGGCGCCGCCGAGTACCTCGCGCGGCTCCCCGCCTTCATGCCCATGAAGGCGGGGGCCGCCCCGGCTCCCGAACCCACCGGCCCGGTCGAGCGCGGCCTGGCCGACCTGTGGGGGCGCACCGTCCCGCTCATGTCGCAGGAGTGGCGCGAACGGTTCGCCGAGAGCACGCACAACGTTCTGCAGGAGTCCCTGCGGGAGCTCACCAACATCACTGACGAGCGCGTCCCCAACCCGATCGACTACATCGAGATGCGCCGCAAGGTCGGCGGCGCCCCCTGGTCGGCCGACCTGGCGGAGGTCGCCGCCGGAGCCGAGGTGCCCGCGGACGTCGCGGGCACCCGCCCGCTGCGGGTGCTGAAAGACGCGTTCGCCGACTCCGTCCACCTGCGCAACGACATCTTCTCCTACCAGCGCGAGATAGAGAGCGAGGGCGAGGTCAACAACGGCGTCCTGGTGATGCAGCGGTTCTTCGGCACCGGCCCGCAGCGCGCCGCCGAGCTCACCAACGACCTGCTGACCTCGCGGATGCAGCAGTTCGAGAACACCGTGGTCACCGAGCTCCCGCTCCTGTTCGAGGAGCGGGGGCTCTCCCCGGCGGCCCGGCTCGACGTCCTCCGGTACGCCCGGGCCCTCCAGGACTGGCAGTCCGGCGCCCACGAGTGGCACCTGCGGTCCAGCCGGTACATGAACGAGGGGGCCGCTACCGGCTCCCTCGCCCCGGAGGGGCTGCCCAAGGTGTCCGGGCTGCTCGGCCTCGGCACCTCGGCGGTGCGGATCCGGTCGCTGACCAGGCCGCCCGGTCCCGCGCCCGGCGAGACGTTCCGGCTCCCGGAGCTCACGCTGCCGTACCCGGCCCTGCTCAACCCGCGGGTGTCCGCGCTCCGCACGCACGCCGGAGCGTGGGCGCGCGAGATGGGCATGGTGGACGGCGACGCCCCCGGGCCCTGGACGGCCGACGCGTTCGACGCCGCCGACTACGCGATGTTCACCGCCCTGACCCACCCCGACGCGGCCTGCCCCGAACTGGAGCTGATCAACGACTGGAACCTGTGGAGGTTCTACTTCGACGACTTCTTCGTCGAACGCTTCAAGCACCCCCGCGACCTCCTCGGCGCCAAGACCTACCTTGCGCGGCTCCGTGACTTCACGGCGGAACCCTCGGCCGGGGCCGTCCCGTCCGATCCGGTCGAGCGCGGCCTGGCCGACCTGTGGGCCCGCATGCCCGCCGAGGAACGAGCCCACCTCGCCGACGGGCTCTGGGAGTTCACCGACGGGGCGCTGTGGGAGCTGGCCGGGCTCGTCCAGAACCGCGTCCCCGACCCCGTCGACTACATCGAGATGCGGCGCAAGACCAGTGCCGCCGCGCTCTCCACCGGCCTGGTGCGGTACGCCCTGGGCGTCCCGGCCGAGGTCCTGGCCTCAGGCCCGGTGCGGGCGCTCCGCGACACGTTCGCCGACAGCGTGGGGCTCCGCAACGACCTCCTGTCGTACCGCAAGGAGACCGAGGTGGAGGGCGAGCACGCCAACGGAGTCGTCGCCGTCCAGCGGTTCCTGGGCTCCGACCTGCAACATGCCGCCGACATCGTCGGCGACCTGATCGACTCGCGCGTCCGGCGGTTCGCGCGCATCGCCGACTCCGAGCCGCCCGTCCCGGCCGCCGGACACGACCTCGACGCCGCCGCCCGCGAGGGCCTCGCCCGCTACGTCGAGGCGCTGCGCCGCTGGATGGCCGGCGACCTGCGATGGTCCACGACGACCGCCCGCTACACGCCCCCGGCGCCCCCGCCCGCGGTCCAGCCGGGCGCATCCGCCACCGAGAGCGCGGAGGCACCCCGCGCGCTCGTCCCAGCCACACGGCCCCTGACCGGTCCGACCGGGCTCGGCACCTCGTCGGCCCGCGTCCGTCCGGCCCATCCCGCGATTTCCGGAGGTAGCGGCTCATGACCGAACAGCAGCTGAGCCTGAGCACGTCGGCGGCGCGCAACCTCGCGACGACGACCAAGTCCGTCCCGCAGATGCAGGGCATCACCCCGCGCTGGCTGCTGACGCTGCTGCCGTGGGTGCGGGCGGACGCCGGCTCGTACCGGGTGAACCGCCGGCTCACCTACGAGCTCGGCGACGGGCGGTTGACCTTCGTCAACGACGGCGCGGACGTCCGCGTGATCCCGCCCGAGCTGGCCGAACTACCCCCGCTGCGCCGGCTCGGCGACGCCGAGGTCCTGGAAGGGCTCGCCGAACGGTTCTCCCAGCGCGAGTACGAGCCCGGCGAGACGATCGTGGAGGCGGGCCGTCCCCTCGACCAGGTCGTCCTGATCGCGCACGGCAAGGTCGCGGAGATCGGCCCCGGCGCGTACGGCGCCGACGCCGAACTGGCCGTCCTGGCGGACGGCGAGTTCTTCGGCGAGCGGGCCCTGCTCGACACCTCCGAGGAATGGGAGCACGCGTACCGCGCCGTCACGCCCTGCACGGTGCTGTCACTGTCCAACGAGGCGATCGGCGAGCTGACCGGCCGCTTCGACGGCCTGCGTACCCACCTGGAGGAATACCGCGACGCGCCCGTCCTGCCGCAGACCCGGCACGGCGAGGCGGAGATCTCGCTCGCGGCCGGCCACGACGGCGAGCCGGTGCTGCCGGGCACGTTCGTCGACTACGAGAGCGCGCCCCGCGAGTACGAGATGAGCGTCACCCAGACGCGGCTGCGCGTCCACTCCCGCGTCACCGACCTCTACAACAAGCCGATGAACCAGCTCGAACAGCAACTCCGGCTGACCATCGAGGAAATCAAGGAGCGGCAGGAGGACGAGCTGATCAACAACCGCGACTTCGGCCTGCTGCACAACTGCGACCTGCGGCACCGCATCCAGACCCGGGGCGGCCCCCCCACTCCCGCCGACCTGGACGAACTGCTGGCCCGGCGCCGCAAGACGCGGTTCCTGCTCGCCCACCCGAGGACGATCGCCGCGTTCGGCCGCGAGTGCACCCGCCGCGGCGTCTACCCCGCCACCGCCGACGCGAACGGCCGCCGCGTCCAGGCGTGGCGCGGCGTGCCGCTCTACCCCAGCGACAAGATCCCGATCAGCTCGTCCGGGACCAGCTCGATCCTGGCGATGCGCACCGGCGAGGACGACCAGGGCGTCATCGGCCTGCACCGCACCGGGATCCCCGACGAGGTCCAGCCGGGCCTCTCGGTGCGCTTCACCGGCATCGACGACAAGGCGATCATGACCTATCTGGTCAGCGCCTACTACTCTGCCGCGGTGCTGGTACCCGACGCCCTCGGCGTCCTGGAGAACGTCGAGATCGCCCGCTGAGGAGGGGACCGCCATGCCGGCAGGAGACGCCCTACCGCCCGCCACCGCGCTGCGCTCCGGCTCCCCGCCGGCCCTCCGCCAGGCGGCCCCCCGGCCCGCTGCCGAGGTACTGGCATGGAGCCGGAGCCTGGTCGACCCCGCGCTGCGCGAAGCGGTGGACGACATGCCCGGCTCCATGCGCGACATCGCCGCGTTCCACTTCGGCTGGCTCGACGAGGGCGGCCGCCCGGCCGAGGGGTCGGGCGGCAAGGCCATCCGCCCGGCCCTGACCCTGCTGACCGCCGAGGCCGTCGGCGGGACGGCGGCCGCGGCCCTGCCCGCCGCCGTCGCCGTGGAACTGGCGCACAACTTCTCCCTGCTCCACGACGACGTCATGGACGGCGACGTCACCCGCCGGCACCGTCCGACCGCGTGGAGCGTCTTCGGGATCAACGCCGCGATCCTCGCCGGCGACGCCCTGCTGGCCGCCGCCTTCGAGACACTCGCCAACGGCCGCGCCCCAGCCGCCGGCGTCCGCGTCCTGAGCCGCGCCATCCTGGAACTGGTCGAAGGCCAAAGCGCCGACATCTCCTTCGAGGACCGCTCCGACGTCTCGCTCACCGAATGCCTGACCATGGCGAGCCGCAAAACCGCCGCCCTCCTCGGCGGCGCCTGCGCGCTCGGCGCCGTCCACGGCGGAGGCGACGCCGACCAGATCGCCCACTTCCGCGAGTTCGGCGAACGCCTCGGCCTGGCGTTCCAACTCGTCGACGACCTCCTGGGCATCTGGGGCGACCCCGCCGTCACCGGCAAACCCGTCCACTCCGACCTGCGCAACCACAAGAAGTCCCTCCCAGTGGTAGCCGCCCTCACCTCCCGCACCCCAGCGGGCGACGAACTGGCCGCCCTCTACCTACGCGACACCCCCCTCACCGGCGACGAACCCGCCCGAGCCGCCGCCCTCATCGACGCGGCAGGCGGCCGCTCCTGGGCAACCACCCAGGCCGACGACCTCCTAACCGAAGCCCTGACCGAACTAGACGCCGCCGCCCCCACCCCCACAGCCGCCACCGAACTCCAAGCCCTAGCCAACCTGGTAACCCGGCGGAGTAGTTAATTGCATTGCCCTCGGCGTCAGGCGCTAGCGCGCCTTCCTTCAACGGGCAATGCGGCGATCGCTGTGTCCATTGCATCGCCCTCGGCGTCAGGCGTTGCACGCCTTCCTTCAACGGGCGCTGCGGCGATCGCTGCATCGCTTCGTCTCGCCTGGCGGCTCGCTGCGCGATCAGGTTCTTGCTTCGCTCGAACCTGGCTTCGCACGCGATCGCAACGTTGAGGTTGTTGACGCTTGCGGCAACTACCTACTTGTGCCGCAGGGTGCACGCCTTCTCTGACGGGCTGCGGCGGGCGGGCGGTCCCGAATGGCTGAGGTCAGCGAGCTGCGCGCCGCCGGACCATCGTTCGGCGGTCTGCACGCGGCCCCCGCAGAGATCGTGTCCGGCCCACCCTTATAGGCGGTCTTCTACGAGGGACGCGGCCTCTCCGTCCGTCCACGGCGTGATCCCCTGCGCCCGCTGCGCCTGCCGCGTGCGCTGCGTGCGTTGCGTGCGCCGTCCCTGGTTACGTTCGTGGCCGTCCTGTCGGGGGCCGCCTCGGCCGCATCCGCGCCGCCCTCGCCCCCGGGTAAGTCGGTTGATCTTGGCAAGTTTCCCTATTGACCCAGCCGCCTGGATCAACTGGTCTAGACCAGGAGTCCCGATCTAGGAGGCGGCATGAGGCCCGGCAGGCGTTCCCTGGTGTCCACCATCACGATCGCGGCCCTTGGGCTGGCGCTGGCGCCGGCCGCGCAGGCGCAGGATCGGCAGGCGCCCCCACGGGCCCGGGGCTGCGATCCGGACGCCTACCTGGGGCGCATGACCGATGCCGAGAAGGTCGGGCAGATGGTCATGGCGGTCACCCACGACGGGCCGGACGGCATGCCCAACGAGGAGACCCGCCGCTCCCTCCAGGATCTGAAGATCGGCTCGGTCATCACCTCGGAGCCGCGCACACCGGGGCTCGCCGCCCGCTACTCCAACCAGATCCAGCGGTGGGCGCAGGACACACCGCAGCGTCTGCCGCTGCTCGTATCGGGCGACTTCGAGTTCGGGACGACCCACAACGTCCGGGAGGGCACCACGCCGCTCCCCAACGCGATGGGACTCGGCGCGGCCCGCGACCCCCGGCTCGCGCGGGAGGCTGCGGCCATCACCGCCGCCGAGGCGCGCTCGATGGGCTTCCACTGGAACTTCGCGCCCGACGCCGACGTCAACACCAACCCCCTCAACCCGATCATCGGCGTCCGCTCGTTCGGCGAGCGGACGGACCTCGTCCAGCAGCTCGTCGAGAACCAGGTCCGCGCGTACCGCGGGGCGGGCGTCATCGCCACGCCCAAGCACTTCCCCGGCCACGGCGACACCAAGACCGACAGCCACCTCGGCCTGCCCGCCGTCGACTACGACCGGGCGACGCTGGACCGCGTCCACCTGCCCCCGTTCCGCGGCGCCATCGCCGCCGGGGCCGACTCGATCATGACCGCGCACGTCGTCGTGAAGGCCATCGATCCGGAACTGCCCGCCACGCTGTCGCCCAAGCTCCTGACCGGCGTCCTCCGGAACGAACTGGGCTTCAAGGGCCTCATCGTCACCGACGCCATGGACATGGACGCGATCGCCAAGAACTGGGGCACCCGCGAAGCCACCGTGATGGCAGTCAAGGCCGGCGCGGACGTCATCATGTCGACGGGCGAGTACTCCACGCACGTGGACGCGGTGGGCGCGCTGCTCGACGCGCTTCGCAAGGGTGAGCTCACCCAGGCGCGGGTGGACGAGTCCGTGCGGCGCGTACTGGCGCTCAAGTGCAAGTACGGCGCGTTCGACCACCGGTACGTCAGCCCGGCGGCGGCGGAGCGCGTGTCCGGCAACCCCGGATTCCAGCGCCGTGCCCTCGCGATGGGCGTCGCCGCGACCACCCTCGTCCGCAACGAGAACGGCATGCTCCCGTTCGACGCCGCATCCCCGGCGCGCACCTTCATCGCGGGCGTCACGCAGGTCGAGCCGTTCGCACAGGCTGTGGACGACGCCTCACGCGGCCCGGTGACACGCTGGCAGTCCGCGACCACCGACCCGACCGACGCCGAGATCGCCGAGGCCGTCCGCCGCGCCGGAGAAGCCGACCGCGTCCTCGTCACGACCTACTCCTCGGGCGCGCTCCCGGCCGGCCAGGCAAGGCTCGTCCGCGCCCTGCAAGCCACCGGCAAGCCCGTCGCGGCCCTCGCCATCGGCCTCCCGTACGACATCGGCTCCTACCCGGGCGTAAAGGCATACGTCGCCACCTACGGAACCACCGCCCGAGCCCAGCGCATCGACCTGACCATGCACAAGGCCGCGGCCGAGGTCATCTTCGGCCGCCAGCCGGGCGGACGCCTCCCCGTCACCATCGCCGGCCTCTACCCCTACGGACACGGCCTCCACTACTGACGGCCCCTCCTGGAAGGAACAAGGCCCCACCTCCTGGGGCCATACGCCACTACCGCGCAGGGCGTATGCCCCCCGTCCGACCTGCTCCGAAAGTCGGAGAGCCGGCACCGCCCACGGCTCGATGCGCCTGTCAGTGCCATGCGCGATGGTGACGTTAGGCCAAAACGGGCAATGGTGCCGTACGGCAAGGTGACCAGGAGGACATCATGGAACGCCAGGCTCGCGTCAGGATCCGCAAGCGCCCCACCGTCCGCCGCCCGCGAAACCTCGATCTAGACCTAAGAACCCCATCCGGCCGCGCTCTAGCGTATTAGAGGGTTTTATTGCAGTGCCCTTGGCGTCAGGCGTTGCGCGCCTTCCTTCGGCGGGCACTGCGGCGATCGCTGTGTTTGTTGCAGTGCCCTCGGCGTCAGGCGCTAGAGCGCCTTCCTTCAACGGGCACTGCGGCGATCGCTGCATCGCTTCGACTCGCCTAGGGGCTCGCTGCGCGATCAGGTTCTCGCACGCTCGAACCTGGCTTCGCACGCGATCGCAACGTTGAGGGCTGTCGTCGGCAGAGGCTACTACCCTCCACCTGCGGCAATGCCTTCAGCGCCAGGCGGCAGCACGCCCTCCGCCGACGGGCACCACGGCGACCGTAACGCTGAGTTGACGGGGGTGGAACGCGTCGCCTGGGCGGAGGCGGTGCGTGGCTCGGCCACGGCCAGGGCCACGCGCACCTTCCGCACCCGGTTGGCCGCGGGAGGGAAGCCTGCCCGCAAGAGGATGGCGACCCTCGGGGCGGTCTATGGCGCAGTCCCGCACCGGCCAGGCCGTGGGTGCCTGGACGCCCAAGCCGCCCCTGAATATTGGCGCTCCCACCTCGCACGCGAACACCGGAAGAACCTACGTCGGTGCGTCTGGCCCGTGCCTACGCTTGTCGCTGAATCCCTGGGCGACCGGTGTTTCGCGCCGCAGGATCGGATCATGAAAGCCTCCTACGACGAGATCGCGGACTGGTACGAGAACGAGTTCTTGGCCTCCAGCCGGATCGGCGACCCGATCGGGATCGACCGCTGCCTGCGTGCGTTGCTGGGTCAGGGATCGGGTATCTGCCTGGAGATCGGCTGCGGCACCGGCGTGCACGCCGATCTTGTGCGCTCGCTGGGCTGGAGTCCGGTTGGGGTTGACCTGTCGGCGGGCATGCTTGGGTATGCCAACGGGCGGCTGCCCATCGTGCAGGGTGCCGCCGAGCGCCTGCCGATCGCCTCCGGGACGGTGCCGGCGGTGATCTCTGTGATGGTCCACACCGACATGCCTGGATACCCGGCGGTGTTGCGCGAGGCGGCCAGGGTGCTGCGGCCCGACGGCGTCTTGGTGCATGTCGGCGTCCATCCGTGCTTCTGCGGAGGCTTCGCCGACCGCACCGATCCGGCGGCGGTGGTGATCAAACCAGGCTATGTGGACGGCCACTGGACCAAGGCGTCATGGACCACCCGGGGCCTGCGCAACCGCGTGGGCTCTTCGCACTGGCCGTTGCCGGACCTGCTCGGCGCCTTCCTGCGGGCGGGGCTGACACTGGAAGCCTTCACCGAAGGTGGCACGCCGGTACCGGCTGTGCTGGCAGTCAAGGCGCGCCGCGCTTCTCGTGATCGTCCACATCAGTCGTCGAGGTAACCGCGCGGACGTCCACGAACCTGCGGCTCAGATGCTTCCTATAGAGGAACCGCTCGCGGAGGACCGTCCCCACACGTCGGATCCACCACATCTCGCACTCGACCCAAGATGACGTGGGACGACGGACGGCCTGGGCGCCCCCGCTGATGCGGGGGCCCGGTCGGGAACCCCGTTCGATCAACAGGCCCTAGTGACGGACCGGATAGATGAGGTGAAGGGCGCGTCGCCCCTGGACGACGACCGGATCGTCGAGTAGCAGGTGCCCGCCCTCGATCTTCGAGAAGTACGGGATCCCCTCACCGAACAGCACCGGTACGAGGCTGACGCACACCTCGTCCACCAGGCCAAGGGCGAGTGCCTGCTGCGTCACGTTCGCGCTGGCGATCGTGACGTTCTTGTCGCCGGCGATCTGTTTCGCCCGATTGATCGCCGCCTCGACCCCGTCGACGAACGTCGTTGTCGGCCACTTCTCCTCGGCATCCGCCGGCGGGCGGTGAGTGACCACGACAACGGGTGCGCCGGCCGGGTGCTTGTCGTTCCAACCGTCGGCGATGTCGAACAGGCGCCGGCCGGCGATGAGCGCGCCGGTGTCCTCGGTCAGATCTCGCAAATACCCCGCACTGGCATCATCGACGTTGAACGAGATCTCCTCGTTGGGGTTCGGCACGGTCACGTCTCCGGCGCCGTACCAGTCGAACAGCTCACCGGGCATGTCATCCGGTTGTGCGATGTATCCGTCCAACGACATCGTCATGTGGCTGAAGATCTTGCCCATTACGCGGTCCCCTCTGCTTATCGCTCGGCCCGGCGGCTCCCGGCCTGTCATCTCGGAGGTAGACCGGTTCGGACAGCAGAACTCATCGCACCCAGTCAAACGATGCCGCCCGTGGCTGTGTTTGTTGCAGTGCCCTTGGCGTCGGGCCTTGGCGGCCCTCCTTCGGCGGGCACTGCGGCGATCGCTGTGTTTGTTGCAGTGCCCTTGGCGTCGGGCCTTGGCGGCCCTCCTTCGGCGGGCACTGCGGCGATCGCTGCATCGCTTCGACTCGCCCAGGGGCTCGCTGCGCGATCAGGTTCTTGCTTCGCTCGAACCTGGCTTCGCACGCGATCGCAACGCTGAGGCTGTCGACGCATGAGGCGACTACCTTCTTGCTCGCGGTGCCCCACAGCGACGAGCGCTAGTGCGCCTTCCTTCGGCGGGTGGGGCGCGCGATCGCAGCGATCGGTGTGATCTGGGATCTACGATCTCTCGGGTCCGGTCGTGCGGATGGGGTGGTCGGACGATGCGCTGATCGCGTCGTGGACGTTGGTCTGCGTGGACGGGGTCACCTGTGGGGATAGGACGGGTGCGGTCCGCTTGGGTTCGTGGTGCCACTGCGCGCGCACGCCGTACCACCGGGGAGGCGGGTGCCGCGACGGTGTCCGGGCGGTGCGGTGAGGCTGGTGGCCGCCAGCCCTCGGCGGTGGGATGAGGCGGCCGTCGGCTTGCCGTACCCGGAGGCCGATCTGCGGGTGCCGGGGCCGCCGCTGGGGGTCGAGGGGTGCTGATCGGGTCGTATCTGGGGTGGTGTGCGACGTCCCAGGGGCGTGATCGGCCGGTGGTGCGCCGGTCGGTTCCTGTGCTCCGGAAGCCGCTCGTCGTCCGAGGCGGTAGCGACGGCGCCGCAGTAGGGCAGGTGGTCCGGTCGCGCGTTGGTGGGCTATGCGGCTTGGCGCAGGGCGGCTAGGAGGGCTGTGGTGGCCGGCGGGTCGGGCGGCTCGCCGTAGGTGGCCGCGTAGACCCGGCGGGTCGACGCGGGTACCTCGGTGGCCTCGATGCCGGGGCCGCGGTGGGCGCGAAGCGCCAGGCCCGGCACGGTGGTAACGCCCAGCCCGGCCGCTACCAGGGACTGCATCACTACCATGTCGTCGGTGCTGTAGGTGATGTTCGGCGTGAACCCGGCCTGGGCGCACAGCTCCAGCAGGTGGCCGCGGCAGCGCTCACAGCCGGCGATCCAGCGCGCGTCGCGGTGCGCCGCCAGGGTCTGGTTTCCGGACGGACCGGGGGTGACCAGGTAGGTGGGGTCGTCGAGCAGGTGGTGCAGCCGGATCCCGGGCTCCTCCGACGGCGACTCGTCATAGCGGAAAACGATCGCGACGTCGGCTTTGCCCGCGCGCAGCAGCCGCAGCGCCTCAGGCGGGTGTGTGTCGGTGAGGCTCAGTTCCAGACCCGGGTGGGTGTCGGCGAGCGCGGTGGCGGCCGCCGGGGCCAGGGTGCTCATCGCCGAAGAGAAGCCGGCGAGTCGCACCTTGCCCGCGCTCAGGCCGATGTGGGCCGACAGCTCCGCCGCAGCGGCGTCGACCCGGCCGATGATCTCCAGGGCGCGTTCGGCCAGCAGTTCGCCGGTTGGCGTGAGCCGGACTCCGCGGCCGACGCGCTGCAGCAGCGTGGCGCCGGTTTCCGCCTCCAGCCGGGCGATGTGGTGGCTCACCGACGGCTGCGTATAGTGCAGGTCCTTGGCCGCTGCGGTGATCGAGCCGGTCCGGGCGACGGCGGTGAGCACGCGCAGGCGGACGAGGTCCAACATATTCACCTCATCTATGGGTTTCAACAATCATAGGCATTGGACGTAATGAGTCGAGGGCCACAGGCTAGGGCACATGGAAACCTCGATCCTGACCTTCGCCCTCGCGGCGCTCGTGCTGATCATGATTCCGGGGCCGGACCAGGCACTCATCACCCGCAGCACGCTCGTCGGGGGCCGCGCGTCCGGGTTGCTGACGACGGTCGGCGGCGTGGCCGGGCTGACGGTGCACGCCGGTGCCGCCGCGATCGGGCTGTCCGCGCTGCTGCTCGCCTCGGCGACCGCCTTTGCCGCTCTGAAGATCGTCGGAGCCGCGTACCTGCTGTGGATGGCCGTCCAGACCCTGCGCTCGGCCGCCCGCTCACGCCGCGAGCCGGAGGAGGCGCCGGTCGAGCGGGCACGGTGGCGGCCAGCGACCGCGCTGTGGCAGGGCTTCCTGAGCAACGCGCTGAACCCGAAGGTGGCGCTGTTCTTCGTGACGTTCCTGCCGCAGTTCCTGTCGGCGGGCCCCGAGCCCGGCCGGGCACTGCTGCTGTCGGCCGTGTTCGCGTTGCTCTACCTGAGTTGGTTCGGCCTGTACGTCGCCGCGGTCGACGGGTTCGGACGGCTGCTTCGCCGACCTCGCGTGAAGGCGGCGATCGAACGCGTCACCGGCGTCCTGCTGATCGCGTTCGCGGTCAAGATGGCGACCGCCCACCAGACCACCTGACCCGCCTGCGGGCCGCAGCGAAAGATCTTGCGGCCAGGCACGACATCCATCAATGGGAAGGAACGCCGACCATGCAGCCGAACGAGATCACTGAGGTCCTGAACCGTCCGATCAGCCAGGAACTCCTGGCCCGCGATCTGACCCGCCTGGCTTACGTCGCCAAGGATGGCACGCCGCGGAACGTGCCGATCGGGTTCACCTGGAACGGCTCCGAGGTCGTCATGTGCACCGCGACGAACGCCCCGAAGCTCACGTCCCTCCGCCACAACCCGGCGGTCGCCCTGACGATCGACACCGAGGTGCACCCGCCCAAGATCCTGCTCATCCGGGGGCAGGCCGAACTGGACGTCGTCGACGGCATCCCGGACGAGTACCTCCAGATGAACGGCACCTACACGATGACGGCCGAACAGCGCGTCGAGTGGGAGGCCGGGGTCCGCTCGCTCTACAAGAGCATGGTCCGCATCGTCGTGACGCCGACCTGGGCAAAGCTGATCGACTTCGAGACGACCCTGCCGAGCGCGGTCGAGGAACTGATCCGGCAGCAGAACGAACGCCAGAGCAATTGAGCGACACCACCCATGGGACCGTCCGCTCAACGCGCTCTTAGGGCCAGCGGTATTCCGTACCGTCCGCTGGGACGTGGTGGGGGAGGTAGCACTTGGTCGTGACGTGCTCGTCTCGGCAGTCAAGACACAGGTAGGTCCGGTGGCCACGGAGGCCCCGCCCGCGGTCGGCGCATGGTGGGCATACGCAAGGCGACCACCCGACGATGACGCGCCCGGCTTCGAGGCGGTGGCCGTGGGGGCACAGGAACGGCACATGTTCGCGGGTGATCCCCGCCCGGTTGGCCTGCACGGCTCGATACCCTACTCGAACACACGATCGATGAACGTCGCTGGGCAGCGGTCGCGACGTGCCACCAATCCGCCCAGCGCACACACTTCGACGGCGGGGCCGGGGACGGGCCAGCCGCGGCGAGTCCAATCAGAACCTCGACCAGCAGGTCGCTGCTCCGGGTGGTCGCCCGGGACCGTCCCCCCACGCCCGCAACACCCATTACGGAAGGCGCGTAACCCCCTGAGGGCCGAGCGCGCTGCAATAGGCAGGCGCTTGCCTCAAGCGTCGACAACCTCAAACGTTGCGATCGCGTGCGAAGCCAGGTTCGAGCGAAGCAAGAACCTGATCGCGCAGCGAGCCGCTAGGCGAGTCGGAGCGATGCAGCGATCGCCGCATTGCCCGTTGAAGGAAGGCGCGCTAGCGCCTGACGCCGAGGGCAATGCAATAAACTCAGCCCTTGATCTGTGTCCAGGCTTGGGCCCACTTTGAGTAGTCGATGCACTTGGAGCCACGGTCGTCGCCGCAGTCTTTTACGGGTGTGCGCCAGAAGGCGAGGCGTTCGTAGAAGGCGGGGTCGCCGACGTGGTAGGTCGCGCAGAATCCCTTGGCCGTGTACGCGCATGCCTTGGGGTTCGCGGGGGCTTCGCCGAACCACTGGGCGACCTGGGCCTGCACGCGGGGCTGGGTGATCCAGCTCATCCACTTGTACATGCAGTGAGGATGCTGGGCCTTGGACGAGATCATCCATGTGTCGGACCAGCCGGTGGCGCCTTCGGCCGGGATCGTGGTCGCGACCGGGGATTTCTGCGCCAGGGCCAGGTTCGCGGTCATCTGCCAGGCCGTCCCGGCGTAGTTGTCGGCGCTCTTGAAGGACTGGAGTTCGTCGAGGTAGTTCGCCCAGTACTGGTTGACGTTCGGCCGCTGCTGCTTGAGCAGGGCGATGGCGGCGTCGAACTGCTTCTGGTCCAGCGCGTAGACGTCGTCGATCTTCAGTTCGGGACGGTGTGTCTTGAGGTAGAGCGCGGCGTCCGCGATGTAGATGGGCGAGTCGTAGGCGACCACGTGCCCGGCGGCGGGGGAGTTCTTGTCCCACACCACGCTCCAGGACGTGGGGCGCTGCTGGAGCTTGTCGGTGCGGTACATCAGCATGTTCGCGCCGTAGCCGTGCGGGACGCCGTACATCTGGCCCTTGACGGAGTTGTACGGCTGGTTCTTCAGGAACTTGGCGATGTCGTCGTAGCCGCTGAGCAGTCCGGTGTTGACCGGCGCGACCGTCCCGCCGTAGATGAGCCGCAGGGTCGCGTCGCCTGAGGCGGACACGCCGTCGTACCGGCCTGTCTTCATCAGGGCGACCATCGAGTCGGACGTGTCGGCGACCTTCGTTTCGACCCGGCAGCCGGTCGCTCGGGTGAACGGGGTGACCCAGTCG
This sequence comes from Actinomadura rubrisoli, assembly GCF_004349215.1. Taxonomy (GTDB): domain Bacteria; phylum Actinomycetota; class Actinomycetes; order Streptosporangiales; family Streptosporangiaceae; genus Spirillospora; species Spirillospora rubrisoli. The sequence continues at coordinate 2,702 of NZ_SMKU01000073.1, read as the reverse complement.
ACCCTCCGGTCGTTCGACCCGTTCTCGGCGTAGCCGGCCCACACGACGAGGTCGAGGCGGCCCTCGCCCTGGCCGACGTCCTGCTGCATCGGGACGGCGGGCGGGGTGGCAGGCTCGTCCTTCTCGCCGCTGCATCCGGCCATCGCAGCCGCCAGCGCGAGCGCGCCCGCCGCGGCCGCGAGCCGCGAGCGTTCTCGTGGGACGGGCGGTGCCGGTCGCCTGCGTGCCGCGGGGGACGTCCCTGGGTCCGGTGTACGAGCCATCACGCTGGGAGATGGTAGGGGTATTTTCGGTCGAACGTGCACACATAATGTGATGAGTTGGAAACTGTCGACACACGGTTCCGGTCGTTACTAGGCTCTCCTGCGTTCCGCGCAAGCCCTCCGTCGATCGAAAGTTCAGCCGAAGTGCCAAACCGAGGCCGCCCCATGGACTCAGCCGCCGGGCACCGGCGGGCCGGTCCGAAGGCCGCGCGATTCCGTTCCATCCGCTTCAAGGTCATCCTCATGGTCACCGTGTCGGTGGTCTCGCTCGGCGTCCTGTGGGCGTTCGCCGCGAGCATCGCTCTCGGAGAGGGGCTCAACCTCCGGCACGTCAAGACCGTCCAGGACCACTACGGCTATCCGTCCGGCGCGCTGGGCAGCTCCCTGCAGGCCGAGCGCCGGCTGTCGATGGTCTACCTCGGCAGCCGCGCCGAGGGCGACCGCGCCTCGATGGAGTCCGGGCGCCTGGTCACCGACCGGCAGGCCGAGCTGTTCCGCGCCCTCGCCAGGAACGCCGGTGCCCGCGGCGTGGCGCCCGGCCAGGCGCGCCGGCTCGCCGACAAGATCATCGGTGGGCTGGACGCGCTGAGCGCCGGCCGCCGCGCCATCGACTCGGGCGCGGCGAACCGGTCCCGGGCGTTCGCCGAGTACACCGCGCTGCTGGCCGACATCGGGTCGCTGCAGGGCTCGCTCGCCACGCTCGACAACTCCGAGGTCGCGAAGGACGCCCGGAACCAGGCGTCGCTGACGCGGGCCCGCGAGACGCTCGCGCAGGAGGACGCGCTGCTCGCCGGGGCGCTCGCCGCCGGCCGGATGAGCCCGGCCGAGCACGCCCAGTTCGTCAAGCTCGTCGGGACGCAGCGCTCGCTGTACGGATTCTCGGCCGCCGAGCTGCGCGTGTCCGACCAGGACTACTACCAGCGCGTCGTCGGTATGCCGGAGTACGCCCGGCTGCGGCTGCTGGAGGACCGCTTCGTCGGGTCCGCGCGCCTGGTCAGGTCCTCCGGGACGGCCGGGGTGCTGTGGAAGACCACCGCCGACTCCAACCTCACCCGGCTGCGCGGCCTGGAGCTCGCGGTGTCCGCGGGCGCCGAGAAGCGCGCCGAGCCGATCTCCGACGGCATCATCACGCGCGTCGTGCTGGCGGGCGCGCTCGGCCTGGTCGCCGTGGTCGCGTCCCTGGTCATCGCGGTGTGGGTCGCCCGCTCGGTCATCCGCGAGCTGGCCCGGCTGCGCCGCGAGGCGATCGACCTGGCCGACGTCCGGCTGCCCGGCGTGATCCGGCGGCTGCGGCGCGGCGAGGAGGTCGACGTGGCGGCCGAGGCGCCGCCGCTGGCGTTCGGCACCCGCGAGATCGACCAGGTCGGCGAGGCGTTCAACGCCGCCCGGCGGACCGCGATCCAGGGCGCGGTCGAGGAGGCGACGCTGCGCCGCAACGTCAGCGACGTGTTCGTCAACCTCGCCCGACGCAGCCAGACGCTGCTGCACCGCCAGCTCAAGCTGCTGGACGCGATGGAGCGCCGCATCGAGGTCCCCGACGACCTGGAGGACCTGTTCCGCGTCGACCACCTCGCCACCCGCATGCGTCGGCACGCCGAGGGCCTGATCATCCTGTCCGGGCAGCCGCCCGGCCGCGGCTGGCGCAGCCCCGTCGCGATCGTGGACGTGGCGCGCGCCGCCGCATCCGAGGTCGAGGACTACACGCGGGTCAACGTCGCGCCGATGACCCGGGCCGCGATCGTCGGCCCCGCCGTCGCCGACGTCATCCACCTGCTCGCCGAGCTGATCGAGAACGCCACCGCGTTCTCCCCGCCGCACACCACCGTCCAGGTGCAGGGGCAGGCCGTCTCGCACGGCTTCACGCTGGAGGTGGAGGACCGCGGCCTCAGCATGGACGAGCCGAGCCTCGCCGCCGCCAACGAGCGGCTCGCCACCGCCGCCGAGTTCGACCTGTCCGACAGCGCGCAGCTCGGCCTGTTCGTCGTCGGACGCCTCGCGCGCCGGCACGGCATCAAGGTCACGCTGCGCACGTCCCCGTACGGCGGCATGACCGCGATCGTCCTGCTACCGGAGGACCTCGTCGTCCGCGGCGACGCCGGGGAACTGGAGGGCGCCGCCTCGCGCGCGCTCACGACCCGCCGCGCCGAGGACGCGCTCGTCCCCGTTGGCGCGATCATGGGCGGCCCGCAGCACCACCAGCACCCGCAGCACCCGGCTGGGCTCGGTCCCGGGCGGCCGGAGGACCGCTATGGGCAGGAGGCGTACGGGCAGGGGGGTGGCTCGGTGCTTCAGCTTCCGGCCGGACGGCATGCCGCGGCGCCCCAGCCTCAGCCCGGTGCTGCGCAGCCGCCTTCCCCGAGCCCGGCGCCGGGCATGGCGGCCGGGCCCGCCGGAGTGGGCGGCGGGACCGGCGGAGTGGGCGGCGGCTCGGGCGGAGTC
>NZ_SMKU01000737.1 GCF_004349215.1 Actinomadura rubrisoli | reverse complement strand
GCGCTGAGGTCGGGGGTCTCGTGCATGATGCGGTACATGACGGCGGGCAGCGGGCCGCCGGCGAACGGGTCGCGGCCGGTGGCGGCGAAGAGCAGGACGGCGGCCCAGGCGAACAGGTCGGTGGCGGGGCTGACCCGGCCCGCGAACTGCTCGGGGGCCATGTAGGCGGGGGTGCCGACGACCTGGCTGGTCATGGTGGCGCCCGCGTCGAACGCGCGGGCGATCCCGAAGTCGATCACCCGGAAGCCCTCCGGGCCCATCAGGACGTTCTGGGGCTTGAAGTCGCGGTGGACGATCCCGGCGCGGTGGATGGCGGCCAGCGCGGTCGCCGAGGTGATGGCGAGGCGGTCGAGGTCGGCGCCGGTGCGGGGGCCGTCCTCCAGGACGATCTCGCGCAGCGACCGGCCCGGCACGTACTCGCTGACGATGTAGGGGCGGTCGCCCACCATGTCGGCGGCGAGCATCTGCGCGGTGCAGAAACCGGCGACGCGCTGCAGCAGCGTGAGCTCGCGGACGAACCGGGCGCGGGCGCCGGTGTTGCCGAGGAGCTGGGCGTGGAGCAGCTTGACCGCCACGAGGGGCGGGAGGTCGGACGGCTCGATGGGGCGGCCGAGGTAGACCACGCCCTGGCCGCCGGTGCCGATGCGGCCGATGAGCTCGCAGCCGCCGAGACGCTCAGGGTCGGCCGCCTCCAGGGGAAGCGGGCCCGCCATTCGCAACCCCCCGTCCGGTCCCCCGAAAAAATGAGCCTTTGATCGGGCACAAAACCGCAGCACCCGGCATCAAAGAGTATAGGTTCGGCGAGCCCTGAGCGGGAGACGACGCATGCTTGAGATCCATTCGCGAATTGCCCGGCACAGAGTCCCGGCGGTGTCCCTGGCGGCACTGTGCGTGGCGGCGGGGGTGCTGACGGGCTGCGGGGACGCGGGGGCGACGATCACCCGCCTCACGGTGGGCTCACCGGGTTCCGACCCGTACACGCTGGTGTCCAACACCGACAAGGTGAAGG
>NZ_SMKU01000736.1 GCF_004349215.1 Actinomadura rubrisoli | reverse complement strand
CTAGATGATTGATTCCAAGGGGTCGGCTGCGGACATAGGACGAGGGTGTCCAAGATCGTTGTGTGACGAACAACCTGGACACCCTCGCGACCGCACTCTATGTGAAGATCGACGACTGGCTGAAGATGTTCCCGGAGCCGGCGCCGTGGCGTCCCCGGGTGGGGATCTCTCCCACGCTCGGTGACGCCGAGTTGGTGACGCTGGCGGTGATGTCGGCGCTGCTGGGATTCACCTCCGAGCGGCGGTGGCTGCGTTATGCGCGCAGCGAGCTGTCTGGGATGTTTCCGTATCTGCCGGGTCAGCCGGGTTACAACAAGCGGCTGCGGGCCGGTGCGGGCCTGGTCGTGCACATGATCCAGGTGCTGGGGCGGGACACCTCGCTGTGGAGTGATGATGTGTGGGTGGTCGATTCGACACCGGTGGAGTGCGGCCGGTCCCGGGAGACGGCGCGGCGTTCACAGCTGGCCGGCTGGGCCGAATACGGCTACTGCGCCTCACATTCCCGGTTCTTTTGGGGACTGCGGCTGCACCTGCTGTGCACGTTGGGCGGCTTGCCGGTCGCGTTCGCGCTGACCGGGGCCAAGGCCGACGAGCGCACCACCCTGCTGGACATGCTGGACGCCGATCCCGACCTGGCCGCCCGCCACCCCGGGCAGACCATCATCGGCGACCGCCACTACTACGGCCGGGCATTCGAGCAGGCCCTCACCGAGGGTGACCTGCGGTTGCTGCGACCGGCCCGCAAAGGCGAACCGCCGCGGGCCACAACACCGCTGTTCAAGCCGCTGCGGCAGACCATCGAATCGATCAACCAGACCTTCAAGGGCCAACTGGACCTGGAACGACACGGCGCCCGGACCGACACCGGCGTCATCGTCCGGGTCCTCACACCGATCCTGGCCCTCACCGCCGCGATCTGGCACAACGACAAGACCGACCAGCCGATCGCCCGCTCCCTGACCGCCTACGACCACTGAACGCAACAGCAGCCCTTGGAATCAATCATCTAGC
>NZ_SMKU01000735.1 GCF_004349215.1 Actinomadura rubrisoli | reverse complement strand
GGCGGCCCCCTGCGCGGCCGCGAGTTCACCACCGGAATCGGCCACAAACCCTGACCGCACCCCGCCGCCGAGCACCAGACCGAACCGATCCCAGCCCTTGGAGGCCGCCGAATGCCGACGATCACACCCGCTCACCTGCACGCCCTGCTGGCCTCCACCGACCGCCACGCCGCCCTGGTCATCGTCGGCGGCCAGGCCGCCGTCGTCCCCTCCACCACCGCCGCCCCCGGACCGGACGGCCCCGAGGACATGATGGTGATCACCACCCGCGACGCCGTCATCGCCGAACTCGACACCGGCGCCAACGACGAGCAGCTCGAACGCCTCGCCCAGCGCCTCGACGTCGCCCTGGACAGCCTCGGCGGCTGACCCGCCCGCCGCCCACAACCCGCACCGCCGGAAACGGCGGCCAGGCACGGCCCCCACAGCGGCCGTCCCGCGACCTCACATGGCGGCGGCCGACCGGCCGGCTCCGGCGCGCCGCTCGGCGGGGCCGCAGAACGCCTCGCGGGAGACACCCGACCCGCTGCCGGGGACGTCCCCGAAACACTCCTTGCGCAGGTGCGCGAAGACAGCACATCCGCTCGCACCAGGCGCCGACACCGCCATCCGCAGCGTGGGCACGGAGATCGACGCGGAGCCGGCGTTCTCTCCCGGCTCCCAGCCCTTGCGCGCCCTCGTCGCTGAACCGTACGGACCGATCACGCGCCACCGCGCCGTAGAAGCCGCGGCCCCGCGCCGCCACGAACCCGCGCGTAACGGGAAACCGTCGCCTGAACCACCGGTCACCTCGGGCACCTCCTCCTGGCCGATGTCGTGCGGCCTGCGCTCCGCCACCCGGTCCAGGGCCGTCCGCCCACCGGCGCGCAGCCCCCGTCGCGCGCCGCCAGGTCGCGCGCCGACCCCGGCGGCGCCGCCTCCCCCACCGGCAGCGGCGGTGCGCCGTCAAGACCCTCGCCGGGACGCGGGGACCGGGACGCCCGCACCCGCCGCGCCCCGCCGACCTCGGGACCCGGCGGCGCCCACGACGTC
>NZ_SMKU01000734.1 GCF_004349215.1 Actinomadura rubrisoli | reverse complement strand
GCGCAAGGCGCTGGACGACCGCACGGTGGACGGCCCGTTCGCCGTCCGCACGACCGCCGCCTACCCCGCCCCGGTCGCGTCCGTCGCCCCCCTGCTGGACGCCCGGACGGGCTTCGCCGACCGCTACTCCACCGACCTCCTCGCCGAGGCGCAGCGCGCCGCCACCCCCGAGGACGGCGTGATCCCGACTCGTCTCGCCGAGAGCGCGATGCTGCGCGACATGCCCGCGATGCCCCTGTGGTCCGCCCACGACCACCTCGTGTGGTCCGAACGCGTCCGGGGCGTCACCGCCGACGCCTTCACCGGCCTGCGCCTCGACCGGCTGACCGTCAAGGACTGACGCTAGGGGCGTCCGGTATCACGGTAGGTCTACCGGCATTCACATTGTGTGATCGCGAACTGGTGGCCATGATGGGCTTCATGAGGGGACGTGTTCTGGTTCGGGGCGGGGCCGTCGTCGCGGCGATGGCCACAGTGGGGCTCGGCGGCTACTTCGCGGCGGTGGGCCTGGACGAGGCGGACAAGCTGGCCAGCGTGATCGGGGTGTTCGTCGCTCTGGCAGGGCTGGCGGTGGCGGTGTACGGGCTCGTCGCCGAGCGGCACGGAGGCGAGGGAGAGCCGTCGCCACGGTCCTCCACCCCTGGGGATCGGTCGATCGCCATTGCAGGCGACCACACCGGGATCGCCTCGACCGGTGACAGGACGACCAACCGTCAGTCGCGGTGATGGGGCACCAGTGGTGGAAGCGGGCGTCGCCCGCGCCGCAGACCGGTCCGGTGGCTCACGGGGCCGGGTCGGCGGCGGTGGGCGGCGCCATGTCGGGCATCCTCTCGACCGGGCCGGGTGCCACCAATGTGCAGATCAGCCTGCCGCCGGAGGCGTTGCGTCCGGTCACCGAGGTCGCCGCCCCGCCAGGGCTGGTGAACGTCCCCGGGCATTCGCAGGTGTTCGTCGGGCGCGGCGACGAACTGGCCGTCCTGCGGAAGGCGCTGAAGGAGCCGGGGACGGTGGTGGTGCACGGGCTGGGCGGGGTG
>NZ_SMKU01000733.1 GCF_004349215.1 Actinomadura rubrisoli | reverse complement strand
GGCCAGGACGGGGAACGCCAGGGTTCCGGCGACCGCGGCGGGCAGGATCAGCGGGCGGCGCGCGCTCACCCGCCCGCCCCGATCCGCTGGAGTTCGGACTGAAGGCCCGTGAAGGCGTCCGGCTCGACGGCGAGGGCGCCGGTGAAGACGTGGGAGATGTCGATGGTCAGGTAGACGCCGGCGGCCAGCAGCGCCGCCATCAGGCCCAGGGGGATCAGGGTGGCGCCGCGGGGCCGGGCGCCCGACAGGAACGGCAGCAGCGCCACCACGATCCCGGTGATCGCGGTGACGACCAGCAGGCCGGTGGGGGGCGTGGTCCGGGCGTCCATCGCGCGCTGGTGCCGGGCGGCGGAGATCTCGGTGACGTGGTCCAGGACGGCGGTGCGGGCGTCCTTGAGCTCGTCGGAGTCGGCCTTGAGGGCGATGACCTCGCGGCGCAGGCGGTCCAGGCGGGTCCAGCCGTCGGGGCTGAGGCGGCCCTTCTTCATCTGGCGCCATTCGGGCCCGCGGACGAGCGCGGCGTACTCGCGCAGTTCGGCCTGGACGCGCTGGGCGTCGGGGGCGGGCAGCCGGTTGGCGGCCCAGTACGCCTCGACGATGGCCTGGCTCTCGGTGTAGGTGTTGGAGCGGGCGGAGTCGGCGTTCGTCCAGGGCACGACGATCGCGATGGCGAACGCGAGCAGGAACATCGCCGACAGCATCGCGCCGGTGTGGGAGTTGGTGGGGCCGTCGGGGTCGGGGTCCTCCACGCCGTGCCGCAGCCGCCGCACCATCCGGCTCGCGATGATCACCACCGCGATCGCGCAGACCGCCGCCCCAATGTAAATGATCATGATCCTCCCGATTCACGCGCGGCCGCGGCGGCGCCGGGACGGCCGCCACTGATCGTCACTTTACTTTTACGAACGGTAGCCATGGGCGGATTTTGAGAGGACCGTCACCGGGCGGTGAGGTGTCGGCACCTGGGACGGAAGGGGAATCTGACGCCATGGGTGACTTTGCGTGGCAGCGGCGCGGGAGCGGGTCCCGTGCGGCAGGGTGGAAGGT
>NZ_SMKU01000732.1 GCF_004349215.1 Actinomadura rubrisoli | reverse complement strand
GAACCCGAGCACACCCCCGCCCCAGGCCCGAATCACGTTCATGAGCGAAGAGGGGGGCCGGTGTAGACGGCGCGCGGACGGAGCGGGGTGCGCCGCCCGTACTCCTCCAGCGCATGCGCCAGCCAGCCAGCGGTGCGGGCGATGGCGACGAGGGCCTCACCGGCGCCGGGAACCAGCCCGGCGACCGCGCCCAGCACCGCCAGCGCGAAGTCGATGTTGGGCTCGGGCAGTCGACGCCGGCGGGCCTCGTCCAGGACGGCCTCGGCCGCGGCGAGCCGCTCATTCCCTGGCGCCGCATCCCTGATGAGGTCGAGCAAGAACGTGGCGCGCCCGTCCCCCGCCTTGTAGATGATGTGGCCGAACCCGGGGATGCGCTCGCCGCCCCGCAATCGCTCCCCGAGCACCCGAGCCGCCGACGCACCGGCGCCGACCTCGGCGAGCAGGCGTTCCGCACCGTACGAGGCCCCGCCGTGCAGCGCACCGCTCAGAACGCCCAGCCCCGAGACCACGACGGCGTACGGGTCGGCGCGCACGGACGCCCCCACTCGTGCCGCCACCGTGGAGGCCGCCAGCTCATGATCGGCGAGCAGGACCAGCGCGGCCTCGAACACGCGCAACAGCCTCGGCTCGGGCGGACCCGGACACAGCTTGCCCCAGAGCCGCACGGCAATCCGCCCCGGCGCAACCGCGCCCCTAACCACGAACGCGGGCGGCGCGCCAGTCGCCGATGCGTGTTCGGTCACCGAGCGAACGCCGGCCATCGTCGAGGACGCACCGCCGGCCGCGCCCCCGACCTCCCCACCAGACGCAGACGAGTCGGCGCCATCGGACGCAGGTGAGCACTCGGCACCTTCCCCAGGCGCGGACACGACACCGGACGAAGGCGGGGACGCGGCACCAACCCCAGGCGCGGACGCGACACCAGACGCAGGTGAGCACTCGGCACCAGCCCCAGGCGCGTACACGGCGCCGGACGCAGGCGGGGACGCGGCACCTTCCCCCGACGCGGACGCGGTGCCGGACGGAGGTGGGGGCGCGGTGGCGGATTCGGGTG
>NZ_SMKU01000731.1 GCF_004349215.1 Actinomadura rubrisoli | reverse complement strand
CCCAGGGACGGCGCACGGTGGTTCACAGGCCGCACGGGTTCATTCGCGAAACCGGGCGCGGCGGATCAGAGGTCGTCGCGTTCGCGGGGCGCCGACTCCAGGTCCGCCGGGGACGGACGCACGACCGGCGCCGACGGCAGCGGCGGGGGAGTGCCGCCGAACTGCGGGCACCGCTGCTTGTGATCGCACCAGTCGCACAACCGGCTCGTCCGCGGCCGCCACTCACCGGTGTCCATCGCCCGCCGGATCGCCTGCCACAGCGCCTCCACCTTGCGCTCGGTCGCCCGCAGATCCGCCTCATCGGGCTCGTACCGCAGCACCTCGCCATTGCCGAGATACATCAACTGCAGCAACCGCGGAACCCGCCCCTGAAGCCGCCACAGCACCAGCGCGTAGAACTTCATCTGGAACAACGCCCGCGCCTCGAAATCCGCCCGCGGCGCCGTCCCCGTCTTGTAGTCCACGATCCGGACATCACCGCTCGGCGCCACATCCACCCGGTCGATGTACCCCCGCAGCTTCAGCCCCGACGCCAGCACCGTCTCCACGAACAGCTCCCGCTCCGCCGGCTCCAGCCGCCGCGGATCCTCCAGCGTGAAATAGCGCTCCACCATCCGCCGCGCCTGCTCCAGCCACTCCGCCCGCTCCGACTCCCCGCCCTCGCCCGCGAACAGCTCCGCCAGCTCCGGCTCGGCCTCCAGCAGCCGCTCCCACTGCGGATCCAGCATCTCCAGCGCCGCCCCCACCGTCCGCCCCGCCGTCGGCAGGTCGTACAGCCGCTCCAGCACCGCGTGCACCAGCGTCCCCCGCGCCGCCGCCGCGCTCGGCTTCTCCGGCAGCTTGTCGATCACCCGGAACCGGTACAGCAGCGGGCACGTCATGAAGTCCCCCGCCCGCGACGGCGACAGCGACCCGACTACTTCGACCGCCGCGACCGCCGCGTCGGACCCGCCCTCCGAGCCGCCGGGACCCTCCATGGACGGAACTGTCGCCTCACTGCCGGCCTCGGTGGTCGTCATGGCACAGCAGCGTAGGCGACACCCCCGACGAAATCCCGCAC
>NZ_SMKU01000730.1 GCF_004349215.1 Actinomadura rubrisoli | reverse complement strand
GGAGCGTGTACTCGTTGATCCCCAGGTCCCGCGCGACCTGCGCGACGGGCTTGCCGGTCTCCCGAACGATGCGCACGGCTCCCGCCCGGAACTCCGGGTCAAACCCGCGCTTCCTGACTCCCACGACTCAACCTTCTCTTCAGATTCGGTCTCCACGATCTCAGGGGAAGCGCACGACCTTCAAGACGTCCTCCAGCACGTCTGGGTCACCGGCCCCGGCAGCGCAGGCCCCGGCGAGCTCCTCACCGATCCGACGACCTCCTCACTCGCGAGCAGGCTCAGGCCGGTCTCGGGCTTCTCGACGAGGCGCTCGCTCTGAACCTGCCCAAATCCCAGGACCACTTCCACCGCGTCTGGAGCACCGCTTTCCGCACCGCCGGCCTCCGTGCAGTAGGGCGACGGTGGATTCCCCAAAGATGACCTCGAACTGGACTCGGTATGACCGACACTCGTCCCAAACCACGGACCGACCGCGGCTGCGCTAGGGGCACGCCGCCGCACCAGCCAGGCCACGCTCCAACACGTCCACGACGCACTCACCCAGCTCAAACGGGAAAGGGCACAGCCGTCGGTGGCGGCCTTCGCCCGCCGGGCGCGAAGCGAACCGGCGAGAACGGGCGCTCAACGCTGAAGTCGCTCTCAAGGCCACCCCGAGATCACAGTCCAGCGCACTCGCATCGCCGAACTCTCGGCCAGATCCGCGACCCGGAAGCCGAATGGACCCAAGAGGCCATCGCGCGGATCACCACTGAGAACACCACCCCCAAGCAGCGAGTCCGCCAGCTCACCAGCAACAACCGCACCCTCGACGAGCGCCTCCAAGCCTCCCGCTCCAGTCTGCGCTTCCAAGACCGGCGCACCGCCGACCTCGAAGCTCGACTCGCCGACCCGGCGTCAACCGCCATCCTGCCAGGGAGGTCCTAGCCATCTCGTCGCCGCGCGAGCGTGTCACCTGAAGTGTGGAAAGATCATCTCTTGTTGTTGTGAGGCCCGCTTTACCTGATCCGCCCTGGATAGGCGATGGCGAGTTCGTTGAGTGCTTCGCGCCAGCCTGAGACGCGGAGTCCT
>NZ_SMKU01000729.1 GCF_004349215.1 Actinomadura rubrisoli | reverse complement strand
GTCGATGGAAGAGGGCCGCCGTCTGCAGAAGATCACCAGGACGGCGAAAGACCCGGTAAAGCTGCGGCGGGCGATCGTGGTCATGATGTCCGCCCAGGGCCGGGCGGCCTCCTCGATCAAGACGTTGACGCAGGTCAGCGACGACTACGTCCGTTCGGTGGTGCACGCGTTCAACGAGCGGGGGTTCGATGCTCTGGACCCAAAATGGAGCGCGGGCCGACCACGGAGGATCGGTGAGCGGGTGCGGGAACGCATCTGCCTGATCGCCCGGACGACCCCTGCCGAATGGGGCATCACCAGCTTTTCGACCTGGAGCCTGGCCAAGCTCGCCGCCCATCTGGAGCGAATCGGACTGGCGACCTCGCTCAGCCCTCAGCACCTGTCCCGGATCCTCAGGGCCGGCGGAGTGTCGTGGCAGACCACGACCACCTGGAAGAGCTCGAATGATCCGGACTTCATCACCAAGATGCAGACCGTGCCGGCCCTCTATGACCAGCGGCCCAAGGACGGGCGGGTGATCTGCCTTGATGAGTTCGGGCCGCTCAACCTGATGCCGCGAACCGGCAAGGCCTGGCGGCCCACCGCTCGCCCGCGTCGGCTGCGGGCCACGTTCAACCGCAACGACGGCGTCCGCCACCTGATCGGCGCCCTCGACCTGGCCACCGGCAAGCTCTACTACAACCTCCGCAAGCGGAAGCGGTGGCGAGAATTCCTGTCCTTCCTCAAGACGCTGCGCGCCCGCCGGCCGGGCGAACGCCTCTACCTGATCATGGACAACCACTCCCCGCACAAGCGTGCCGAGGTCCGTGCCCGGGCCACGACCAACGATCTCGAACCGGTCTACCTGCCGACCTACGCCTCCTGGCTGAACCGGATCGAGTCCGAGTTCGCCGCGCTGCGGTACTTCGCGCTCAACGGCACCGACCACCGCAGCCATCACCAGCAGAACACCGCGATCGCCGCCTACATCCGCTGGCACAACCAGAACTCACAGCCAAAGGTCAGCTTCGCCGCCAGCTCCCCGATCCGATCATGGACCAGTTACCCCGCCAAGGCTGCGTGACGAGCCACTAGC
>NZ_SMKU01000728.1 GCF_004349215.1 Actinomadura rubrisoli | reverse complement strand
GGAGGTCGCGTCCGACGAGCGGTTCCGCCGCATCGTGCGGCGCGGCACCGCCGCCGCCCGCGCCGAGGCCGCGCACTCCGTCCACATCGAGCTGAACGGCCTGCGCCACGGCCGCGACTACTGGTACCGCTTCCGCGTGGACAACCACGTCTCCCCGGTCGGACGGACCCGCACCGCCCCCCGCGCCGACTCCTTCGGCCCCGCCCTGGCGATGGGCTTCGTGTCCTGCTCGCAGTTCGAGCACGGCTACTTCGGCGCCTACCGGCGGCTCGCCGAGGAGCACCCCGACCTGATCCTGCACCTCGGCGACTACCAGTACGAGTACAAGAAGGGCGCCTACACGATCCCGGGCGGCAACGTCCGCGACCACGAGGGCCCCGAGACCGTCACGCTGGCGAACTACCGGCTGCGGCACGCCCAGTACAAGTCCGACACCGACCTCCAGGCCGCGCACCGCGCCGCGCCCTGGCTCGTGGTCTTCGACGACCACGAGGTCGAGAACAACTGGGCCGGCTTCGTCCCCGAGAACGGGTCCGACACCCCCGACCCCGCGGACTTCCGCAAGCGCCGCGCCGCCGCGTTCCAGGCGTACTACGAGAACATGCCGCTGCGCCGCCGCTCCCTGCCCGGCGGGCCGGACATCCAGATCTACCGGCGGGTCCAGTGGGGAAAGCTCGCCAACTTCCACATGCTCGACACCCGCCAGTTCCGCGACGACCAGGCCTGCGGCGACGGGAACAAGGTGTGCCCCGAGGCCGAGAACCCGGCGCGCTCCATCACCGGCGCCCGCCAGGAGAAGTGGCTGATCGACGGATTCCGCCGCTCCACCGCCCGCTGGGACGTCCTCGGCCAGCAGGTCTTCTTCGCCCAGCGTGACAGCGACGCCGGGCCCGTCAAGAAGACCTCGCAGGACGCCTGGGACGGCTACGTCGCCTCCCGCGACCGCATCACCAAGGGCTGGGTGGACGCCAAGGTCCGCAACGCCGTCGTCCTCACCGGCGACGTCCACGCCCACTGGGCGAGCGACCTCAAGGCGAACTACGACGACCCGGGCTCCAAGACGGTCGGCTCCGAGCT
>NZ_SMKU01000072.1 GCF_004349215.1 Actinomadura rubrisoli | reverse complement strand
CCGGCCCCAATCTGGCCGACACTCTCATACCCCTTGATCACCGTCATGGTGTCCGTACTCCCCCCGAAGCAGTGGATGATCTTCAACTACCCTTGATGATCACTCCCACACCTACGGTGATACCCCCGGTAGCTCGCCAGTGACTTTGGGGTGGACGGGGCGGGGTGTGGTGTTTCACCAGCTGATTTTGGCTGTGATTGGTAGGTGGTCGCTGCCGGTGGCGGAAAGAACTTGTGAGCTTTGTGGTGTGAGGCCGCGGGTCAGGATGTGGTCGGCGCGTACTACGGGGGAGGGGGCCGGCCAGGTGAAGCCGAAGCCATTGCCGGCTGTGTTGTGGGTGGGGCGCAGGTGTGAGGTGAGGTGGTTGAATGCGCGGTCGTTGATAGTGCCGTTGAGGTCGCCCAGAAGTATCACCTGGTTGTTGTGCTCGGCGGTGATGGCTTTGTCGAGTGCTTGGATGCCGATGTTGCGTGAGGCGGTCAAAAAACCCGCTCTGGGGTTGACGCGTACCGATCCCAGGTGAGCCACGTATACCGCCAATGGTCCGCGTTTGGTGGTCACCGTGGTGCGCAGTGCCCGGTTCGGGGCCATCTTTTGGCTGGCGGTTACGGTTTTGGCCAGTGGGCCGTAGTTGGTGACATCGATCGGTCGGGTGTCTGCCAGCGGCAGTTTGCTCCATAGTCCGACCGTGCCCTGCACCGTGTGGTGGGGGTAGGTAGTGGCCAGTTGGTTGAGGTAGCTGCCTGTGGTCTGCGGGGTCAGTTCCTGCAGTGCCAGTACATCGGCGTTGGAGGCGGCCAGGTCGCGGGCGGTGCCGGTGGGGTCGGGGTTGTCGGCGCCGACGTTGTGGGTGGCCACGGTCAGGTCGCCGCCGGGGTGGGATTTGTCGGTGAGCAGCCCGCCGAACAGGTTCACCCACACCAGTACCGGCAGCATCAGCGCGGCCATCGCCGAGGCCGAGCGGCGCCACAGCGCCCCGGCCAGCAGCACCGGGATGAACCAACCGAACCACGGCAGGAAGGTCTCCACCAGGCTGCCCAGATTCCCGACCCGGTTGGGGATCGCCGCGTGCAGCGCCATGAGCAGGCACAGCAGCAGCGCCAGCCCCGCGACCACCAGCCCACGTCTCCAAGGCTCCGGCCGGGCACCGATCAGGACGACCCGCCGAACGCCCGCCCGCCAGCCGCCGACGTCGGTATCACGGCTGTCGACGCCGCCCTGTCCGGTCTCCGCCGTGTCCACTTGCGCCATGGTCTGCCCTCGCTCAATGCCGGTCACTGCTGCGTCCTCAGGTTCTGGGTGGGGTGGGCATACATACGCGGGCAACCACGGTCGATCGCATTGGGGCGCAGTTCGTAGTGCCAGGGCTCGTTCTTGGACGTCGCCGCCCCCGACACGCGAGGGGACGTCGCTGCGGTGGCCGCTCGTCAGCCCTGGCCGATGACGGCCTGGGTCTCACGCTCAACGATCTCCTGCAGCGGCACGCCGTCGCGGTTCGTGAGGATGACGCCGACCCAGCCGGTGTCGGGGTAGATGGTCCAGTTGGCGCCGACACCGGGGTTGGCTCCGGCGCGGCTCCACACCCACTGGCCGTTGACGAGGCTGACCGGCATCTGATAGGCCCCGAACCCCGCGTCGGCGGGGGTCGCCCGGCGGGCAAGGCCGCCGCCTCCCTCGGGGGCAAGGGGGAGCTTGGCCCCGGTGAAGAGCTCGGCGTAGTGCGGGTCCAGTACGGTGCCGTCGCGCAGTGCGTGCGCGAATCGGACCAGGTCCGGCGCGGTGGCGAAGCCGCCGTCGCCGGGGGCATCGATGAAGGCGCGGCCTGGGTTCTTGCCCAGTGTGTACGGGTGCGGGCTGCCCTTGTCCAGATTGTGGACCGCGTCCACCATGCTGCCGTCGGCCAGCTCCATGTACGGGTGCGCGATGTGGGCATCGGTGAGCCACTGCGGCCTGGTGTAGAACCCCGAACCGGTCATGCCGCAGCGCTTGAAGATGTTCTCCTGGACGTAGTCCCAGTAGGTCTTGCCGGTCACGGCTTCAATGATCTGCGCGGGGATGGCGACCTCGGCGCCGGAGTGGCTGCTGGATGTGCCGGGAGGGGCCTCCGGCGTCGCCTGCCGGGCCCACTGCTCGTAGTACTCGTGCACCTCCTTCTGGCTCTGGAAGATCCGCTGCACGTCCTCATCCGGGGTTTTCATCCCTGAGGTGCCGGTGAGCATGTGGTGGATGGTCACCCGTTCGGCGATCTCCTTGGTGTAGCCCTTCAGGTAGGTGCCCACCGTGTCCCACAGCTTCAGCTTGCCCTGCTGCGCCAATTGCAAGATGGCCACCGCATGGAACGGCTTGCCCGCCGAGCTGAGGCTGAATGCGATGTTCTCCCCGTTGGGGATCCCCTTCTCCTTGTCGGCCATGCCGTAGCTGCGCGACAGCACCGTCCGGCCCCGGTGCGAAAGCAGCACCACCCCGGAGAACTTGCCGTCCGCAGCCAGCTTCGCCACGTACCGGTCGTAGGCGCCGCCAGGCCGGGTGTCCGGCGGAATCGGGCCGGTTGGGGCAGGAGCGGCGTGGCCGGGCTGCGCGCCCACCAACTGCGAGCCCGCCGCCACCACGCCGGCGGCCGCCAACCCGCCCCAGCCGAGCAGCCGCCGCCGGTCGACGCCACCAACAGAATCCGAGCCCATGATCACTGTCCTTAACCGATCGACGAACTGACCGCCGATGCGCTGCGGTCCATGCCTCCACTCAAGACGGAAGGCTGTTGCGGCGGCGTATGCGTTTTTCGATACGCCCGCGATACACCCCGATCCCCGGGCATCAAGGACCTGCGGTGGACTTGGCCGACAACCAGGCCACCACCCGGACGCAGACGATCGGATCCTGCGCCCCATCTCCCGACCACACCTGGCGCGGAACAACTCCTCCTCCTGCTGCCGCAGCGCATCGGTGCTCCGCAGCCCCTCCGCCTCGCCAGGCGCCGCGGTCCGGCGACTGCCCGCAGCCGTCGTGCTCGCCCACGCAGCTCGACGTCAGGGCTGCGCTCATCAGGCGATAGACATCGCCAATCATGATTAGGTTGATCGGAAATCATCGCTTTTGGCGATGAACTGTTTGGCCTAGCGTGGCGTTCATGACCGATCACCCTTTCAGCGGCGAGAAGCTCGTCGAGATCAGCGATGCCGAACGGTGCGAACAGATCGCGGGCGCCGGCCGGTTCGTGATCCGCTACCGCAACCGGGGAACCGGCTATCCGCCCGGGCGGCCGGGCTGCGTCGTGTCACTGACCACCTCCGCAGGCGAGGACGGCCTCCCACTGTCGTCGGACGAGCCCGCCAGCAACCTCCGCGCCGATTCCGCCGCGATGGTGGATTTCGTCGTCGCATCGGCAAAGGCGTACTCGGACCGCTCTCCCTTCTTCGAAGAAACCCGTTGCGCGTGCGCTGGTCGAGTGAGACGTGGCCCGCATCCGCCACATCGCCCCCAGCCTCGCCGATCACGTCGACGGGCCGTCCAGCGACCTCAAGGCGCCAACCCCGGTGGTGCACGGGGACCGCGGCCTTTGTGGGACGTGTTCGGACCGGCTCGGATCCAGCAGACCGGAGGCGGACGATCATGACCCGGTTGCGTTCGGCGCTCTGGCTGCCGATCTTCGACGACCTCGCCGAACCGGCGGTGGTCGCACGACTGGCCGCCGAGGCGGAGGAGGCCGGCTGGCACGGCGTGTTCGTATGGGACCACCTGCGCTGGAGGGCGCCGGTCCAGCGGGTGGCCGACCCCTGGATCACGCTGGCCGCGATCGCCACCGCCACCGAAGACCTTCGGTTCGGCCCGATGGTCACACCTCTTGCCCGCCGCAGGCCGTCCAAGGTCGCCAAGGAGACCGCCACGCTGGACCGGCTCAGCGGTGGCCGCCTCACCCTTGGCGTCGGTCTCGGCAGCAACCGCTTCGCCGACGAGCTGCGCGCGACCGGCGAGGAGCTCGATGACCGGCGGCGGGGGCAGATGCTCGACGAGTCACTGGAGATCCTCACCGCCGCATGGTCCGGTGATCCGGTACACCACCACGGCCGGCACTACACCGTCGACGGTGTCTCCTTCCTCCCCCGACCGGTTCAGCGGCCCGGCGTACCGGTGTGGGCCGCGGGATTCCCCGGCAACCTCAAACCGCTGCGCCGCGCCGCCCGGTACGACGGCTTCTTCCCGGTCAATCTCGAACACCCGGACCAGTTCGCCGACATCGTCACCACCATCACCGATCTCCGCCGGCAGAAGACGGGCCTGTTCGACATCGCCGCCGCCCTTCCGCCCGACGCCGATCCGACGCCCTACGCCGAGGCGGGCGCCACCTGGTGGCTGGTGGAGTTCCCGCCGGAAGCGGTTTCGCTGGATCAGGTGCGTGGCGTACTCCGCGACGGTCCGCTTGAGCCTTGAGACATCGACACCACGCCCGAGGCCGCCCGCGCCGCCGTCGGTGGTGCCTCCTCGACGGCTGACCTCGTCGTCCCGGCGAAATGGACCCACCGAGACGCCGTGCCGGGCTCGGCTCATCGGTCGGCGGCGACCGCGCCGGCGCCGGAGCGCTCGATCGCGGTGATGCTCCCGCCCAGGTAGGCGTCGACGACCTGCGGGTGGGCGCGTACGACGTCCGGGGGGCCTTCGGCGATGAGGTCGCCGTCGGCCATCGCGATGATGCGGTCGGAGATCCCCATGATGAGCGGGATGTCGTGCTCGATGACCACGAGGGTCAGGTCGAGCTCGCGCTTGAGCTCGGCCAGCAGGTGCCCGAGCGCCTCGGTCTCGCGCTGGGCGACGCCGCTGGACGGCTCGTCGAGCAGCAGGCACATCGGCTGCAGCGCCACCAGGCAGGCGATCTCGGTGATGCGGCGGGTGCCGGTCGAGAGCTCCTGGATGGGCTTGTCCCGATAGCGGTCCAGGCCCATCGCGGAGATGAGCGCACGTGCCTGGCGCTCCTTCTTCCGCTCGCCGAGCGTCAGGCCCAGCGCCGACGTCAGGAAGCCCGTCGGCTGCACCCGCTCAAGCGAGAGCATGACCGTCTCTTTCACGGTCATCGTCGGGAACAGCGCGGCATCCTGGAACGACCGGATCAGGCCGCGCTGGGCACGTCCCTCGGGCCCGATCTTGCTGATGTCCTCGCCGTTGAGGAACACGCGGCCGGTATCCGGTTTGGTGAAGCCTCCCAGCAGCTCGAACGTTGTGGTCTTGCCGGCGCCGTTCGGGCCGATGAGACCGACCGTCTCGCCGGCCCGTACAGCGAACGACACTCCGCGTACGGCATGCACGCCGCCGAAGCTCTTGCGAAGATCGCGCGCCTCGAGAAGCGCCGCGCCCGCGGAGGGAGCCGCCGCAGCAGCCGGCTCGCCGACGCGCAGATCGCCGATCTGGACGCCCTGGGCCGTCGCGGTGACGTCGGCGGGGTCGTCGCCGGCGTACAGGGGGTCGGGATCGATGCCGTGCCGGCGGGCGATGAACTTGACGATCCCGTCCCGGATCGGTGCGAAGACCTGGATCAGGCCGCCGGGCTTCCACAGGATGAGGAGCAGCACACCGAACTTCGTCGCGGCCAAGCCGATGTTGCCGATGTCGAGCAGCGGCAGGCCGAGCACCCAGATCGCCCCCACCACCGGCCCGATCAGCGCGGACACACCGCCGAGCACCGTCATGACGGCGACGTCGATGCTCGCGGTCGTCGGGAACGACCCGGCGCTGACGCTGGACAGGGAGTGCGCGTAGGTCGCGCCGCCGATGCCGGCGATGAACCCGCCGATCAGATAGCCCTGGAGCTTGACGAGGCTCGCCCGCACGGCGAACGCGCGAGCGTTCTCCTCGTTGTCGCGGATGGCGATGAGCAGGCGGCTGAATCCGCTGCGCCGGATGTTCCGCGTCAGGACGAGGGTCAGGACGAACAGCGCCAGCGCGAAGTAGTAGTACTCACGGCCGGTGTCGAGGGGGCCGCTGAGCGGCCAGCCGTAGGGTTTCTCCGGATCCCGGCCGTCGCCGAGCATCCACGGCTGTGTGAGGAGCCAGGCCGGGGCGGCGAGCGCGAATCCGAGCGTGGTGACGGTGAGCATGAGGCCGCGGATGCGCAGCGCGGGCAGGCCGATCACGACCGAGACCAGGCCCGCGCCGAGGCCGGCCAGGAGCAGTGCGAGCGGGAAGTTGCCGGAGTTGCTCGACACCTTGAAGGAGATGACCGCGCCGACGGAGGCGACGGCGAACTGGCCGAGCGTCAGCTGTCCGCCGAGACCGGTCAGGACTCCGATCGACAGGCCGACGATCGCGAAGGCGATGATGCCGGTGAAGGTCACCGACAGGCCGTTGGAGATGAAGAGCGGCAGGGCCGCGAGCGCCGCGAGGGCCGTGATGGTGAAGGCCGGGCCCATCGCGCGGACCGCCCACAGAGCCCGCAGCCTCTCCGGGATCGGGCGCAGGCCCTGCACCGCGGCCCAGCTGCCCTTCTCCTCGTCGCGTCCGCCGCTGCGGCGCTGCACCAGCAGCGCCACGAGGATGATGAGGAACATGGCCACCTCGACCAGACCCGACTGCGGGTAGTTCCACATCAGCAACTGCTCAAGGATGCCCAGGCCGACACCGCTGGCCAGGGCGATCGGCAGGCTCTGCATGCGGCCGATGACGGCGGCGGTCAGGGCGCGCAGCAGCAGCGCGGGGCCGAAGCTGTCGGCACCGACGAAGCCCTGCGTCGGTGCGGTGAGGATCGCCGCGAAACCGGCCAGGGAGCCGGCGATCGCCCAGGCCAGTGTCGACATGCGGCTCGCGAAGATGCCGGACATCCGCGCCGCTTCCGGATTGGCCGCCGCCGCGCGGATGGCGAGCCCGAACCGCGACCGCTTGAGGAACAGCACGATCGCGAGGACGAACAGCGGCGACAGGAACAGCATGCCGGAGTAGGCCTGGGTCATGCGCAGGGCACCGACGTTGAAGTCCGGCAGCCACGCGGGTTGCGGGTACAGCGGTCCGGACGCGGTGGAGTTGATGAGCGCGGCGGCGATGACCAGCAACTGGCCGACGCCCAAGGTCGCGACGACGGACACGATCCGCGGTGCGCCGCGCAGCCGTCGTACGACGCCGGCCTCGGCGGCGGCCCCGGTCGCCGCGGACACCACCAGCGCCATCACGAACGCGATCCAGTACGGGATGTGCCACTTCACCGCGGCGACGCCGAAGAACGCCGCTCCGAACGCACCGATCTGCCCGTGCGCGAAGTTGATGATGCGGTTGCTCCGGTAGACCAGCACGATGCCGACCGCCAGCAGGCCGTAGGTCATGCCGACGATCGTGCCGAGCAGGATCACCGGGAACGGTGTCGACGCCTGGATGAGGTCGTGCTCGTCGAGGACCGCGGACACGGTCTTCGCCAGGACGACCGCGACCGCGAACGCCAGGATCTGGAGGAGCGGCTTGCGGGCTCGCCGGAGAAGGCCACGTCGGCCGGCCACCGATTCCTCGGCGGCCTCGAGCGGGTGCTCAACCGCATCGGACCGCGCGGTCACTGCGCCGCTCCCGCGCCCTGGAGGAAGACCGCGCGCAGCAGGTCGTCGCGGGCCAGCAGTTCATCAGCGCGGCCGTCGAAACGCATCTCGCCCTTTTCCATGAAGTACGCGTGGTCAACGAGGTTCAGCGCGATGTTCACCGACTGCTCGACCAGCACCACGGCGGTGCCGTCGGCGTTGATCCGCCGCACCATGTCGAGGAGCCGGCCGACGACCACCGGGGCCAGGCCCAGCGAGAGCTCGTCGATGAGGAGCAGCCGCGGACGGAGCATCAGCGCCTTGGACAGCCCGAGCATCTGCTGCTCGCCACCGGACAACGTCGAGGCGAGGGAGTTGCGGCGCTCGTACAGACGCGGGAACGCCTCGAAGCACGTCTGGATCCCCCGGTCGACCGATCCGCGGTCCCTGGCCATCGTGTAGCCGTAGCTGCGCAGGTTCTCCACGACGGTCATCGGCCCGAAGACCGCGCGTCCGCCGGGGATCTGCGTGATGCCCAGCTTCATGCGGCGTTCGGCGTCGAGGTAGGTGATCTCCTGCCCGCGGTAGCGGACGCTGCCCGCGGTGGGCAGGCCGATCCCGGAGATGACCTTGAGCAACGTCGACTTGCCGGCACCGTTGACACCGAGCAGCGCCACCATCTCGCCGTCCTCGATGGTGAAGTTCGCGTCGAAGAGGACCTGCAGCGGGCCGTAGGAGAAGTCGACGCCGCGGCAGGACAGCATCGGCAGGTGCCCGCCGCTGCGCTTGATCCGGTGGATCTCCTCGTCCTCGACCACCTCGTCGATCATCCGGTCGAGGTCGTCCTCGATGAGCCTGCCGGCACTGGAGATGATGAACGCGCCGAGCACACCGGGGATGGCGATGGCGACCATCGTGCCGCCGATCCCGAACTGGTCCTGGACGCCGGCGAGAAGCACGGCGCCGGCCGTGCCGCCGATCGCGACGAAGATCCCGGCAAGGGCCTGCGCGTGCGGCCGCATGTGCGAGGGGACGATGGAGAGCAGCGAGATGCCGAGCATCGGCTGCAGGAGCCCGATGCACGCCCCGGCGATTCCGAAGCAGATCACCATCGGCGCCAATGCCGGCATCAGCCCGCCCAACGCGATGAAGACGACCGTCCCCGCCAGGAGGAGACCGGCGGCGCGGAGCACGCGCGCGGGCGAGGCGCGGAACTGCTTCTCGCCGCGGCTTCCGTAGGCGGCCAGGGCGACGACGCCGATCCCGAAGAACATCGAGAAGAACAGACCGCGTTGCCCCGGCCCGAGATTCCACCGCTCGTCGAGGAACACCGAGATAAAGGTGCCGAGCGGCACGGTGAGCACTCCGTACACCGCGAATCCGGCGTAGACCCTCCTGTTGGTGGGGATGAGGAGGACGCGGCGGCAGATCTCCCAGAACCCGAGCGCGACGTCCTCGGAGGACAGCGAATCCGTCGCCTCGCCGTGCTCCTGATGCACGCTGGCACGCAGCTGCTCGGTGTCCCACTTCCCATAACCCGGATCGCGCAGCCTGATGGCGCAGAGGGTCATCAGGAGCGAGGCGATTCCCAGGGCCAGGAAGACGCCGCGCCAACTGAGGCCGGCGACGGAGGCGAGAATGCCCACCAGAAGGGGCGCGAGCGCCTGGCCGAAGGCGCCGATCGCGGTGTAGGCCGTCAGCGCGCGCACCCGCGCGGCCGGAGGGTAGCTGTCGACGATGAGCGGCGCGTGCAGGGCACCGACCGACCCTGTGGTGAGCCCGTCAAGGCAAAGTATGAGGATCAGCGCCACCAGCGAGGTGACGAATCCGGTCGTCAGCGTGATGGCGCTCCACACGATCCCGGTGACGATGCAGAGCATCGCTCGCCGGGCCCGGAACTGGGACAGCCGCGCAATGGGCAGCGGTGCGACCGCGATCGCCATCTGGAACAGCGCGCGCGCTCCGACGATGGCCGCGATGGAGATCCCCATTGTGCGGCTGATCTCCGGTGTGAGGACCGTGAACGCGTAACTCTGGAAAGCGCCAGTGGCGAACAGCAGGCCCAGGGCGACGACCGGGTAGTAGCGCAGATCGTGCTTGCGGACCAGCGCCCGGAAGCTCTCGGTGTTCTCGTCGCCGGTGACACCCAGCGTGGCCCGGGCCTTCTCCCGCAGTGCCGCGCTCGTCTGCTCGACGACCGTGAGAGCCGCCTCTTCACTCGCGGACTGGTCCCCTGTGTGTACTCTGCGTGACACGTCAGAAACCGACCTTCTTGATACGGACGTCGAGCTCCCAGGCCGACTCGCCGATGCGACGTCCGGAGGTGTCCATCAACACGATCGTGATGGTGTGCGGTTGCAATTCCTCCTTGCTCCCGGGTCGATTCGGAATCGATGGGATCTGGAACGACTTCTTCGTCGTGGTGTACACGTGGTGGTTGGTCAGGTAGGCCTCGTTCGGGCAGTTCGGCGCCCCCTCGCAGAGCGAGTCGCCCTTGGCCACGTCCTCCATCGTGTGGCCGGGTTTGATGGGCGTCTGATCGACGAAGATCGCGAAGTGGCCGGCGCCGCGGGACGGCGGCTCGCTGCCCTTCGCCGCGATCCGGAAGTCGCCGTCCATCGTCCAGGTGACGGTGACCGGGGACTTCACCGTCGACCGGGCCTTGGGGCCGACGAAGTGCAACCGATCGTCAACGCGGAAATTCAGCTCGTCCAGGTTGGTGAGGCCACATCCCGCCAGAGCGACAACGGCGGCAACCGCCGTCGCGCCGCGAGCAAGCCAGCGTCCGCCCTTCAAAGTGCACCCTTCGCGTCGAAGAGCTCTCCCCACACCTCGCGAGGCGGCGAGGCCGGACCGAGCGCCCAGCTTGATCACGTATGTACGTACACTATGACAATACGCCTCAGGTTCCGCAAGACTTCACGACAACTTCTCCCACGTCAGCACGCGGTTCGGCGGCGGTCACGTTGCATGTCAACGTCCGGGAGGAGCGGAGCGAACGCCGCTCGAACTCCGACGGGCGGCAGGCTCACCCAGGCATCGGGCCGAATGGCGGGTGCTGCGCTCCGGGGAACTGCGCGGCGGCACGGGACGGCGTCGTCCGATGGGCAGAGCCTCGGCCGACCCTGAATTGGTCCTCAATCGGGCCGCAGGATCGGACTCCATCGCGTGTACCGATTCCTGTCAGGCTGAATCACATGACAACGACAGCGACCCGCTTCGACGGCCGGCTCCTCACGCCCGGCGACGCCGGCTACGACACCGCCCGCACCGTCTGGAACGCCATGATCGACCGGCGTCCACGCATGATCGTCCGCGCGGCGGGCGTCGCCGACGTGGTCGCCGCCGTGCGGACGGCCCGGGACCTGGACCTGGAGATCGGCGTGCGGTGCGGCGGCCACAACGCCGCCGGCTTCGCCGTGCCCGACGGCGGCCTCATGATCGACCTGGCACCCATGGGCGGCGTGCGGATCGACCCGGTCCGTCGCCGGGCACGGGTGCAGGGCGGCGCGCTGCTCGGCGCGCTGGACCGGGCGGCCCAGGCGTACGGCCTGGCCACCACCGCCGGCAACGTCTCGCACACCGGCGTCGGTGGGCTCACGCTCGGCGGCGGCATGGGCTGGCTGGCCCGCCAGTACGGCCTGGCCTGCGACAACGTCGTGTCCTACACGGTGGTCACCGCCGAGGGGGGCGTGGTGACCGCGAGCCGCACCGAGAACCCCGACCTGTTCTGGGGCCTGCGCGGTGGCGGTGGCAACTTCGGCGTCGTCACCGAGTTCGAGTTCCGGCTGCATCGCACCGGCACGCGGACGCTGGTCGCCGAGTTCGACTTCCGCGCCGAGGACGCCGTCCCGGTCATCGAGGGCTGGCGCGACCTGAACGCCGTCGCGCCCCGGCAGGCGACGTTCACCGCCAGTGTCGACAGCGGTCCCGCCGGTCCGATTGCCACGCTGGGATTCGTGTGGGTCGGCGATCCGGCCGTGGGCCGCCGGCTGCTCCCCGCGATGCGGGCGCTCGGCCGTCCCGTCGCGTCGCGCGTCACCACACCGTCGTACCTCGAACTCCAGCAACGCGACGACTCCACCGGCGGTCACGCCTACCGCCGCTATTCCAAGGGGCACTATCTGCGGCGATTCCCGACCGCGGCGATCGAGGCGTTCCTGCTGCGCGGGGGCACCGACCTGAGCGCGAACCCGAACCTGCCGGGCGTCGGCCTGCAGGCGCACGGCGGCGCGATCGCCGACGTCCCGGAAGCGGACGCGGCGTTCAGCCACCGCGGCACGATGTTCGAGTTCGGTGCCGGCTCCCGCTGGACCGACCCGTCCGAGGACGACGCCAGGATGGGCGCCGCCCGCGCCGCCGGTGCGTCGCTTGAGCCGTACGCGAGCGGGGTGTACGTCAACTCGCTGACGGCCGACGAACTGGCCGATGGACAGCGCGGCGTACGGCGGGCGTACTCGCCCGCGAAGCTGGCCCGGCTGACCGCGGTGAAGACCGCGTACGACCCGTCCAATGTGTTCCACCTGAACCAGAACATCCGCCCGGCACACTGAATGCGCATGCGCGGATCAGAGCCCCCGTACCTCCCGGACGGCCGTCGCCAGCAGCGCGACCCCCTCGGCGATGGCGGGCTCGCCGAGGATGGCGTAGCCGAAGATGAGGCCGCCCGGCCCGGGGCCCGCGATCCGGAACGGGCCGAGGCCGTGGATGCCGAGCCCGTGCCGGGCGGCGGCCGCCACCACCGCCGCCTCGTCGAGGTCGGGCGGGAGCCAGGCGACCACGTGCTGCCCGGCGGCGACCCCGGCCGGTTCCAGATCGGGCAGGTGGGCGCGCAGGGCGTCCAGCAGCGCGTCGCGGCGGCGGCGGTACACCGGACGCATCCGGCGCAGGTGGCGGTCGAACTCGCCGCGCGCGAGGAAGTCGGCGAACGTCAACTGGTCGATGACCGGCGAACCGCGGTCGGCGAGCAACTTCGCCGCGGCGACGTCGGCGACCAGCCGGGGAGGCAGGACCAGCCAGCCGAGCCGCAGCCCCGGCGCGAGCGTCTTGCTGGCCGTACCGCAGTAGACGACATGATCGGGCGCCAGGCCCTGCATCGCGCCCACCGGCGACCGGTCGTAGCGGTACTCCGCGTCGTAGTCGTCCTCGACCACGATCGCGCCGCGGCGCCTCGCCCAGCGGATCACCTCGGCCCTCGCCGCGGCCGACAGCACTCCCCCGGTCGGCCACTGGTGCGACGGCGTGAGGACGACCGCGTCGGCGTCGGCCCGATGGAGCGCTTCGACCTGAACGCCGTCCGGACCCACCGGGATGCCGACCACGTCCAGACCGGCGGCTCCGGCCAGCACCCGCGCGTCGTCGTTGGACGACGGGTCTTCCAGAGCGATCCGCCTGGCGCCGTGCTTGACGAGCACTTGGATCAGCAGCGAGATGCCCTGCCCGTAGCCGTTGCAGACCACCACGTTCCCCGGGACGGACGATGTGCCGCGCACCCGGTTGAGGTAGTCGCACAGGGCCTCGCGCAGTTCCGGCACGCCGCGTCCGTCAAGGTAGGCGAACCGGTCGTTGGGCGTGGTGGTGAGGACGGTACGGACCGAGCGCAGCCAGGCGGCCCGCGGGAACTGCGACACATCGGTGCGCCCGTACCCGAAGTCGACCTTGAACCCGGCTCCGCGCGCGGACGGCGGCGCCACCGAAGCCGCGGCGGCCGCGCCGGCGGCCGGTGGCATCGACGCGGCGACCCGGGTGTAGCCGCCCGATCGGCTGGCGAGGTACCCCTCGGCGACGAGCTGCTGATAAGCCTCCACGACCACCCCGCGGGAAACCCCGAGACCGGCCGCGAGGGTGCGGGTGGGCGGCAGCGACGCGTCCGCCCGCAGCCGGCCGGCCCGGATGCTCGCGCGGATGGACGCCTCGATCTGCCGGTGCAGCGGCACCCCGGCGTCGCGGTTCAGCTCGATGAGCAGATCCTCGGCCGGCCCTGAATTGGTCCTCGATCGGCCCACGGGATCGGACCTTATCGGCCTGTACCGATTCCGGCCAGGCTGAGTGACCTGCCGGTCTCCTCGGCGGCGAAACGTCCAGATGAGCTCCTGCCCAGGGGCACGGATACTGGCACGCTAGCCAGGTCAAGAACTTCGGCAACGACCTCGCGGCGCGTCTCCCCCGCGCTTCGGCGACCCGGACGGTGACCAAGTACTCGATGACCTGCGTGACTACGCCACCGATCACTGGGCAGGACAGTTCTGATGGCGACCGCGCACCAAGCGCGACATCCCGGGCTCGGAGATCGGAGCAAATGATGAAGGCAGCCCGTTTCAGCCGGTTCGGGGGCCCGGAGGTCCTTGAGATCGTGGATCTCCCGGATCCGCACGCGGGGCCCGGCCAGGTCCGGGTCGCGGTGCAAGCGGTGGGCGTCAATCCGTCCGACTGGAAGCTGCGCAAGGGCCTGATGGGCGGGGAGCTTCCGCAGACGACGGGCCGCGAGGTGGCGGGCGTCGTCGACGAGGTCGGTGAGGGCGTCACGGACGTCGCCATCGGTGATCGGGTGTTCGGCTTCTCCCCCGGCAGCACGGGCGCGGGCGCTGCCGAGCTGGCGCTGCTGTCCGACTACGCGCCGATCCCGCCGTCGATCGGCTTCACCGAGGCCGCCGGCCTGCCCGTCGCGCTGGAGACGGCCACGCGCAGCTTGAACGCGCTCGGTGTGAAGGCCGGGAGCGCGCTGCTGGTCAACGGCGCGTCCGGCGGGGTCGGCAGCGCCGCCGTCCAGCTCGCCGTGGCGCGCGGCGCACGCGTGATCGGCACCGCCAGTCCTGCCAACCACGATTACCTGCGCTCGCTGGGCGCCGAGCCCGTCGCCTACGGCGCGGGTCTCGTCGAGCGGGTCCGCGCGGTCGCGCCTGACGGCGTCGACGTGGCGCTCGACGTCGCCGGGAGCGGCGTACTGCCCGAGCTCATCGAGCTCGCCGGCGGCCCGGAGCACGTCGTGACGGTCGCCGACGTCGATGGCGCGCAGGAGCACGGGGTGGCGTTCAGCCGGGGGGACACCGGCCGCGCGGTCCACGCGCTCGCCGAGGTCGGTGAGCTGATCGAGGCCGGGCGCTTCTCCCTGCCGGTCGCGCGGACCTTCCCGCTCGCCGAGATCGCCGAGGCGCACCGCGTCAGTGAGGACGGTCACGTGCGCGGGAAGCTCGTGCTGCTGGTCGGCCGGCAGGGCCGTGCGTGACTCTGCGCGGAAAGACACGTCCTAGACGGCGCTTTCGACTTCGGCCTTGTCGGCCGGGACCAGTGGCTTGGGACGGCCGGGCAGGAGCAGGCTCAGCGGGACGGCGACGGCGGTGAAGGCCACCGACCACCAGAAGGCGTCGCCGAAGCCGTCGGCCAAGGCGTCCAGGCTGTGGGCGTCGTCGGCGGTGTGCTGGAGGATGACGGCGAGGACGGCGATGCCGACCGAGCCGCCGATCTGCTGGGCGACGCGCGCGATGATGCTGGCGTCGGGGATCTCCTTGTGTTCCAGGCCGACGTAGGCGGCGCTGGTGATCGCGATCGTGGCGGTGGCCATGCCGATGCCGCGGACGAGCAGTGCGGCCATGAGCAGCACGTTGCCGGTGTCGGCGGTGGCGAAGGCGAACGGCACTGTGGCCGCGGCGACGACGGCGAATCCACCGAAGGCGACCGAGCGGGAGCCGAAGCGGTCGGTGTAGTCGCCGGCCCGGGTGCGCGCGATGAGCGCGCCGATGCCCTGCGGGATGAGCAGGAGTCCGGCGCCCAGCGCGTCCTCGCCGCGGACCTGCTGGAAGTACAGCGGCAGCAGCATCATCGCCCCGTACAGGGTGATCCCGGCCAGGAAGCCCAGGGCGGAGGACGAGGCGAGCGCCCGGTGGCGGAACAGCCGCAGGTTGATCAGCGCGCCGGCACGCGGAACTGCCCAGGCGGTGAAGCCGCCGACCAGGGCGAGGCCGCCGATCAGCGGCACGAGCACCTCCGCGCTGTCGAAACCCGCACTGCCGTCGACCTGGGACAGTCCGTAGATGATGGCGGCGACGCCCGGGGAGAGCAGGAGCAGGCCGACGATGTCCAGGTGAGCGCGGGGGCGGTCGGGTGCGGGACGGTCGTCGGGCAGGTTGCGCCAGGCGAGCCAGCCGCCGACGACGCAGAAGGGGATGTTGACCAGGAACAGCCAGCGCCAGTCGGCCAGATGCAGGATGATGCCGCCCAGGACCGGGCCGAGGATCGGGCCGAGCGCGGTGGGCAGGGTGATGGTGGCCATGACCTTGCCGATGCTGCGGCCCTTGGCGGCCTGCATGATCAGCGTGACCACGAGCGGCATCATGATGCCGCCGCCGATGCCCTGGACGACCCGGAAGGCGATGAGGCTGATCGCGTTCCACGCCAGCGCGGACAGGATCGAGCCGAGCAGGAACACGCCCAGCGCTGCGATCCACAGGCGTTTGCCGCCGAGCCGCGACTGGGCCCATCCTGCGAGCGGGATGGTGACGAACATCGCCAGCAGGTAGCCGGTGCTCACCCACTGGATCGTGGACAGCGGGGCGTCGAGTTCCTTGGCCAGGTCGTTGAGGGCGACGCTGACGATGGTGGTGTCGAAGACGACCGCGAGGGCGCCCACGATGATGGTGAACGCCATGCGCCACACGGCGGGGTCGATACGGTCGGGGTCCGCCGGGGGTCCGTTCCGGTTGGGAGTGCTCATGAGCAGCCACCTAAGATATAGAGTCCTATCTTACGGCTGCCAGCGTAGGGCGCTAGGATAAGATAGGCAAGTCTATCCAAGGGAGGTGCGGATGCCCGAGCGGCGCCGCGGGGCGGCACTGGAGAAG
Source organism: Actinomadura rubrisoli (assembly GCF_004349215.1). Taxonomy (GTDB): domain Bacteria; phylum Actinomycetota; class Actinomycetes; order Streptosporangiales; family Streptosporangiaceae; genus Spirillospora; species Spirillospora rubrisoli. The sequence goes on along the minus strand of NZ_SMKU01000072.1, from coordinate 14,806 downwards.
GCGCTCCTCGATGCGGCCTGGGAAGAGCTCACGGCCAACGGCTACGCCAGGTTCACCATGGACGCCGTCGTCCAGCGCGCGGGCACCAGCCCCCCCGTGCTCTACCGCCGCTGGTCCGACCGCGACGAACTCGTCCGCGCGACCATCGCCCACGTCCTGGAGCGGGCCCGCGTCGATGTCCCCGACACCGGAAGCCTGCGCGAGGACATCCTCACCCTCATGCGGACGATCAACGCCACCCGCGTCCAGCTCGTCACCGTCATGAACGTGCACCTGGCCGGCTACTACCAGGAGACCGGCACCGTCCCCAGCGACCTCTTCGCCACCGAACGCGAGAACACCGCCGACGTGATCTTCGACCGCGCCGTCGGCCGCGGCGAGATCGAACCGGACCACCTCAGCGAACGCATCAAGTCCCTCCCCTTCGACCTGCTGCGCCACGAGATCCTCGTGACCTTCGCCCCCGTGCCCGACCCCGTCCTCGAAGAGATCGTGGACACGGTCTTCCTCCCCCTCGTGCGCTGACCGCGACGGCGGCAGAGCAGCTCGACCGGGCACGAGGTTAAATGTGAATGAGAATAGAAAGGCATCAACATTGACGGGTTTTCTGAGTCAAAATTAGGATGATAGGAGATTTCCGGGCCCACCAGGATCGTCGTCACCGCGCCTCGACACGGTCTTCATCCCCCCTGGAAGGCTGTCATGATGAACGCCGGACACACGGCGATCACGGCGCTGAGTGCCGCCCTCGTCCTGACCCCCCTCCCCGCCTCCGCGGACGCGGACGTCCCACCGCCTGGGAGCGTCTCCGTCGCGCTGACGACCCTCAGCGGCTCGGGCTGCCCACAAGGGACCGTGATGATCGACTCGCGGGTCGAGTCCTTCACCGTCCGCTACAGCAATTACCGGGCGATGGCCGGCGTAGACCAGCCACCGCGATCCTTCCGGAAGAGCTGCTCGGGCGGCCTGAAGGTCTCACACCCGCCAGAATTCACCTACGGCATCATGAAGGTAAAGCAGGAGGGCTACGGCGAACTGCAAGACGGTGCCTCCGGCTCGATGAGGTCGGCCTTCTCCCACCCCGGCGCACCGGCGGGCAAGGGAAGCGAGCACGTGATTCAGGGCCCGTACTTTCATAATTGGCAGTTCATTGATCAGAGCGATGTCCCCGAAGTACCCGTCAAACCCTGTGACAGCCCCAGCACCATCACCCTCGCCACCGAGATGCGGATCGACGCCGGCACGTCCGACAACTCCAAGACCAGCTACATGGTTCTGGACGACGTCGACAACGACCCGGGCAGCACCTATCACTTCTATTGGAAGCACTGTTGACGGCGTGTACAGCGGGACGTCGCGGCGTACCGCCGCCCGGTGCGTCTCCGTCGGCCTTTCGGTAAAGGAGCCACACCAGACGGCCAGACGTGCCTGCAACGCCCTGCTCCGGCGCGTGCTGGGCGCCGTTGGTGGCCTGCGGGAACGGTCAGCGGCGGCGTAGTGAGGGGTCGAGCAGGGCGGGTGGAGTATCGAACTTCTCGTGCGGGGCAAGGTCGGTGCCGGGTGGGACGATGGCGTCGATGGCGTCGAGGACGTCGGCGGAGAGCACCGTGTCGGCGGCGGCGAGCTGGGAGTGCAGGTGGTCCAGCGTGCGGGGGCCGATGATCGCGCTGGTCACGGCCGGGTGCGCGGTCACGAAACCGAGCGCGAGCTGGATCATCGTCAGACCGGCCTCGTCGGCGACCTTCGCCAGCCGCTCGACCGCATCGAGCCGGGCGCGGTTGGACGGAATGGAGGTGTCGAAGCGCTCCGGCAGGGACTTCGAGCGGTTGGTGGCGATCTCCTGGCCCTCGCGGATCGCGCCGGACAGCCAGCCCGAGGCCAGCGGGCTCCACGCCAGCACACCGAGCCCGTATTGCTCGGTCACGGGTAGCACGTGGGTCTCGATCCCGCGCTGCAGGATCGAGTAGCTGGGCTGTTCGGTGACGTAACGGCTCAGGCGATGCTCGCGGGCGGCCCACTGGGCTTGGACGAGACGGTAGGCCGGGAAGGTCGAGGAGCCGAAGTAGCGGATCTTTCCCGCGCGCTGGAGGTCGGTCAGAGCCGAGAGCGTCTCCTCGTCGCTGGTCGTCGGGTCCCATCGGTGGATCTGGTAGAGATCGACATGGTCGACCCCGAGACGGCGCAGGCTGCTGTCCAGCTCGGTGACCAGCCAGCGGCGGGAACCGCCCTGATGGTTGCGCTCGTCCCCCATCGGCATGGTCGCCTTCGTGGCCAGCACGATGTCTTCGCGGCGGCCGGCGATGGCCTTGCCGACGATCTCCTCCGACTCGCCGCCGCTGTACCAGTCGGCGGTGTCGATGAGGTTGATCCCGCCCTCCAGAGCGGCATCGACGATCGCGATGGCCTCGTCCTGGGTGGTGCGCCCGATCTTGCCGAAGTTCATCGCGCCGAGCACGAGGGAGCTGACCTGCACACCGGTGCGGCCCAAGGTGCGGTATTGCATGACCGTCTTCCTCCGTTGTCTGGTTGCCGGTCCCTCTGCTCTGGCATCATGAGCAAACGGAACCTTGTTCCGAAAAATATAGGGAACGTTGTTCCGTTTAGCAAGCCCGACAGTGAAGGAGACGGCGCGGTGGACGACAGCGACGGGTGCACGGGGCAGACCGCCCCTCGCAAGCGGGCCGACGCCCGGCGCAACGAGAGGACCCTGCTCGACGCCGCCGCAGCGGTCTTCGTGGCCTCGGGCGTCGAAGCGCCGGTGCGCGACATCGCGGCCAGGGCGGGAGTCGGAGTGGCCACGATCTACCGCCACTTCCCGACGCGAGCGGATCTCATCATCGCCGTCTACCGGCACCAGGTGGAAGCCTGCGCCGAGGCCGGTCCGGCTTTGCTGGCGAGCAGTGCGACTCCTCACGCCGCACTGGAGCGATGGATCAACCTGTTCGTCGACTTCCTGGTCACCAAGCACGGACTCGCCGCCGTGCTGCGTTCCGACGAAGCCGGCTTCGACGCTCTGCACGCCTACTTCATCGACCGGCTCGTGCCCGTGTGCGCCCGGTTGCTCGAAGCCGCGGCCTCCGCCGGAGAGATCCGCTCCGACATCGATGCCTACGAACTCATGCGCGGCGTCGGCAACCTCTGCATCGGCGCCGACAGCGATCCCCGCTACGACGCACGTCGGCTGGTCGGACTTCTCGTCGGAGGGCTGCGCCTATCGCGGTGACCGCCGCAGGTTTCGGAACATTGTTCGGGGCTCCACGCGCGCAAATCCGAAACGTCGTTCCGGATGTAGGCCGGGCTTGCTGGTGCCCGTCATGTCGAGCCGCTCGTCTGTGCTTGGCGTGAAGCCATCCAAACCGAGGGCTGGGGGTTAGCGCACCTGCCGGGGGGACGGCGCAGGCGTCCGGGCCGCACTGAATCCCCCCAGGTCACCGGCACTGTCAGGATTCTGTGGCCCGCCGGGCGCGGAGAGCCCTGAGCTTGTGGCGGTTGCCGCAGCGCTCCATCGCGCACCAGCGCCGGGCGCCGGGACGGGACAGGTCGACGAACACCAGCGGGCAGTTGTCGCTCGCGCACTCGCGAATGCGTTCGGAGGACGGCCCGGACAGCAGCTCGATCATCTCCCGCGCCAGCGTCGACAGTGCCTGCGTGGCCCGCACCGGCGGCGCCCACCCCGCGTTCGTGCCGTCGGCGGCCAGTTCGGGGGCCAGCGGCGCCTCGGCCGCGGCCCGGTTGATGGTCGCGACCGCCTCGGCGGTGAGGGGACGATCCGCCGCCCGGTCGTGCGCAGCGTCCCAGATCGCCTGGCGCAGGGCCTTGGCCGCGGTCAACTCACCGGTCGTCACCGGGACGGTCATGACCGCGCCCAGTGGCGGCTGCGTCAACCATTCGCCCAGGTCGGCGGGCTCATGGAGGGATTCGAACACCGCGTACCGGCCCTCGCCGCCCGTGTGGGCGAAGTCCAGGCAGACGGCTCCGGCGTCGAACCGGAACGACCCGCCCTTGGGGTCATGCAACACCCGTCCGGTTGTGCTCGCTCGCATGAACCCACTATAACCGGTGTCGCACATAACCACTATTATCGGTGTCATCGAAGAGGCGGCACATGCCACGCGCTGGACGAGGGTTCCGCCGCCTTCCAGCAGGCATCGGACCCGGCCGATCCGCCGCCGGCCATCACGGTCCACGCCGTCACCGGCTTGGGGTTCCTCGTCGAGATCGACGCCGTCGTGTGACGGCCCGGGGCGGAATCGTCCACCGGTCGTCAGGCCGGCCCGGTCAGGTGCCGACGTAGGCCGCGAGGTGCTCGCCGGTGAGGGTGGAGCGGGCCGCGACCAGGTCGGCGGGGGTGCCCTCGAAGACGATCCGGCCGCCGTCGTGCCCGGCGCCGGGGCCGAGGTCGATCAGCCAGTCGGCGTGGGCCATGACCGCCTGGTGGTGCTCGATGACGATGACCGACTTGCCGGAGTCGACGAGCCGGTCCAGCAGGCCGAGGAGCTGCTCGACGTCGGCGAGGTGCAGGCCGGTGGTCGGCTCGTCCAGGACGTAGACGCCGCCCTTCTCGGCCATGTGGGTGGCCAGCTTGAGCCGCTGCCGCTCGCCGCCGGACAGGGTGGTGAGCGGCTGGCCGAGGCTGAGGTAGCCGAGCCCGACGCCGGCGAGCCGGCCGAGGATGGCGTGGGCGGACGGCACGCGCGACTCGCCGGTGCCGAAGAACTCCTCGGCCTCGGTCACCGACATCGCGAGCACCTCGCTGATGTCGCGGCCGCCGAAGTGGTATTCCAGCACCGATGCCTGGAACCGCTTCCCCTCGCACTCCTCGCAGGTGGTGGCGACGCCGGCCATCATCGCCAGGTCGGTGTAGATGACGCCCGCGCCGTTGCAGCCGGGGCAGGCGCCCTCGGAGTTGGCGCTGAACAGCGCCGGCTTCACGCCGTTGGCCTTCGCGAACGCCTTGCGGATCGGGTCGAGCAGGCCGGTGTAGGTCGCCGGGTTGCTCCGCCGCGAGCCGCGGATCGGGCTCTGGTCGATCGACACCACACCCGCGCCGGCGGGGATCGACCCGTGCACGAGCGAGCTCTTGCCGGAGCCGGCGACACCCGTGACGGCGACGAACACCCCGAGCGGGATGTCGACGTCGACGTCGCGCAGGTTGTGCGCCGCCGCGCCGCGGATCTCCAGCGTGCCGGTGGGCTTGCGCACCGTCTCCTTGAGGACGGCCCGGTCGTCGAAATGGCGGCCGGTGATGGTGCCGCTGGTCCGCAGGCCCTCGACCGTCCCCTCGAAGCAGACGGTGCCGCCCGCCGTGCCGGCCGCGGGACCGAGATCGACGACGTGGTCGGCGATCGCGATCGTCTCGGGCTCGTGCTCCACGACGAGCACCGTGTTGCCCTTGTCCCGCAGACGCAGGAGCAGGTCGTTCATCCGCCGGATGTCATGGGGGTGCAGGCCCGTGGTGGGCTCGTCGAAGACGTAGGTGGTGTCGGTGAGCGAGGAGCCGAGGTGGCGGATCATCTTGACGCGCTGCGCCTCGCCGCCCGACAGCGTGCCGGACGGCCGGTCGAGCGAGAGGTAGCCCAGCCCGATCTCGACGAACGAGTCGAGGGACCGCCGCAAGGTGGTGAGCAGCGGCGCCACCGACGGCTCCTCGACGCCGCGGACCCATTCGGCCAGGTCGCTGATCTGCATCGCGCACGCGTCGGCGATGTTGATCCCGCCGATCCGCGACGACCGGGCCTCCGCGCTGAGCCGGGTGCCGTCGCAGTCGGGGCAGGTGGCGAAGACGACGGCCCGTTCCACGAACGCGCGGATGTGCGGCTGCATCGCGTCGACGTCCTTGGACAGGAACGACTTCTGGATCGCCGGGATCAGGCCCGAGTAGGTCAGGTTGATCCCGTCGACCTTGATCTTGGTCGGCTCCTTGTGGAGGAGGTCGTGCAGTTCCGTCTTGGTGTACTTGCGGATCGGCTTGTCCGCGTCGAAGAAGCCGCAGCCACGGAAGATGCGGCCGTACCAGCCGTCCATGCTGTAGCCGGGGATGGTCAGCGCGCCCTCATTGAGCGACTTGCTGTCGTCGTACAGCGCGGACAGGTCGAAGTCGGTGACCGCGCCCCGTCCCTCGCAGCGCGTGCACATGCCGCCGAGGCGCGTGAAGGTCGCCTTCTTGGTCTGGGTCTTTCCGCCGCCGCGCTCGACGGTGATGGCCCCGCTCGCCCTGACCGAGGGGACGTTGAAGGAGAACGCGTTGGGCGAGCCGATGTGCGGCTGCCCGAGCCGGCTGAACAGGATGCGCAGCAGCGCGTTGGCGTCGGTGGCCGTGCCCACCGTGGAACGGGGGTCGGCGCCCATCCGCTGCTGGTCGACGATGATCGCGGTCGTCAGCCCTTCGAGGACGTCGACCTCGGGCCGCGCCAGCGTCGGCATGAAGCCCTGCACGAAGGCGCTGTACGTCTCGTTGATCATCCGCTGCGACTCCGCGGCGATCGTGCCGAACACCAGGGAGCTCTTGCCCGAGCCGGAGACGCCGGTGAAGACCGTCAGCCGGCGCTTCGGGATCTCGACGCTGACGTCCTTGAGATTGTTCACGCGCGCGCCGTGCACGCGGATCAGGTCGTGGCTGTCGGCAATGTGCGGCGCAGGCGACTGCGTGTCCGTCCTGGTGGCCATGCTCATCGTGTCTCCATCGTGTTCCCCCGGGACCGCCCTCACGGTCTCCGTCAGCGTCGCCTGGCTCGTTCTGACCAGCTCTGAACAGTACTTTTACTTCTCCTCTGCTTCGGCCCGCGGGGCCTTCGGGCTCCGGCGACGCGGCGTCCGGCCGGGGCGTCAGAGCAGCCAGCGGCCGTCGCGCATCAGCTCGCGGCCGGCCAGCTCGTCCGCCTCCCGCCACGCCTGGACGCGGCGCGGGGAGATGCGGAACCAGCGGTACGGCGTGGCCGGCGCGCGCGGGTCGAAGCCGGTGCGCGCCACGAACCGGTCACCCCGCTCCCGCGGCAGCGCGTCGATCTCAAGGACCTCGGCCTCGCCCTCGATCATGGACACGTCGCGGGTACCGCCCAGTGCCAGCCGGACGATTCGGCCGGACGCCAGGTTCCTTCCGGTGGGGCTGTCCGCCGGCGTGGCCACCAGCAGCGCCTCGCCGTCCCAGTCGAAGGACAGCGGGACCAGGTACGGCACGCCGTCCGCCGAGGCCGTGGCCACCCACACATCGATGTCGTGGGTGAGCCGGTGCTCGGTGTCGCGGCGTCGCTCGGCGCGGGAGCGGGGGGCCGGGCTCATCGGTCCTGCAGCAGGCCGAGGACGTTGCCGTCGCGGTCGGCGACGGTGGCCACCAGGCGGCCGTCACCGACATCGTGCGCGGCCTCCTTCACGGTGGCGCCCGCGGCGGTCACCTCGGCCAGCTTCGCCTCGATGTCCGGCACGTGCCAGTAGGCCACCGGTGAGGTCATGCCCTGCGGCCCGCCTCCCGGCACCAGCCCGATGTGCTGGCCCTCGACCTCGTAGCCGACGTAGTAGGGCGCGTCGGCCTGCGGCGGAATGCCGAGCAGGGCGGTGTACATCTCCTTGGACGCCGCCAGGTCGGAGACGGGATGCAGCACGGTCTTGATCCCCTGGGTGGAAGACATGATCACTCCTGAAGTCGTGGGATGGTCCTGCGTGGAGGCGGACGGGACGTCCGAAGATCGACAGCCTGATCGCCGCGCGGCCGGGCCGTCGCGGGACAGGAAGCCCGTCTGCGGGGTGATGTCCATGGCGATCACGCTAGGGGCGGCCCGGTCACCGGCGCTTCTCGATTCCTGATCGGTCTGGCCGGCGATGGGGCCCTGATGATATCGATCTTGGGGCTGACGTCGGCCGGGTGCCGCTCCATGAGCGTGTCGACGCGTCGCGGCCAACAGGCGCCAACTGCCTTCCCATGTCACAAACGCCGGGCCCCTGTCGTCTCGGGTGGCAGAGACAGGTTCTGATCGGGAGGGTGAGGGACATGCGGGTGTTCGTGGCAGGCGGTACCGGGGTTCTGGGGCAGCGGCTGGTGCCGCGGCTCCTGGCGCGGGGCCACCAGGTGACGGCGACGACGACGAGCGCGGCCAAGCTGGACCTGCTGGACCGGCTGGGCGCCGATGGCGTGGTGATGGACGGGCTGGACGCGGCGTCGGTGGGCGAGGCGGTGGCGGCCGCCCGTCCGGACGCGATCGTGCACCAGATGACCGCGATCTCCATGGCGCACGCCGGCAAGCCCGATATGAAGCACATGGATCGATGGTTCGCCCCCACCGTCCGGCTGCGCACCGAGGGGACCGACCACCTGCTGGCTGCGGCCGAGGCGACCGGCGTGCCCCATGTCGTCGCGCAGGGCTACGCCTCCTGGAACGGCATCCGCGAGGGCGGATGGGTGAAGACCGAGGAGGATCCGCTGGACCTGCACGCGGGGACGGCGGCGCACGCGGGGATGGAGGCGATCCGTCACATCGAGGACGTGGTCGGCAAGGCCGGCGGCGCGGTCATGCGCTACGGCGGGCTCTACGGGCCGGGCGCGAGCGACGACCAGGTCGAGCTGGTGCGCAAGCGGCAGTTCCCGCTGGTCGGGGGCGGAACCGGCTACAGCTCGTGGGTGCATCTGGACGACGCGGCGAGCGCCACCGTTCTGGCCGTGGAGCAGAAGGCGGCGGGCGTGTTCAACATCGTCGACGACGAACCGGCCCCGGCGAGCGAGTGGCTGCCCTACCTGGCCGCGTGCGCGGGGGCGAAGAAGCCGATGCGGGCCCCCAAGTGGCTGGCCCGGCTGCTCGCCGGGGAGGTGGCGGTGGCGATGATGACCGAGGGACGCGGCTTCTCCAACGCCAAGGCCAAGCGGGAGCTCGGCTGGGAGCTGCGCTACCCCTCGTGGCGCCAAGGCTTCAAGGAAGGGCTGGCTTGACCCGGACCGAGGAGCTGCGGCCGCTGCTGTTCTCGATCGCCTACCGGATCCTGGGCAGCGTGAGCGAGGCCGATGACGGTGTCGACGCCGTTACGCGGGAATGGACGTATCAGGGCACGGTGGTGGCGGTAGGCGGTCGACGAGACTGACGAACCGGTGCCGTGTTTGGTCAGGTGGGTGGTTGGTAGGTGGCGGCGAGGTGGTCGTGGAGTTCGGCATGGCGGAACTGGTAAATGGGGCCGACCGCTCGTAGGAGGCCGAGGCGGTGGCAGTCGTCCAGGAATGGCATTAGCCGGCGAGGCAAAAGGCCGGCCTTAGCCAGCCGACGTGTAGCGACCAGATAAGCCAGCCAGGCCCGGTGAGTACCGAACGCGAGCCTGGCCCCGAGCCCGAACGTGAGTCCGCCCGCGAGCCCGAACGCGAGCTCGGCCGCGAGCCCGAACGCGAGCCCGGCCGCGAGCCCGATGACGAGCCCGCCCGTGAGGCCGCCTGCGAGTCCGTTGGTGGCGATGCGGAGCAGGTTCAGGGTCCGGTCGGCGCGCCAGCTGCTCATCGGGGTTGTGGCGTGCTCAGCCTGCGCCGATGTCTCCACCCATCGCAAAACCCCGATCGTGAGCCCGCCCACGAGCCCGAAGGCGAACCCGCCCGCGAGGCCGCCCGCGAGGCCGCCCGTGAGGCCGCCCGCAAGTCCGGCCGTGAGCCCGAACGTGAGCCCGGCCGTGAGCCCGCCCGCGAGGTTGTTGCTCATCTCAGCCGAGCGGCGTATGTGCGGGTCGGCATGCCCGGGTGATTCCTTCGCCCATTTTCCTGCTTCGAGGCCGGCTGTGAGCCCGGCCATGATCCCGCCCACCAGCCCGTAGGTGAGCCCGGCCACGGTCCCGAACGCGAGCCCGACCGGGACCCCGAACGCGAGCCCGAGCGTAAGGGCGGTGAGCAGGGCGAGGAGGATCCGGGTCGTGCGGGTGATGGCTTGGGTGGTGGCGGCCAGTCGCCACCAGGCGAAGTCACGGGTTCCTCCGCCGACGCTGGTGGGGGCGTGGGTGAGGTGGTGAGCCAGGTAGCCGAGCCAGAGCCGCACCTGGGCGGGGCTGTGGCGGCGGCGTGGGAGGAATGGCTGGGCCGGGTTGCCACTGGGTCCGCGGATCTTACTGGGGTCGCGGGTCTCGATAAGTCGGGGAATGACCTCGGCGAACAGGTGGGCCCGCAGCTCCGCGGCGGCCGGGAAGCGGGCCGGGTCGGTCAGTGGGGTGGGGTCGGCGTCGCGTGCGGTATAGGCGGTACGTACCAGCCACAGCCCCAGCGGGGTGGCAGCGACGTCCGCCAGCGCCGCCGCGGGCCCGCGGGCCGCTGGACCGGCCGGGGGCGTGTTGCGCAGCGCGGTCAGAATCTGCTGCCAGGCCGGTTGGGGGGCGGGCTGCAGGCAGTGGGTGAGGTAGTCCGCGGCGACCGCGGGGGACAACGGAAGTGGTTCCAGCACGGCGGCGGAGTTCACCACGTCCCCGTCCATCGCGGCGGTGAACTCGGTGGTGCGGCTGGTGAGGACGAGCTGCTCCTCGCCGTCCAGGGCTCGCTTCAACTCCCTGATCACCTTGGCCTGGGCGGGTGGGGACACCTCGTCCAGCCCGTCAAGGATGGGCAGGATGTGCCCGCGCTCGGTGAGGGCTCGCACGATGTCGGTGCCGAGTTCCGGCGAGCGCAGTGCCGGGTAGTCCCGGCGAAGGCGGTCGACCAGCCAGTCGTGCAGCCGGGGGAACTGCACGGTGTCCCAGTCGGCCACCGGCAGGAGCACCGGGACCGGTTCATCGGGGTGCTGGTCGCGGGTGGCCAGCAGGTGCCGCAGCAGTTGCAGCGCCAAGGTGGTCTTGCCCGAGCCGGGGCCACCCAGGATCACCAGGCGGCGTCGCGGGGTGCGGCGGAACCGGTCGGTCAGCACGGCGATGTCGGCGCTGGAGACCCGCCACCCCACATCACCGCCCGGGTCGATGAGGTCGAAGTGATCCATGATCGCTGGCGTGTGCGCACCCGGCGCCGGCGTGCGCCAGCGCACCGGGATCGGAAAAGGGGTACCCAGCGACCGCAGCCGCGCCTCCTCTTTCCACTGCCAGGCCACCTGATCTGCCAGCGTGCCCAAGGCGCCCTGCAGCGCGTCGGAGGTGGGTTCGGCGCGCAGCTCACGCGAGCGTTGGCCGGCCCATCTCAGCGCCAAGACGAGGGGCACCGCAGCGGCGAGCAGGAAGCCCCCGGTCAGTTGGGCGCGGTTCGCCGAGATCTGCAACCCGTCCCTGCCGGTCAAAGGAGCGAACGTCACCGCCGCTAACGCCAGCACCCCGGCCACCGCCGCCAGGACCGCCAGCCACGGCCACCAAGCCCTGCCGTTCCGCATACCGCAATCCTGGAACTGTCGCGCTGCACCGTGTGGCCGAAGTCCACAAACGGCCTCATCCGGGCGAGCAGGCTGAACTCGCCAAGCAGCGCGCGGGCTGCCGATACGGCCCTGCTAGGGGGACGATTCCGTACGAAGGGCTCCGAAGGGGCCATGCTCGTCCTCGAAAACCAACTCGGCGAAACGTTCGCCGATGCGCTGGTGACCGGCGGGAGCGGGGTGGAGTTCGTCGGGAAGGGGCAGTTCCGCGTAGTCGGCTTCGCCGTAGAGTGCGCGGCCGTCGAGGTAGTGCAGGTTGGGGTCGTCAGTGGCGCGTTGCGCGGTGATGCGGGCCAGGGTTTCCCGGATGACGTTGAGCGTCAGCCGTCCGCGCGCGGCCTCCGCCGGGTCGCCGATGGCCCGAAAGAGCAGCTTCGGGGCTTGGAGATCGGGGACGACGGGTCCGGGCGTGTCCTCCTGGATAGGGCACAGGATCGGCGAGACGACCAGCAGCGGCGTGCCGGGATGCCCCTCGCGGACGGTGTCGAGGAAGCCGTGCACGGCCGGCGCGAACGTGCGCAGGCGCATCGAGTCGGTGTTGGCGATGTTGATGCCGATCTTGAGGCTGATCAGGTCGGCGGGGGTGTCGCGGATGGCCCGCGCGGTGAACGGGTCGAGCAGGGCGTTGCCGCCGAAGCCCAGGTTGATCAGTTCCACACCGCCGCGGGCGGCGGCCAGCGCGGGCCAGGTCGCGGTCGGACCGGCGGCGGTCGAGCCGTGGCTGATCGAACTGCCGTGGTGCAGCCATACCCGGCGTCCCTCGTCCGGGACGGGCTCGACGGGCGCGTCGGTGCGCAGCGCGATCAACTCGGTGACCTCGACCTGCGGCAGCCAGATCCGCACGTCCTTGACCTCGGCCGCCAGCCCGGAGAACCGGAGGGTGCCGGGCTCGCCGGGTCGGGTGACCGCGGCCTGCGTGGCCATGTCGATGGTGGTCAGGTTGCCGCCGGGCACGCTGCCCTGACCGGCCGGGCGGCCGTCGACGACCAGGTCGTAGAGGCCGTCCGGCTGGGGCGGCCCGCCCTGGTAGGCCCGCTTGGTGGGGAGAACGTCCAGCTCCACGGCGGTGGCGCGAGTGCGGAAGGACAGCCGCACTCCGGAGGGCTGCGCCTCGGTCCTGGCCAGGGACTCGTCCGGGAACTGCCTGCGGGCGGCTGCGGGCAGCCGGTGCGGCAGCACCCCGTGGGCGGTGCGTTCCAGCTCAAGCGCGCCGCGCAGGATGCGCATGTCGATGGGGATGGTGATCCACTCGGTCATATCGTCCTCCTCCCAGGATGCCTTGCGGCCGGCGCACGGCTCACTTGATCACCTTGTCGATGAAGGCGCTCAAGTTGGCCAGGATGCGGGCGATCCTCTCGTCTACGGAGAGGGTTTCGTCGAAGTCTCCCCCGGCGGATGTCCGCTTCCTGCCTCGGACGAAGAGAGAGCAGGCCAGGTCAGCGCAGAAGTACTGCCCGACCGTGTTGCCCTGGCGTCCGGCCTCACCAGTACGGCGCGCGCTCATGAGCGCCACGCCGCCGCTGGTGTGCGTGGTCAGGCACAGCGAGCACATGCTGCGCGCGGTGAATCCGCGCGCGGTGCCGTTCACCGCCCGCAGCGCGATACCGAGAAGACGGCCGTCGCGTTCGGCGACCAGGTAGGCGCGCTCGGGGGCGCCAGGATCTCGCCAGCCGAGGAAGTCCAGGTCGTCCCACGGACGCTCCTGAAGGTCTTTGGGGACGTCCAGACGCCGCGCCTCCCCCTTGGAGCAGTTGACGAACGACCTGCGAATGTCACTCTCAGTGATTGGCTTCATGTCCGGCGAGGCTAGCCCACCTAATATAATTAGGCAAACGACTGATTCACCTAGTTTGGACGGGAGGCCCCATGGCGCGCCCAGGCATCACCGCCGAACGTCTCACCCGGACGGCGGCGGAACTGGCCGACGAGATCGGCTTCGACAAGGTGACCGTCTCCGCGGTCGCGCGCAGGCTCGGCGTCAAGGACCCGAGCCTGTACGCGTACATCGAGAACGCGCGGGAGCTGAAGGTGCGGGTGGCGCTGCTGGCCTTGGAGGAACTGGCCGACAAGGTCGCCGACGCACTGGCCGGACGCGCGGGCAAGGACGCACTGGTCGCGTTCGCCAACGCCTACCGCGCCTACGCCAAGGAACACCCCGGCCGATACGCCGCGGCCCGGTTCGAGCTCGATCCAGAGACCGCGGCCGGCAGCGCCGGGCCCAGGCACGCCGGGATGGCGCGGGCGATCCTGCGCGGCTACGACCTTCCAGAACCCGACCAGACCGACGCGGTGCGCTTCCTGGGCAGCATGTTCCACGGCTATGTGAGCCTGGAGACGGCGGGCAGCTTCGGCCACACCGCCCGGGAGACCGACGCCTCCTGGGCCTGGGCACTGGACACCATCGATTTCGCCCTCAGAAACCACCCCGCCGCACAGCAAAATGACCGAAGCACGGCCGTGAGTCGTCTTGCCGGTCCGGTCGAGACCGTCCGCCCAGATCCACCTGGCCCCGACCGGCGCTGACGTCCGATCAGAACGCGGTATCGAGGCGCTCACTGGGGTCAAGAAGGCCCATCGGCGCAACCTGGGGTGGGATGCCCCGACGCGTGCCTCTGGGGAGGTGTCCAGTCCGTCCGCCGCAGCTCGTACTCGACCTCGCCGTGCTCGGTGCCCGGGAGCGGATCGTCAAAATGCAAATGAAAGGTTCGCACGTACCTGAGACCGGCTTTTTCCAACACACGGCGGGAAGCGAGGTTGACCGCCATGGTCTGGGCCCACACCCGCTCCACCCCCAGCTCGGTGAATCCCTTCCGGATCAGCGCCCGCGCCCCCTCGGTGGCGTATCCCCGGCCCCAGACCGACGCCTTGAGCCGATAGCCCAGTTCTACGTCCACGACGCTGCCGTCCTCCGGCGGCTGGAGGGCGAGCCAGCCCACAAACTCTCCCGTGGACCGCTCAAGCGCGGCCCAGCGCCCCGCCGGTCCCCGGTCGTAGTCGCGCAGGATCCTGGGCAGCACCTCCTCCTCGATCTCAAGGCGCGGTGTCGGCTCGCCGGTCAGGAAACGCATCACCTGGGGGTCGCTGTCCAGCAGGACGAGCTCGTCCACGTCGGCCTCGGTGAACCAACGGAGCACCAGCCGTTCCGTCTCCAGAAACACTTTCACCAGCTCCGAGGCGGTCATATCCCAAGGAGAACCCACAACGACTCTCCAGCTCCCACGACTGAGCCTTTCAGCAGGCGGTGGCCTCGCGTAGTTGAAGGGTGTGGATGGCCTTGGCGATGCGGCCCGCGCGCCAGGGGCAGCAGCGCAGCTTGCGCAGGATGCGCCATGCTTTGGGCCAATGCCATTTAGTTAAGCTTGTGTCCTCCAGTATCCACATATCCACAGTTGAGGTTGTGGGTTTCGTTGTTGGGCAACGGCTGTGAGCTGGGGCTGCTATTTTTCGGCTATGGCAGATCCTGGCAA
>NZ_SMKU01000727.1 GCF_004349215.1 Actinomadura rubrisoli | reverse complement strand
CGCGCGGCCGGCCTGGCGAGCCCCCGGCCGCCCGCCGCCCGCGCCCTGAGGCTCCCCGCCGACGCGCACGAACGCCGAGGCCCCGGCGAGATCAGATCTCGCCGGGGCCTCGGCGTTGAGGCCGGTGTGGTGGTCGCCTCACGGCGAAAGGCACAACGGAGCTCCAGCCCGGACCGTACGGACCGGCGGTATTCCCCGAAGGCGTTGGGTAGAGCCCGGGGGACACATGCCACACCGACGCACCCACCTTAACGGCAACCGGGGGGTGCTCATTCCACCCCGCCCCGTGTGTCCTCGGTCACCTCACCCCCGGGTGAGGATTGCGTGCGCTCGTGCACCGCGCCCATGGGCGATGCGTCTTCAATAGGAACGAACGCGGGAAAAGTACGGACTCGCTCTCGATCGACCCGATGGCGCGGCGGAGGCGCCAGCGCGGTCCGGTGCCATCACCATGGCCGCCACCGGCACGGGGAACTGCCGGTTCGGCCAGATCTTCCGGGCGGGCCCCATGGCGCGGCCTCGGCGGGGAACATGCCTGTTGAGGTCGCTGACCTGCGGAAACCGCCAGAGGTGAGGAGACGGGGCATTGAGTACCAAGGGGCTGGGAATCGAAGAGTCCGCCGACTGCGACCACCATCGCGCGGCCTGGGAGCTGACCGCGGAGACCCGCGCGGCGTCCCGGGCGCGGGCTCTCACCGGACGGACGCTGCGCGAGTGGCAGGTCACCGATCCGGCCGACATCGACGACATCGTCCTCATGGTCGATGAGCTGATCACCAACGCGGTCGTGCACGGCACCGGCCCCGTCCGGCTCGCCCTGCGCCTGGACGGCCCGCTGCTCATCGGCGAGGTCGGCGACGGCGACCCGGTGGCACCCACGCCGCCCGGCGCCCCGCCCGGCGTCCTGGAATGGGCCGAAGCCGGCCGCGGCCTGCTCCTGGTCTCCGCCCTCGCCACCGAATTCGGCGCCCGCCGCTGTGTCTTATACACATCTGGGAGCCCACGGGACACTGAGCGACCTCGTCTGCGGTCTTCGGCCGGCAAAAAGGGAAACCGGCTGGTGGCGGCCGCAACCGGACGGGAACCTAGAGCTGCG
>NZ_SMKU01000726.1 GCF_004349215.1 Actinomadura rubrisoli | reverse complement strand
CTCCTGCCCCCGGCCCCCCTCCACGAAATGTTCACCACGGCCTGGAGAACCCACCACCCCTGACCGGAGAGCTACTCGCCGGGCGGGGCCGCAGCGGCCCCGCCCTTCTCCTTCACCACGACAGGGTTCGCCACCGAGGCGACATAGGAGCCTTGGGCCGATCTTGCGATGAGACCGGCCTGGCGCGTGTGTGGGGTCAGAGGGGGAGGCCGGTTAGGATCATGACTTTTTCCTCGGTGTAGTCGGCCATTGCCGAACGCAGGCCCTCGCGGCCGACGCCCGAGTCCTTGACGCCGCCGTAGGGCATCTGGTCGGCCCGGTAGGACGGGACGTCGCCGATCACCACGCCGCCGACGTCCAGTTCGCGGTGCGCGCGGAACGCGATGTCGAGGTTGCGGGTGAACACGCCCGCCTGGAGGCCGAACGCCGAGTCGTTGACGAGGGCGAACGCCTCGTCCACGCCGTCCACCGGCTGGACGAGCATGACCGGGCCGAAGACCTCCTCGCGGGCGACCTTGGCGTCCGGCGGGACGTCGGCGAGGACGGTCGGGGCGTAGGCGGCGCCCTCGCGGGTGCCGCCGGCCAGGACCGTCGCGCCGGCCGCGACGGCCTCGTCCACCCATGCCTCGACGCGCTCGGCGGCGGCCTGGCTGACGAGCGGGCCGACCTGGGTCTTGTCGTCCCACGGGTCGCCGGTGACGAGGCCGTCGACGGTCTCGACGAGCTTTGGCAGGAACTCCTCGTACACCGGGCGGTCGACGTAGACGCGCTGGACGGCGATGCAGCTCTGCCCGGCCTGGTAGTTGGAGAACAGGCCGATCCGCTGGGCGGCCCAGTCGAGGTCGGCGTCCGGCAGGACGACGGCCGCGCCGTTGCCGCCGAGCTCCAGCGTGACGTGCTTGCGGGGCACCTGGTCGTTGATCGCCCACCCGACGGGGACGGACCCGGTGAACGACACGATCGGCAGCCGCGGGTCGTCCACGAGGCCGCCGGCCCGGTCGTTCGGCACCGTCAGGACGGAGAACATGCCGGCGGGCAGGTCGGTCTCGGCGAGCAGCTCGCCCAGCAGCAGCGCCGACAGGGGGGTGGCGGGGGCGGGCTTCAGCA
>NZ_SMKU01000725.1 GCF_004349215.1 Actinomadura rubrisoli | reverse complement strand
GCGCAGCCCGGCGCCCGGCGTCGGGGACCCGACACCGGGCGCCGGGCTGCGCGGGCTGGCGCGGACGGTCGCGCAGGAGTATCCCGAGGTGCTCGTGCGGGCGGTGGACGTGGACACCAAGGACACGCCCCGGGCGGTCGCGCAGCGGATCGTGGCGGAGCTGCTGGACGCGGACGCGCCGGTCGCGGTCGGGCACGAGGGGGACCTGCGCCGGGGGCTGACGCTGGTCCGCGAGGAGCTGGCGGGGGAGGCGCGGGTCGCGGACCTGGGGCCGGACGGTGTCGTGCTGCTCACCGGAGGAGCCCGGGGGATCACCGCGCGGGCGGCGCTGGCCCTGGCCCGGACGAGCGGCTGCCACATCGAGGTGATGGGGCGGACGCCCGAGCCCGCGGACGCGCCGGCGTTCCCCGAGGCGCGGGACGAGGCGTCGCTGCGGCGGGCGCTGGTGGCGCGCGGCGGGCGGGCGCCCGCGGAGATCGAGGCGGCGATCCGGCGGATCCTGGCGGAGCGGGAGGTCCACCGGAACCTGGAGACGCTGCGGCGGGACGCGGCGTCGGTGGCCTACCACGCCGGCGACGTGCGAGATCCGCAGGCCGTGCGGGACGTGGTCGAGGACGTGTACCTGCGCCACGGGCGGCTCGACGGCGTGATCCACGGGGCGGGGCTGGTGGAGGACCGGCTCGTCCGCGACAAGGAGCCGGAGTCGTTCGGCAGGGTGTACCGGACGAAGGTGGACGGCGCGTGCGCGCTGGCGGCGGCGGTGCGCCCCGACGTGGGGTTCTTCGTGGTCTTCGGCAGCGTCGCGGGCGTCCACGGGAACCGGGGGCAGGTCGACTACTCGGCCGCCAACGACGCCTGCGACACCCTCGCGCACGTGTGGCGGACGCGGCTGCAAGGGCGGGTGCTCGTCGCCGACTGGGGGCCGTGGGCAGGCGGCGGGATGGTGTCGCCCGAGCTGGCCCGCGAGTACGCGCGGCGCGGCATCGGGCTGATCGAGCCGGACGCGGGCGTGGCGGCGCTGCTGCGGGAGATCGCGCACGGGGACGAGACGCAGGTCGTGCTCACCGGGCCGGTTCCTGGTGGGGGGACGACCCCCCACACCCCCCGGG
>NZ_SMKU01000724.1 GCF_004349215.1 Actinomadura rubrisoli | reverse complement strand
GGGGTCGAGGCTGAGAATCTAAGCGCCGGTAAACGGCGGTGGTAACTATAACCATCCTAAGGTAGCGAAATTCCTTGTCGGGTAAGTTCCGACCTGCACGAATGGCGTAACGACTTCCCCGCTGTCTCAACCACAGGCCCGGCGAAATTGCAGTACGAGTAAAGATGCTCGTTTCGCGCAGCAGGACGGAAAGACCCCGGGACCTTCACTATAGCTTGGCATTGGCGCCTGAAGCGTCTTGTGTAGGATAGGTGGGAGACTGTGAAGCCCAGACGCCAGTTTGGGTGGAGTCGTTGGTGAAATACCACTCTGGTCGTTTTGAGCGTCTAACCCGCACCCGTGGATCCGGGTGGGGGACAGTGCCTGGTGGGTAGTTTAACTGGGGCGGTTGCCTCCTAAAGTGTAACGGAGGCGCCCAAAGGTTCCCTCAGCCTGGTTGGCAATCAGGTGGCGAGTGCAAGGGCACAAGGGAGCTTGACTGTGAGACGGACGTGTCGAGCAGGTGCGAAAGCAGGGCCTAGTGATCCGGCACCTACGTGTGGAAGTGGTGTCGCTCAACGGCTAAAAGGTACCCCGGGGATAACAGGCTGATCTTCCCCAAGAGTCCATATCGACGGGATGGTTTGGCACCTCGATGTCGGCTCGTCGCATCCTGGGGCTGGAGTAGGTCCCAAGGGTTGGGCTGTTCGCCCATTAAAGCGGCACGCGAGCTGGGTTTAGAACGTCGCGAGACAGTTCGGTCCCTATCCGCTGCGCGCGTAGGAGAATTGAGAGGGTCTGTCCCTAGTACGAGAGGACCGGGACGGACGAACCTCTGGTGTGCCAGTTGTCCCGCCAGGGGCACGGCTGGTTGGCTACGTTCGGTCGGGATAACCGCTGAAAGCATCTAAGCGGGAAGCCTTCCTCGAGATGAGTTCTCCCTTCCACCTTCGGGTGGGGTAAGGCCCCCGGTAGACGACCGGGTTGATAGGCCGGAGATGGAAGCGCGGTAACGTGTGGAGTCGACCGGTACTAATAGGCCGAGTGGCTTGAACACACTGAACGTTCAAACCGAATCGCTGCACGAATGCGATGTTCGCGTCCCTGTGTGGTTCCCAGGAAACAACCGGGAACCCGC
>NZ_SMKU01000723.1 GCF_004349215.1 Actinomadura rubrisoli | reverse complement strand
CTAGAGGACTTCAACTGTTGGGGTTACGGTAGTTTGAGGTCCAGGCCGGTGCGGGCGAGGAATCCCGCACAAAGTTCGGGTCGGTACTGCATACGTTTTAGGCGGTTCCTCACCAGGATGCCGAGCTGGTCGACGCTGTGTTTGGTGAGGTTGGCCAGGCTGTGTTTCATGTGCGCCCACACCGCCTCGACCGGGTTGAGTTCGGGGGCGTAGGCGGGAAGCCGGAACACCGTCAGCCAGGGCCGGGCGTCGATCAGCCGCCGCATGGCCCGGCTGCGATGGGTGTTGAGGTTGTCCCACACCAGCACGATGGGGCCGTCCAACTGCTGGTGCGCTGCATCCAGTAGCCGCGCGTAGTCGGTCTCGCGGAACCCCTTCGGCTCGTCCTTGCGGCCGTGGTGCAGCAGAGTGCGGTAGATCAAGCGGGGGCGGATGCCGGGCTGGTCGAGTCGGATGCACACCAGCGCGGCGATCGAGATGCGTCCCGACCCGGCCGCCGACACCCGCACCAGCGGTGTGTGGCCGCGGCGGCCCCAGGTGCGGCCTTTGGGCGGCCTCAGGCCCTGGCCCGCCTCGTCTTCGAAGCAGAGCCAGGCCCCCAGGTCCGCCGTGGTCCTTTTATCACTGGCCAATCCTGGTCCTGCCAGACCGTGATGGCCTTCTCGTCCCGCTCGGCCGCGCGCCGGGTCGGGACCTGCACGCTCCACCCGATCCGATGCAGCAGACCATCCACCCCGGCCAGGGTGTAGTCCACACCGAACCGCTCGGCGATCAGCTCACCGATCCGCGCCAGCGTCCAGCATTGATCGGCCCAGCCATAGGCCGCCGACCCGGCCTCCAACTCAGCCTCCAAGCCGGCCAACTGGGAGTCGGTGAGCTTGCAGCGGGCGCCGCTGGGCCCCTTGGAGGCCAGCGCCGCCCGGCCACCGGCTTGCCAGGCCCGGTACCAGCGGCTCGCCGACATCCGCGACACCCGAAACCGCCGCGCTACCTGCATCTGACCGGCCCCGGCCGCGAACATCTCCGCTGCGGCCAGCCGCACCTGCTCACGCCGCGCACGCTCCTGGCCGGTCAACCCGCCCCCATCGGGATATCTCATGCCACCGAGGTAACCAATACCCGCCCATCC
>NZ_SMKU01000722.1 GCF_004349215.1 Actinomadura rubrisoli | reverse complement strand
GGCGGGACCTCCTGGCCCGTTGTCAGGTCCTCCAGGGGCGTGCGCGGTGGCAGGGAGCGCCACCGCGCGGGCCTTGGGGTGTCGTCCGCGCGCAGGTCATCGGTCATGGTCTCAAGGATGCGGCGCGCGTCGCGGGGTGTCCAGAGTGAGCTCGAAATGAGATCGCCCGGTGATGTGGTCACCGGGCGCGGCGGAGCTCGCGGTCAGCGGTTCGTGGAGATGCTGTCGCCGATGTTGTGGACGCGGAGGGCGTTGGTGGAGCCGGCGGTGCCGGGGGGCGAGCCGGCGACGACGACGACGCGGTCGCCCTTCTGGCAGCGGCCGATTTCGAGGAGGGCCTGTTCGACCTGGGCGACCATGTCGTCGGTGTGGTCGACGTGGGGGACGATGAAGGTCTCGACGCCCCAGACGTGGGCGAGGCGGCCGCGGACGGCGGGGACGGAGGTGAAGGCGAGCAGAGGGATGGGGGACCGGTAGCGCGAGAGGCGGCGGGCGGTCTCGCCGGACATGGTGAAGGCGATGAGGGCCTCGGCGCCGACGGTGGCGCCGACCTCGGCGGCGGCGCGGGCGATGGCGCCTCCGACGGTCTCGGGGATGCGGTCGAGGGTGTGGGTGGCGTGCAGGGCGGCCTGTTCGGCGGTGCTGACGATCCGGCTCATGGTGAGGACGGATTCGATGGGGTATTGGCCGACGCTGGTCTCGCCGGAGAGCATGACGGCGTCGGCGCCCTCGAAGACGGCGTTGGCGACGTCGGAGGTCTCGGCGCGGGTGGGGCGGGGCGCGGAGATCATGGATTCGAGCATCTGGGTGGCGACGATGACCGGGCGGGCCTTCTCGCGGCAGAGTTCGATGGCGCGCTTCTGGACGATGGGGACCTGTTCGAGGGGGAGCTCGACGCCGAGGTCGCCGCGGGCGACCATGATGCCGTCGAAGGCGGCGACGATCTCGGGGAGGCGTTCGACGGCCTGGGGCTTTTCGATCTTGCCGATGAGGGGGACGCGGACGCTCTCCTCTTCCATGATCTGGTAGCAGATGTCGGCGTCGGCGGGGGTGCGGACGAAGGAGAGGGCGACCATGTCGACGCCGAGGCGCAGGGCCCAGCGCAGGTCGGTCTCGTCCTTGGGGGTGAG
>NZ_SMKU01000721.1 GCF_004349215.1 Actinomadura rubrisoli | reverse complement strand
ACCCGACACAGCCCCCGTCCCCGGCGCCCCCGGCCAGGGTTCAGGTTCGGATCCGGGCCAGAAGGGCGCGGAGGGCTCTCAGGGCGCAGGCCCCGGGGGCTGGGGCACTGGAGGCCAAGGCAAGTTCTCCTGGACCGAAGCCCTGCGCCAGGCCGACAACTTCATGCTCGGCCTCATGATGGGCGCCCTGGAAGTGACCCCTCTCGGCCCCATCCTGATGATCCCGGGCGTGAAGGAGGCCATCGCCAAGCCCGTCGGCATGGACCCGGACTCCGGCGCCTGGAAGGCAGGCGGCTACGTCTGGGACGCCATCGGCCTCATCGGCGGCGGAGGAGGAGCGGCCAAAGCGATCGGCAAGGAGGGCGCGACCAAGGGCGGCGGCTGGTTCCTCAAGCGGCTCCGTCAATGCGTCGCCCCGAAGAACAGCTTCGTCGCCGGCACGGCCATCTTGATGGGAGACGGGAGCTACAAGGCGATCGAAAAGGTCAAGGTCGGCGACGAGGTCCAGGCCACCGACCCGAGGACCGGCAAGACCGAGAAGAAGAGTGTGACAGCGCTTATCTCGGGTTATGGTAAGAAAGATCTCGTCAAGGTGACCATTGATACCGATGGGAAACGCGGTGCCAAGACAGGGATCGTTACCGCCACCGAAGGGCACCCCTTCTGGGTAAGGAGGAAACGTGCGTGGGTCAGGGCGGCCGACCTCCGCTCGGGCATGTGGTTGCACACAAGTGCCGGCCTGCATACCTACAATGTGCGGGCCGGTGGTGCCGCGGTCCTGGTCCATAATGCCGGTGGCGATGACTGGGACGAATACTGGAAGAAGCTGAGGGAGTCCTGGGACCCTGGTGACCTGGATGATGACGGATACCATTCTCCGGAAAGTCGTGAGGAGCAGAAGAAGGAGTTCGAGCGCGCTCTTAAAGAGCTTAAAGAGTTGCGTGGACATCCGCTCAGCGAAGAGGAGAGGAGGATCTTGCACGAACATATCACCAAGCGAGGTTATGACTATGAGGTTTTCCCTGCAAGATTGATTCGGGTAGTAGGGCATTCCCGGGCATGATCGGTAGCGCAAGGGGAGACTCGCGGACAGATCGCCGGGCCCGGAAACGGGACGTGGAGCCCCGGTAGAAGAGGT
>NZ_SMKU01000720.1 GCF_004349215.1 Actinomadura rubrisoli | reverse complement strand
GCCGGATGCGGCCGATGCAGGTCGGGGGCGGGACCGGGGGCGATTCAGCGGAGAGTGAAATCGGCCGCCGGGCCGCGATGGCCCGCCGACGTGGCCGGACGGACCGGATCCGCAGGCTGGACGGGGTTCGGGACCATGCCCGCAGTGGGTTTCGGACACCGGTCCAGCCATGATCCCGGCAAAGAATCTTTTCTGATCGACTTTTCCGTAAAGAGCCTTTCTTGTAGCGTTCGCAGCGTTTTGTGAAGTGAATTCATGATCGGACTTTCCCGCCACGAGATCATGTAAGGACGCCGCGATGCCCTTGGCGACAGGCTTGGCCGCGGCCGCGCTCCTCGGCCTGCTGACGCTCCTGGCCGCCGGACGGCGCGGCGCGCGCCGCCACCGCTCCCCTGACGTGCACCCGGAGTCGCTGACGGCCGTCCTGGATCCGGGCGACGAGGAGTACCTGGCCTGGCTGGCCGACCACCACTGGCCGGCCGACGAGTACCTCGACCTGGAGCACGAGTGGCGCGGCGAGCTGGATCACGGGGAGCCGGCCGAGCACTACGAGTCCCCGATGTGCCCCCAGTGCAACCAGCGCCGCGAGGACGTGTGGCCCTGCCCCAAGTGCGGGCGGCTGCTGCACTCCTCGTGCGGGCACGGGATGCGGCGCCGGTGGGTCGAACGCCCGTACCGCACCCACGGGACCAATCCGGAGGCGGTCATCGCGGAGTGGATCTGCATCGGGTGCACGTCCGTCGTCGGGCTCGACGTCGATCACGGCGACGAACCGGATGGCGGGCTTCTGCACTGAACGTCCCGGAATGCCCGATCCGCCGGGAGTTCACACGCCGCGAAGAGTAAAGAATTCCCCATCCACTTGCATATTTCGGACGAGCGACGGCAGGCTTGATCTATGTCCTTAATCACAGGGACACAGTGGAGGAACGCCGTGACCGTCCAACCGAGCCCGATCTGCCCGCACCGGCCGTCTTGCCCCACCCCGGACGCCCGGGACCGCGAGGCCGCCCGTACCGTCGCCAACCACCCTGAACAGGGGTGGAGCCTGCTCTGCAACGGCATCGTCGTATTCGAGGACACCGGCGAACTCCTCCCCGACGGCCGCGTGATCGCCCCGCACCGCCCAACCACCGCCGCCTAGACG
>NZ_SMKU01000719.1 GCF_004349215.1 Actinomadura rubrisoli | reverse complement strand
CGGTGTTATGCCACTTCGGCCCTGGGCTGGGCCGTTGGTGTTCTTCGTGCTTCTGCCATCTGATGCTCGAACGTGATCGGGGCGAGCCCGTCGTTGGCGCTGTGCCTCCTGCTGGTGTTGTGGAAGTCGGCGATCCAGGTCGCGATCTTGATGCGGGCCTCGGCCCGGGTGGTGAAGTGGTGGCGGTGCACGGACTCGACCTTGAGCGTTGAGTTGAACGCCTCGGCGGCGGCGTTGTCGAGGGCGCACCCGACCCGGCCCATCGACTGGGTGATGCCGTGCCGGCGGCACGCGGCCGCGGTCCTGGCCGCGGTGTACTCCGACCCGCGATCGGTATGAAAGATCACCCCGTCGACGTCGCCGCCGCGCGTGGCGGTGGCCATCTGCAGCGACGCCACCACCAGGGCCGCGTCGTGGTGGGCCGACATGGCGTGGCCGAGCATCCGGCGAGAGAACAGGTCCTCGGTCGTGGCGAGGTAGAGCGGCCCCTCGCCGGTGTCGGTCTGCGTCACATCCCCGACCCACAGCACATCCGGCGCCACGGCCGTGAACTTGCGGCGTACCAGGTCAGGTGCGGCCGGACGCCTTCCCTGCCGGGTCAGCGACCTGCGCCGTCCGGGTGCCCGTCCGGCCAGGTCGAGCTCGACCATCCGAGCGGCGACGGTGTTGGCCGACACCGTCCATCCCTCGTCCCGTAGGTCACGGGCGATCCGCGGGGAACCGTAGGTGCCGCCCGAGGCGGCGAACAGCTTCTTGATCTCCTCATCCAGCCGGTCCCGCCGCTGCTCGCGGGCGGTCGGCCTGCGGTTGATCCACTTGTAGAACCAGGACTGCGAGACCTCCAAGGCCCGGCAGGCGATCGCATGCGGGATGCCGTGCTTGGTCCTCTGGGACGCGATGAACTCCACCCGCGATCACCGGTTCATCGAGTCCTTCACCCACCCGGCCACTGATCGCTTGAGCACCTCACGCTCCATCTCAAGCTCAGCGCGTTCCTTCTCCCAGACCGCCTTCTCCTTGGCGTGCTCGCCGGCCATCTCGGCCTTGAGCCGCCGCAGCCCGGCCAGTTCCTGGCGATCAGACCCGCTCAACGCACCACCCCCGGTCTGACCACCGGCCTCGCCGTTGTGCTCACGGTCCAGCCTCACCCAGT
>NZ_SMKU01000071.1 GCF_004349215.1 Actinomadura rubrisoli | reverse complement strand
CACCAGCCCCATTGCGCCCCGTCCCCCTCGCACGGCCGCCTCCCGTCCGCACGGCCGGACCCAACTTGCGCAGTGGGAACCCATACACACTGAGAAACCCGGCAGCGGCCGCCACGGCAAACGCCACAGGACGACCCGGCACCGACCCCGAGCACGGTCCGTCCCCGCCGCCCCGCAGACGTCTGAGCGGCGGGAACGAAGAACCTGTATCGGCTGAACCGGAAAACGGCGGACGACAATTCCTGCGGGCCACTTTCCTTTCCCCGCGTAAGCGGACGTCCGGGCCTTCTTTCGCCGTTTCCGCTGATCAGCAGTCGCCGTGCGCCGCGTTGGGGCCCGGCTTGGGCGGGGCGTCGGCCACCGAGACGCGGAGGACGGCGCTGGAGGAGACCAGGGCGCCGGCGGGCCCGTCGTCGCCGGTACTGACGACGACGCCGCGCTCGCCGAGGAACGCGTAGGACGTCCGATCGAAGATCAGCTCGGTGCGGATGGCGCCGTTCACGCGGGCGACGGCGATGCCCTCGCGTCCGGCGGCGTCCTCGGAGCGGTCCACCAGCCGGACGCCGGGGATGCGGGCGATGGCGCGGTACAGGGCGGCCTGGACGGGCGGCGGCGCGGCCGAGGAGACGAGCAGGTTCGACGCGCTCTCCCACAGGCGGTCGCCGCGGTCGCCGTCGCCGCCCGCGCCGTCCATCAGGCGGAGGAGGGCTCCGGGGTCGGCAGGGAGGGCGTCCAGGTACGGACGGTCCAGGGGCGGGCGGATTCCGCAGGGCTCGGCCAGGAGCTCCTCCGGCGCAATGCTCGGCTGGCGTTTCGCGGCAGGGGGGAGCGGGCGGCCGGGAATGGGCAGGGGACTCAGCTGCAGGTGGCGGGCGTAGTTCGGGCGCGCGCCGTTGACCGACTGCCAGAGCTGGGTGTGCTGCCGTCCCAGCCAGCCCTCGCTGCCCGTCGCGTCGGCCGGCTGCGTTTCCTGGAGTTCGATGTAGATGTACTGATCCGGGCGGGGCGTGGGCAGGGGGTCCTTCAAGGCCGCGTCGGCGGCGCGGTTGAGGAGCAGCGACACGTTCGCGACCGGGGCCGTCTTCGGGCCGCTGTCCGGGGCGACGAGCAGGGCGACGGCGAGGGCTCCCGCCGCCGCGGCGGCCGTGGCCGCGCTCATCAGCAAGGGTCGGACGAGGCGCCGGGGCGGGCGCTTCTCCATGCCGTCCCGGAAGCGGGCCCGGGCGGCGGTCAGATCCAGATCGTCGGGGACCTCGGCGCGGAGGCGCTCCACCTGCTGCAGCTCATTCATCGGTCGTCTCCATTCCACCGAGCGCCTTGCGCACCTTGTTCCGAGCCCTGTTCATGCGTGAGCGCACCGTTCCCTCCGGGACGCCGAGCGCGCGCGCCGCCTCGTCGTAGGTGAGGCCCTCCCATGTGACGAGCAGCAGCACGTCGCGTTGCGCGGCGGGCAGACCGGCGATCGCCGCCGCCAGCGGGCGGCGGGCCGAGTCCGCGACGAGCCGGGCGTCGGCCGCGTCGGCGAACGACTCGGTGACCGGGTCCGCCCCGGTCCGCGCCAGCGCCCGTAGCTGCCTGACCTCGTCGCGCCGGTGCCGCCGGACGAGGTTGGTCGCGATCCCGTACAGCCATGGTCCCGCGTCCCGGCGGTCCAGGTCGTAGGAGCCGCGGCCGCGGAAGGCGATCAGGAAGGTCTCGGCCACGATGTCGTCCGCCGGGCCGGGCCCCAGCCGCCGGACGACGTACCGCATGATCGCCGGGGCGTGGCGGCGGAAGAGCGTCGCGAACCGTTCGGGCTCTCGCCGGGACCGTTCGATGACGGTGGCGTCGTCGAGGTCCGCGGGGGACTCCGGCGGTCGCCGCTCCGGCACGGTCCGGCTGGTCTCGGGCATGGGCGGGCCTCTCGGTCTCGGTCATGACACCTGTTATTGCCCGTTCGCGGGGATTCGGGTCCCCGCCGGTGTCAACCGGGTCGGCCGCCGGGGGTCACGGCCACCATTCTCCGGCCGTTCGCAGGGCGTGGACGTAGGCCGCCGCCAGGTCGGCCGGCCGCGGCGCGAGCGGCGCACCGCCCGACACCAGAATGGCGAGGTCCGTGCCGGCGATCGGACGGGGGCGACGCGACAGCAGATGCAGGGCGCGGTCCCACTCGGGCGGCGGGCTGTGGGCGGACTCGGCGGCCTTCCTGATCGCCGGGAACAGCGCCTCCAGCGCCTGCCGCCGTCCCGTGTCCGACTGGATCCGGCTGATGGCGTCCAGCGTCCGCCACGTCGCGCGCGCGTTCCCGGCGGCGACGGATGCCGTCTCGGTCAGGATCCGTGCCGTGTGCCGGGCGTGCGGGGCCGCGTCGACCAGCTCGAACATGGCGTCCAGGAGGGCGGCCCGCGCCTCCGGCGAGACGTGCCCGGCGAGCGCGGCCAGCGCCGCGGCGCAGGTCCCCGGGTCCGGGCACTGCCTGATCGCCTCGGTGAACGCGCGGGCCCAGCGATCGTCCATGGGCGGCAGCTTGCGGCGCAGGAAGCCGAGGATCTCGTTCGATCCCCATTTCCCGGGACGGGCGAAGTCCTCGACCGCGTCGAGCGTCGTCCGCCACACCGGGTCGGGCGTCCGCGGGCCGAGGCGCGAGACGAGGGCGCCGAGCGGGGCCAGCCGGTCCGCCGGTGGCTTGATGTGCCCGATCCGCTCGGTCAGGGACGGCACCACCTCCTCCGGCAGGTACTTGATCATCTGGGCGAGGTCCTGGGGTGAGCGCCGTGATCCGAAGGCCCGCTCCGCCGCCTCAACCCTACGGTCCTCGGGGAGGCGGCGCAGGAGCCTGCGGACCGTGGACACGTCCCGGTGCCGGATGGACTCCACGATCCGGTCTTGCAACGTCGCGGCGGTCGCGGCGTCCACGTGCCGGGAGAGTTCCGCGAGCAGGAGCGGGGGAAGCGCGGACGGTCCCGCTCTCAGGATGGCGTCCAGGACGGGGCGCGTGAGCTCCACCGGATACGTCCGGACGAGGATCAGGTAGAGCTCGGCCTGCTCGACGGTGCCCAGCTCCATGGCCAGCTCGATGATGTGCCGCCGGTGCTCGGGCGCGACGTGCGGCGCGAGCGGCCGGAGACGGAAGGGATTGCGCTCCGGACCGAGCGCGATGTGGAGCGTGCGCAGCCGCGCCTCGTCCGGCAGGTTCGCGTAGACGGCCGTCAGCCCGTCGGCGAGCATTTCGGCGGCGTCGTCGTCCCAGGTCGCCCTGGCCATCTCCAAGGCCGCCGTGACGGCGTCTTCGACCTGTTCGGCGGGGAGGCGGGGCGCGGTCAGGGCCATCGCCATGGCCCGCGACCGCGGGGCGGTGGCGACCGCGGCGCGCCAGAGGGCGTTCAGAGCGCGTTCAGGGAGGTCGCGGGGCAGCCTCGGCAGCCAGTACGACAGATGGCCGCGAATCGTGGACCCGGGGTCCTCGGGCTCTTTGAACAGCAGGCGGGCGAGCCGTTCGACGGCGTGATCGAGTACCGCGGGCTTGCCGGTGACCCGCCCCAGGATCATGATCAGATAGCTGATTCCCTCTGTCGCCAGCGCCTCCGGCGAGTACAGGGTCTCGGCGAGCTCGTCACCGAGGCCGGGAGTGTCGAGGACCGACCTTTCGAGCGCCTCCAAGCGTTGAGGAGGAGGCAGGTCCCTCAACGCCGCGGTGGCGTGCTCGCGGCATTCGGCGCGCCGGTCCGCCGGGGCCTTGTCCGTCAGGGCGATCAGGGTCCTCGCGCGATCAAGCGGGTTCGCGGCGTGTGCCAACGCCAGTGCGGAGTCCACGGCGGCGGGCGCGACCGGCCTGGCGAGCAGGGAGCGCGTGAACCGGTCGTTCAGGTTCGCGTCGAAGACCATCTTCTGGACGACGCCCACCGTCTCCTCATCGAGCTCGTCCATGACGAGCGGAAGGGCGGCGATCCGTTCCTGGAGATCGTCGATCTGCTGCGCCGTGGTGAGGGCCTCGGACAGCAGCCGGCGGCGGTCCTCGCCCGTATGGCACAACGCGAGCGCCGTGAGCATGGGAGCCCTGTGAGCAGGGCCGGACTCCCGTGCCTCGCTCAGGACCGCGGCCACCATCTCCGGTGGGGCATGCGGGCCGTCGGCGGCCAGAGCCCACGCGCGGTTCTCCGGCCGGACGGGCGAAAGTGCCGCGATGGCATCCGGAATGACGTCTTCTGGCAGGTCGTAGGCCGTCCCAAGCGGGGACGGCCAGGAGCCGCCGTTCGGCAGGTGCCGGCCGGTACCAGGGTCCTGCAGCCAGGCGCGAAGCGCGGCAGGAAGGGAAGGGGCGAGCTCCTCCATCAGATGCTCAGGAAGATAGGGCAGGGACGTCAGGATCGCGGTGGGCCAGTCGCCGGCGTCGACCGTCCCGAGCCACGGGCGCGCGGCGATCATCTGCCGCTCGATGGTGTGGCCGAGGGTTCTCCTGAGGTCGGCCAGCTTTTTCAGCGCGGGGACGCGCCGTTCCGGCAGCAGGTCGGCCAGCGCCAGCTCGGTCTGCACCGGCCCCCATGCGTTCGTGATCTCCAAGTCCGCGGCCTCGGCGATCTCGACGGCCCGGCGGGTCGCCTCCTGCCTTTCGGCGGACGGCAGGTGGCGCGCAATCGCGCAGAGGGCGCGGACGGCGGCCCGGCGGTCCGCGAGGCCCTCGGCGAGCGCGGCGGCCTCCCCGAGGCGCCCGCCCGGGAGGTGGGCGGCGAGGGCGGCGAGCGAGCGGCCGCGCGCGGCGTCGTTGCGCAGCGCCGCCAGCATGGCGGGCAGCTCCGCCATCACCTCCGCGACCAGCGCGGCCCGCTCCTCGCCGGGCAGCCGCGCGGCCAGCGCCGCGACCGCCAGGAACCGTCCCGCCGCCGCCGAGCCCCGGGCGATGGCGAGCGCCCGCCGGACGGCCCGCTCGTCGAGATGGGCCGCGATCTTCGCCAGGACGTGCGCGGTGCTCGACTCGCGCGGCAGCGACCCGGCGATCACGACGCACTCCTCGCCCCATTCGGCGGGCAGCACCGGCGCCAGCCGGATCACCGCGTCCGCCCGGCGGTTCTCGTCGGAGATCCGGCGGCACAGCGCCACCGCCTGGGCCCGCGTGATGACGCCCTCGGAGACGGCCTCGACCAGCAGCCGGGGCGGGATGTTGTCGCTGCGGGCGGCCACGCTGGACCTGATCAGCGCGCACTGGACGCGTACCTCGAAGGAGCGCGCGTCCGACCGGGTGTCCGCGCGCCGCCACGCCCGTTCGCTGTCGTTGAGGAAGCCGCTGTCGCCGCCCTCCAGCGCCTCCCAGGCCCGCAGCCACGCCTGGTCGAGGAGCGCGTAGAGCTCTTCGTCGGCCGCGCCTGCGCGCTCCAGGTGCGCTCCGAGGAAGCGGACGGGATAGGGCGAGACGTCGGTGACGCCGCTCTTCACGCTTTCCAGGGCCCGCCGCCCGTACTCCAGGAAGCGCTCGTCCCAGGTGCGGCGTTCGCGGGTGCCCATCGCGTCGCGGAAGAACATGCCGAGGCGGGGATGGGAGAACACGAAGCCGGTCGTGCGCCCGTCGCCGATGACGAACCGTCCGACGTCGCGGGTCAGGGAGCCGAGCACCAGCCCCGGCATCGGCTCGGGCAGCAGCTCGGCCAGATCGTCGAGGCTGAGCGGGCCCAGGGAGCTGGACAGCGCGTTGAGGACGTCCTGCAGATCCCGCCGCTCCCGGCTCGAATTGCGGCCCTGCTCGTCCCACAGCCGTTCCTGCTCCAGCCACCAGCGCTGGAAGTAGCCGCCGAGGCCGCGGTCGATGGCCGGCAGCTCGTCTGGCCTGATGGCGGCGGCCCGCTCGCCGTAGGGCAGCAGGGCCTCGACGTACAGCCGGATGAGCAGCGGGTCGCCCTCGCTCAGCCGGAACAGCTCGCTGACCACGTCGACCTTGCACGCCAGGTGCGCGAGCGGGTCGCCCATCTCGGTCAGGACCTGCGCGACGCCTTCGCGGTCCATCGGCGGCAGCGCCATGCCGATCGCGAGCGGCGGGGGCCAGTTCAGCCGGTCCAGCCAGCCCCGCGCGTCGACGTCGCCGGCCAGGTACCGGGCGGAGGCCAGCACGCGCACCCCGCGCGCCGGCACAGCGGGGAACAGGTCGGGGCCGGCCTGCCAGTCGGTCGCCTCGTCGAGCCCGTCGACCACCACGAGCAGCGGACGGTCGCCCGGCGGGGGACGCCGCAGGTAGCCCGCGCAGACCTCCTTCCACTGCTCGGCCGACAGCTCGGCCGAGGACAGCGACTCCCCGTGGACCTGCGCCAGCCGGGTGGCCAGCGCCGAGAAGACCACGGCGGCGTGCCCGGTGTTGAAGCGGATGCTCACCGGGATGACGATGACCGTGGCGAGCTGCTGCCGCAGCACCTCCTGCGACCACCGCACCAGCAGCGCCGACTTGCCGCGGCCCGCCTCCGCCGCCACCAGCGCGTACGGCGTCGCGTCCGGTGCGCGCAGCCACGCGGTGAGCTCGGCGAGCTGCGCGTCCCGTCCGCCGAACGGGGTCGGATGTCCGGGCCGCCCGAGATACTCCACCAGGAAGTTCTCGATCCGGGACGCGTAGTCCGCGCCGACCGCGGACAGCCCGGACAGGAGCGGGTCGATGGGGTCGGCGGCCTCCCGCCAGCGCGCGTCCGCCCGGTGGAACGCGTCGCCGGACGCGACCACCTCCGGGTGCAACTCGCGCAGCGGCCCCAGCGGAACGCCCCACCCGCCGTACGGCGCCAGCGCGTGCCGCGTCGTCTTCAGGATCCCGCAGACGGCCATGGTGCGGAGGTTGACCAGCGGCCCGCCGCTCATCCCCGGCACCGCCTGCCCGGCCGCCAGCTTCAGGTACGGGCCGTCGGCGTCATGGACGCCGACGAAGGTGAACAGCTCGGATTCGACGGTCGGCTCGTCGCCCGGCCAGGTGTCGGTGAAGCCCGCGCCGTAGATCCGGTCGTCCCAGCGGGGCTCGCCCGTGTCGAGCCGGACGCAGGGGTGATCGGTCTCCTCGATCTCCAGCAGCGCCATGTCCGGATAGGGGTAGGGGCTTCCCGGCTCGGCCGGATGCAGGGCGGTGACGCGGGCCGGCATGTCCCGCCCGGCCAGGGTCGCGGTGACCGGGCCTTCGGCGCCCGCGATGACGTGCGCGCACGTCAGGACCGTGCCGGGCGCCACGAGGAAGCCCGTCCCGCCCGCCGTGCCCGGGGCGGCGAGCCGGACGAGGCATCCGCGCAGCAGCGCCTGGACCCGCGTCGTCACTCCTCGCCGCGCCCTCGCTCCCACTCCAGGACGACCTTGAGCGACGCCTTGGTGTCGGCGTCGACGAACACGCTGACCAGCTTGCCGCCCTTGACCGCCAGCTCCAGGCCGAACTCGACCGAGGCCCTGGACGGCTTCACGTTGTCCAAAGCCCCGATGATCGCGATCCCGATGCCCTGGAGCGTCTCGGTGACGGCGTCGAAGGACTTCGGGCGCCCGAACCCGACGTCCTGGGGGCCGCCGCCCGGGTCCCTCCGGGTGACCGAGGCCATCATCATCTGTCCGTTGGGGAGGGTGATCTCCACCAGTCCGTCGTCCATGCGGGGATTCTTCCCCTTCGCCAGGGTCGGCGAAGGGGAAACGGGCGACCGGAGCAGGCCACCCCGGAGGGCCTATTTCGTGAGCGTCAGGCCGCGGGACGGCTCCACGGTGAGGCGGTCGGCGGCCTCGTCCAGCTCGACCACCACCTCGTCGCCGTCGACGACCTCGCCGGACAGCAGCTCGCGGGCCAGCTGGTCGCCGATCGCCGTCTGCACCAGGCGGCGCAGCGGGCGCGCCCCGTACAGCGGGTCGTAGCCGGTCAGCGCCAGCCACTCGCGGGCCGCGTCGGTGACCCGCAGCGTGAGCTGCCGGTCGGCGAGCCGCCCGGCGAGCTTGTCGACCTGGAGGTCCACGATGCGGGTGAGGTCGTCGGTCGCCAGCGCGTCGAACAGGATGACGTCGTCGAGCCGGTTGAGGAACTCCGGCTTGAACGAGGCGCGCACCGCGTTCCAGACCGCCTCCCGCTTCGCGCCGTTCTCCAGCGTCGGGTCGACGAGGAACTGCGACCCGATGTTGGAGGTGAGGATCAGGATCGTGTTGCGGAAGTCGACCGTCCGGCCCTGCCCGTCAGTCAGGCGCCCGTCGTCCAGCACCTGGAGCAGGATGTCGAACACCTCGGGGTGGGCCTTCTCCACCTCGTCCAGCAGCACCACCGAGTACGGACGGCGCCGGACGGCCTCGGTGAGCTGGCCGCCCTCCTCGTACCCGACGTAACCGGGAGGGGCGCCCACCAGCCGCGCCACCGAGTGCTTCTCGGAGTACTCGCTCATGTCGATGCGGGCCATCGCCCGCTCGTCGTCGAACAGGAACTCCGCGAGCGCCTTCGCCAGCTCGGTCTTGCCGACGCCCGTCGGGCCGAGGAACACGAACGAGCCGGTCGGACGGTCCGGGTCGGAGATGCCCGCGCGGGCCCGCCGGACCGCGTCCGACACCGTCCGCACCGCCGACCGCTGGCCGATCAGGCGCTTGCCCAGCTCGTCCTCCATGCGCAGCAGCTTGGCGGTCTCGCCTTCGAGGAGGCGGCCCGCCGGGATCCCCGTCCAGGACGCGACCACGTCGGCGACGTCGTCCGGGCCGACCTCCTCCTTGACCATCGCGTCGCGGTTCTCGGCCGCCTCCGACGCCTCCTCCAGCTGCTTCTCCAGCTGGGGGATCTCGCCGTAGGTCAGCCGGGCCGAGGTCTCCAGGTCGCCGTCGCGCTGGGCCCGCTCGGCCTCGCCGCGCAGCTGGTCGATCCGCTCCTTGATCTCCCCGACGCGGTTCAGGCCGGCCTTCTCCTGCTCCCAGCGCCCGACCAGGCCGTTCAGCTGCTCCTGCTTGTCGGCCAGGTCGCCCCGCAGCCGTTCGAGCCGCTGCCGGGACGGCTCGTCGGTCTCCGTCGCGAGGTTCAGCTCCTCCATCTTCAGCCGGTCCACGGCGCGCTGCAGCTCGTCGATCGCGACGGGCCGGGAGTCGATCTCCATCCGCAGCCGGGACGCGGCCTCGTCCACCAGGTCGATCGCCTTGTCCGGCAGGAACCGCGAGGTGATGTAGCGGTCCGACAGCGTCGCCGCCGACACCAGCGCCGAGTCGTTGATCTGCACCTTGTGGTGCGCCTCGTAGCGGCCCTTGAGCCCGCGCAGGATGGCGATCGTGTCCTCGACCGTGGGCTCCCCGACGAAGACCTGCTGGAACCGGCGCTCCAGCGCCGCATCCTTCTCGATCCGCTCGCGGTACTCGTCCAGCGTCGTCGCGCCGATCATCCGCAGCTCGCCGCGCGCCAGCATCGGCTTCAGCATGTTGCCGGCGTCCATCGCGCCCTCGGCCGCGCCCGCGCCGACCATCGTGTGCAGCTCGTCGATGAACGTGACGACCTGCCCGTCGCTCTTCTTGATCTCGTTCAGGACGGCCTTGAGCCGCTCCTCGAACTCGCCGCGGAACTTCGCGCCCGCGACCATCGCGCTCAGGTCCAGCGAGACCAGCCGCTTGCCGCGCAGCGACTCCGGCACGTCGCCCGCGACGATGCGCTGCGCCAGCCCCTCCACCACGGCCGTCTTCCCGACGCCCGGCTCGCCGATCAGCACCGGGTTGTTCTTCGTCCGGCGCGACAGCACCTGCACCACTCGCCGGATCTCCGCGTCTCGCCCGATCACCGGGTCGAGCCGCCCGTCCCGGGCCGCCGCCGTCAGGTCGACGCCGTACTTCTCCAGCGACTGGTAGGTGCCCTCGGGGTTCTCGCTGGTGACCCGGGCGTGCCCGCGCACCTTCTCGAACGCCTCCAGCAGCGCGTCCGGCGTCGCGCCGAACTCCTTCAGCAGGCCCGCCGCGGGCCCGCCGTCGGCCGCCAGCCCGACCAGCAGATGCTCGGTCGAGACGTACTCGTCCTCCAGCTGCCGGGCCCGGTTGCCCGCCGTGCTGATCGCCCGCTGGAGCTGCCCGGACAGCCGCGGCGTCGCGACCGTCGAGCCCGCCGCCTTCGGCTTGGCCGCCAGCTGCTCCTCGGCGCGCCGCCGCACGGCCTGCCAGTCGGCCCCGACCGCCTCCAGCAGCGGCACCGCCGTCCCCTCCGGCAGCCCGATCAGCGCCGCCAGCAGGTGCTCCGGCTCGACCTCGGGGTGCCCCTCGGCCGCCGCCCTGCGGACGGCGGCCGACACCGCCTCCTGGCTCTTCTGCGTCAGCTTGAAGTCCATCATCCGCTCCCCTGAGCCCACGGGGGTCCTCCCCCGGCCCCGTCGTCAGTCCCGGTTGCGCTCGTGCCACACCACGACGCTGGTGTGCCTGATCGGCACCAGGTCGGAGCCGGGAGTGCCGCCCGGGTCCCCGTGCCGCCGCTGCTGCGCGAGGCGCGCCGCGACGGACCGGGTCGATTCGAGTTCGTTGGCGAGCTCCTCCAGGGCGCGGTGCGCCTTGGCGAGCTCCTCGCGGAGCCGCACGTTGTCGCGTTGCAGCTCCAGGATGTGCTTGATGCCCGACAGGTTGATGCCCTCCTCCTGCGAGAGCCGCTGGATCTCGCGGAGCATCACGATGTCGCGCATCGAGTAGCGGCGGCCGCGGCCCGCCGTCCGCCCGGGGGAGACGAGCCCCATCCGGTCGTAGGTGCGCAGCGTCTGCGGATGCAGGCCGGACAGCTGCGCCGCCACCGAGATCACATAGACCGGAGTGTCGTCACCAAAGGGATCAGCGTTCATGGCCTCGCCTCCGCTCGGCGGCGACGGTCGCTTTATGCGACGGCGTGTTCGCCCCGACCAACCAACCCCGCCGACCTCCTCGGCCTCGTCGCGTGCTCACTCCTTCGTCGCTCCGCGCGCTCCTCAGTCCAGCCGCCGCGCGCCCGATCGCACTGATCACGAGTCACTCCTGCTTGGCCTGGGCGAGGAGGTCGCCGCGGAGGTCGTCGCCGGCGCCGGTGTCGCGCAGGCGTGTCAGGGCCTCGCGGGTCTGGTCGTCGAGCTTCTGCGGCACCTGGACGTCCACGGTGACCAGCAGGTCGCCCTTGGTGCCGTCGCGGCGGGTGGCGCCGCGGCCCTTCACGCGGAAGGTGCGGCCGTTCGGTGTGCCCTCCGGCAGGCGCAGCGTCACCGGCTGGCCCTGGAAGGTGGGCACCCTGATCTCGGCGCCGAGCGCGGCCTCCGGGAACGTCACCGGGACGGTCAGCGTCAGGTTGTCGCCGGATCGGCCGAACACCCGGTGCGGCTGGACCTTGATGAACACGTACAGGTCGCCGTGCGGGCCGCCGTTCTCGCCCGGCGCGCCCTTGCCCTTGAGCCTGATCTTCTGCCCGTCCGCGACGCCCGCCGGGATGCGGGCCTGGATCGTCCGGGTCCCGGTCGCGCGGCCGCTGCCGTGGCACGTCGGGCACGGGTCGTCCACGACGAGGCCCCGGCCGTGGCACTCCTTGCACGGTTCCTGGAAACCGAAGCTGCCGAGGTTGCGGGTCTCGTGCCCGGTGCCCTCGCAGTTCGGGCACACCCGCGGGACGGTGCCGGCCTTCGCGCCGGTGCCCCGGCAGCCCGGGCACGCCGCCTCGCTGGTCAGCTTGATCGGGACGGTCACGCCGTTCATCGCGCGGCCGAACGACAGCGTCACCTCGGTCTCGACGTCCGCGCCGCGCCTGGCCCGGCGCGTCCCGGTGGTGCGGGTGCCCCCGCCCCGGTTGAACAGCCCGCCGAACAGGTCGCCGATGCGGTCGCCGGCGCCGCCGCCCTGCGTGCCGCCGCCCTGCTGCCCGAAGAGGTCCCCCAGGTCGAAGGGGAAGCCGCCGCCCTGCTGGCCGCGGAAGCCGCCCGGCATGGACCGCACCGCGTCGTACTCCTTGCGGCGCTTGTCGTCCGACAGGACGTCGTACGCCTCGGAGACCTCCTTGAAGCGGTCCTCGGCCTCGGCGTCCCCCTTGTTGGCGTCCGGATGGTACTTGCGGGCCAGCTTCCGGTACGACTTCTTGATCTCCTCCTGCGTGGCCGTCTTCGAGACACCGAGGACCTTGTAGTAGTCCTTCTCCAGGTAGTCCTTGGTGCTCACGGCGCCCCGCTCTCTGCTATCGCCACTTGCTTCGGGTCGTTCATGGCCCGTGCGGGTCCGTCCCGGCCCTGCTGCCGGGACGGACCCACCGGGTGTGGATCACTCGCCGTCGTCGCCGGTCTCGGCGTCGCCGGCGTTCGGGTCGGGCTCGGCCACCGCCACGCGGGCGGGCCGCAGGACCCGCTCGCCGATGCGGTACCCGGGCTGGAGGACGTCCATGACGCTCGTCTCCGCCACTTCGGACGAATAGGCGTGCATGAGCGCCTCGTGCACGGTCGGGTCGAAGGGCTCGCCCTTCGCGCCGTACCGTTCCAGGCCGAGCTTGCCGGTGACCGCCTCCAGGGCCTCGCCGACGGACTTGAACCCGCCGGTCAGCTCCTCGTGGTCACGGGCCCGCCCGATGTCGTCCAGGACCGGGAACAGCTCCTGGAGCACCTGCCCGAGGGCCTGCTCGCGGACCGCGACCCGGTCGCGCTCGAC
Organism: Actinomadura rubrisoli; assembly: GCF_004349215.1. Lineage (GTDB taxonomy): Bacteria > Actinomycetota > Actinomycetes > Streptosporangiales > Streptosporangiaceae > Spirillospora > Spirillospora rubrisoli. Next base: position 18,998 of record NZ_SMKU01000071.1, on the reverse strand, counting down.
GCGCTTGCGGTAGTTGTCGTACTCCGCCTTCAGGCGCTGGAGGTCGGCGAGGCGCTCGGCGAGCTGGTTCTTGAGCGAGGCGACCTCCTCGTCCACGCCGTTGGCGCCCCCGCCGGCCGGGGCCTCCGGGGCCGGCTTGTCCGCCGGCCCGCCGGACCCACCGGTCGCACCGGTGTCCCGGACTTGCCCAGTCTTCGGGTCGATGCGCCGCCTGTCGCGGATCACCGGGCCCTCCCGCTCCTCGCCCTCGTTGGGGGAGGTCGTCACGAGGCATCACCCTTCGGCTTGTCCTCGTCCACGATCTCCGCGTCGACGACCTCGTCGTCATCGCCGCCCTGCGCGTCCGCCGTCGGGCCGGGGTCGGTGCCGCCGGCCTGGGCGCCCTCGGGGTTCTGCGCGTACATCGCGGCGCCCATCTTCTGGCTGACCTGCGCGAGCTTCTCGGCGCTGCCCTTGATGGCGTCGACGTCGGTGCCCTCCAGGGCCTTCTTCACCTCGGCGACCGCGTCGCCCACCTCGGTCTTGAGCTCGGCGGGGACCTTCTCGTCGTTCTCCCGCAGGAACTTCTCGGTCGAGTAGGCGAGGGTGTCGGCCTGGTTGCGGACCTCGGCCTCCTCCTTGCGCTTGCGGTCCTCCTCGGCGTACTCCTCGGCCTCGCGCATCATCTTCTCGATGTCGTCCTTGGGCAGCGCGCTGCCGCCGGTGATGACCATCGACTGCTCGCGGCCGGTGCCCTGGTCCTTGGCGCTGACGTTGACGATGCCGTTGGCGTCGATGTCGAAGGTGACCTCGATCTGCGGGACGCCGCGCGGCGCCGGCGGCAGGCCGGTCAGCTGGAAGGTGCCGAGCTTCTTGTTGTAGGCCGCGATCTCGCGCTCGCCCTGGTAGACCTGGATCTCCACGGACGGCTGGTTGTCGTCGGCGGTGGTGAACGTCTCCGACCGCTTGGTCGGGATCGTGGTGTTCCGCTCGATGATCTTGGTGAAGATGCCGCCCTTGGTCTCGATGCCCAGGCTCAGCGGCGTCACGTCCAGCAGCAGGACGTCCTTGACCTCGCCCTTGAGCACGCCTGCCTGGAGGCTGGCGCCGATCGCGACGACCTCGTCGGGGTTGACGCCCTTGTTCGGCTCCTTGCCGCCGGTCAGCTCCTTGACCAGCTCCGACACCGCGGGCATGCGGGTCGAGCCGCCGACCATAACGACCTGGTCGATCTCGCCGACCGTGATGCCCGCGTCCTTCAGCACCGAGTTGAACGGCGCCTTGGTGCGGTCGAGCAGGTCGGAGGTCATCCGCTGGAACTCGGCCCGGGTGAGCTTCTCGTCCAGGTGCAGCGGGCCCTCGGCGGACGCGGTGATGTAGGGCAGGTTGATCTGCGTCTCGGACGAGCCGGACAGCTCGATCTTGGCCTTCTCCCCGGCCTCGCGGAGCCGCTGCAGCGCCATCTTGTCCTTGGACAGGTCGACGCCGTTGGCGTTCTTGAACTTCTCGACCAGCCAGTCGACGATCTTCTGGTCCCAGTCGTCGCCGCCCAGGTGGTTGTCGCCGCTGGTGGCCTTGACCTCGACCACCCCGTCGCCCACCTCCAGCAGGGAGACGTCGAAGGTGCCGCCGCCGAGGTCGAAGACCAGGATGGTGGCCTCGTTCTCCTTCTCCAGGTGGTAGGCCAGCGCCGCCGAGGTCGGCTCGTTGATGATCCGCAGGACGTTCAGGCCCGCGATCTGGCCGGCCTCCTTGGTGGCCTGCCGCTGGTGGTCGGAGAAGTACGCCGGCACGGTGACGACCGCGTCGGTGACCGTCTCACCCAGGTAGGACTCGGCGTCCCGCTTCAGCTTCTGCAGCACGAACGCGCTGATCTGCTGCGGGGTGAAGTCCTTGCCGTCGATGGTGGTGTTCCAGTCGGTGCCCATCTCCCGCTTCACCGAACGGATCGTCCGGTCAACGTTGGTCACCGCCTGGCGCTTGGCCACCTCGCCGACCAGGACCTCGCCGTTCTTGGCGAAGGCGACGACGGACGGCGTGGTCCGCGACCCCTCCGCGTTCGCGATGACGGTGGGCTCGCCGCCCTCCAGAATCGCGACGACCGAGTTGGTCGTCCCGAGGTCGATGCCGACCGCACGTGCCATGTCTCTCGTCCTCCGTCGTTTGCGGTTATGCGTCCCGGTCGCGCCCCCCAGGGTGTGCGTCCGGTCAGGTCTCTGTCCGCAAGGGTGCCCGGCACGGTCTCACGTTGTCAAATGACTTGAGTCGACCAGGCTCAACTTTGCTGACGTTCTTAGTAACAGGACGATTGAGCGGGCTATTCCGGTTCCCGAAGCCGATCGAACGGTTCGGTGAGATCTTCGACACCTACGTCGCCGAGATCTTCTGATCCCTTCGATCCGGATCGCGCAGGCCCTCGCCCTCGCCGGGGCGGGGGGCCTGCCGGTTCAGGGCCTTCGCGCTTCGAGGCCGTCCAGGACGCAGGCGAGGCCGAAGGCGAAGTGGCCCTCCAGGAGGGCGTCAGTATCCTTCGCCCAGATCTCGCGGACGTGGGACGACAGCCGCGGACGGTGCTCGTCGAGCTCGGCGAGGTAGGGGCCGAGCGTCTCGATCCACTCTGCGGCGGTGGTGCCGCTCTGGTTCGTCGCCCAGCTTGCCTCGCTGCCGGCGGCGCCGATGACGTAGTCGACGACGAGGGACCAGGCGTACTCCAGGTCGAAGCCGGTGAAGCCCGCCTCGCCGAACGCGGCGAGCACCTCGTCCATGACACGTACGGCGTTGGGGCCGAGCAGCGGGCGGCTGCCGAAGAGCGTGACCGTCCACGGGTGCCGGTGGATCATCGTGCGGAGGCTGCGCGCATAGCCGGTGGCCGCGGCCCGCCAGCCGTCCGCGGGATCCGGGACGGTCACCTCGGCCATGACCCGGTCGAGGGCCAGCTCCAGCAGCTCGTCCTTGTTCGCGACGTGCCAGTAGACCGAGGTGGCGCCGGAGTTGAGCCGGGTGCCGAGCCGCCGCATGCTGAGGCCGTTCAGGCCCTCGGCGTCGAGGAGCTCCAGCGCGGCGTCGACGATCTGGTCGCGGGTGAGCGTCGGCTGCTCGCGCCGGGAGCGGGCCGGCCGCGTCCAGACGGACGTCGGGACCGGCGCCTTGCCCTCTGGGCCCTTCGGCATCGCAATGGCCTCCCTGGCTCGCGTTCCTCGTACATGGTATCGGGACTTGAACAGTGTGCGAGTTCACTCATACAGTGTGCGAGTCAACTTGAACGCTGTGCGAGAAGTGGAGCCCGACCGTGATCCCCTCCGATCCCGTCACCCCGCACCCGCGGCGCTGGCAGATCCTCGGCGTCCTCTGCCTGAGCCTCTTCGTGGTCGTGGTGGACAACACGATCCTCAACGTGGCGATCCCGTCCCTGCTGGAGGACCTGGACGCCACCACGTCCGACGTGCAGTGGGTGATCGACGCCTACTCGCTCGTCTTCGCCGGGCTGCTGCTCACCGCCGGGAGTCTCGGCGACCGGTACGGGCGCCGCCGCGCCATGCTGATCGGCTTCGCCCTGTTCGGCGCCGGGTCGCTGCTGGCGGCCTTCGCCGCGAACCCCGGCCAGCTCGTCGCCATGCGCGCGCTGATGGGCGTCGGCGGCGCGTTCCTCATGCCGGGAACGCTGTCGATCATGGCGCAGGTGTTCGGGCCGGACGAGCGCGCCAAGGCGTTCTCGATCTGGGGCGCGACGTCCATGGTCGCCATCGCCGCCGGGCCGACGCTGGGCGGGTTCCTGCTGGAGCACTTCTGGTGGGGCTCGGTGTTCCTGGTGAACGTGCCGATCACGGTCGTCGCCGTCGTCGGGCTGCTGGTCCTCGTCCCGGAGACGCGCGGGCCGCGCCGCCGTCCGGACGTGCTGGGGGCGGTGCTGTCCACGCTCGGCATGTCCGCGCTGGTGTGGTCGATCATCTCCGGGCCCGAGCACGGCTGGACAGGGGCTCGCACCCTTGGCGGGCTGGCCGTCTCCGTGGCCGCGCTGGCCGCGTTCGTCTTGTGGCAACACCGCAACCCCGAGCCCATGCTCGACCTGGCGCTGCTGCGGCGGCGCGCCTTCTCCGGGGCGGCCCTCGTCATCGCGCTGGTCGGCTTCGCGCTCTCCGGGTCGCTGTTCGCGCTCACCCAGATGTTCCAGCTCGTCCTCGGCTACGGGCCGCTCAAGGCGGGACTGGCGATGCTGCCGGTGGCCGTCGCGGCCGGGATCGGCAACGGCCTCGGCGCCGCGCTGGAGGCCAGGGCCGGCGGCGGCCGGATCATCGCCGCCGGCTTCACGATCGCCGCGGCGGGCTTCGGCGTCCTCGGCCTGGTCGGGCCGGGCGACGGCTTCGGCCTGATCGGGATCGGGCTCGCCGTCCTGGGGTTCGGCGCCGGGCTCGGCGCGCCCGCCGCCTACAGCATGCTGATGGCCGCCGTCCCGCGCGAGGAGGCGGGCGTCGGCTCGGCGGTGAACGACGCGGGCCAGGAGCTCGGCAGCGCGCTCGGCGTCGCCGTCGTCGGCAGCATCATCTCCGGCGCCTACGCGCGGGCGCTCCCGGACGGTCTGCCCGCCGCCGCCCGGCACTCCCTCGGCGAGGCCCTTGCCCTCGGCGACCCCGGCCTTGCCCGCGAGGCGCGCGACGCGTTCGTCCACGCGCAGTCGGTGAGCGCGTTCACCGCGGGCGGGACGATGCTGGCCGCCGCCGTCTTCGCGGTCCTGATCCTGCGCGACACACGCCGTCCGGCCGCCGCGGACGCGGGCGCCGAGCGGGAGCCCGCGCGCAACGCGTGAAAGGAAACCGGGGGCGCGCCGGAGTATGGACGATGACCAACCCCCCGGAGGTGCTTCATGCCGGACCCCACGAAAGGCGCGGCCGAGTGACCGCTCCGCCCGACATCACCGCCGGACGGCGATCACCGGACGGCGGTGATCCACGGGCGGGCGACCCGGCCGCCGGTGCTCCGGAGGCCGGTGCTCCGGAGGCCGGCGACGACGCCGCCGTGCTCGCCGCGTCCGTCCGCGACGGCGACCGCTTCACCGCCGTCTACGACCGCCACTTCGACGGCGTCTACCGCTACGTCGCGGGACGCCTCGGCCCGCAGGCCGCCGATGACGTCGTCGCGGAGACGTTCCTCGCCGCGTTCCGCCGCCGCGCGACGTTCGACGCCGCGCGCGGGAGCGTCCGGCCCTGGCTGTTCGGCATCGCGACCAAGCTCGTCGCCGAGCACCGGCGCGCGGAGGCCCGCCGCTACCGGGCCCTCACCGCCGTCGGCGCCGAGCCCGCCGAAGGCGGCTACGAGGACCGCGTCCTGACCTCGGTGACCGCCGAAGGCATGCAGCCTCGGCTCGCCAAAGCGCTCGGCGCGCTCGCCCGCAAGGACCGCGACGTGGTGCTCCTGGTGGCGCTCGGCCAGCTCAGCCACCAGGAGGTCGCGCAGGCGCTGGCCATCCCGTACGGGACGGTCGGCTCCCGCCTCAACCGGGCCCGCAGGAAGCTGCGCGCCTCCCTCGGAACGGAAGGACCCTGACGATGGACGAGCTGCGGATGATCGCCACCATGCTGGACGAGCCGCCGACGCCGGAGGCGGCGGCGCGCGGGCGCGCGCGCCTGGAGCGGGGGATCCACGCACCGCAACGCCCGTCCCGCCGCCTCTCCCGGCCGCGCCTCCCGCTCCTCGCCGGACTCGGCGCCGCCACGACCGCCGCGGCCGTCACGGGCGCGGTCCTGCTGTCGTCCGGCACCTCGCCTCGGGCGCCCGATCCGGTGCGGGCCGAGCCGGTGTCGGCGCGGACGGTGCTGCTCACCGCCGCGCGGCAGGCCGAGGCGGAGGCGGCCCCCGCCACGGGCCGGTACTGGCACGTGCGGACACTGACCGCGATCCCCCGCAAGGTCGGACCGAAGGGCGACCAGTACTGGATGGACAAGCTGATGGTGAGCGAACACTGGGCCCGCCCGGACGGCCTCTCCTGGTTCGGCTACCGCGAGGTGGGCGCCCGTCCCCACACGGCTGAGGACAAGGTCAAGTGGGCGCGGGACGGATCGCCCACCAAGTGGACGGCCGGCACGCCGGAGCCCGGCGACGAGGACGGTCCCGCGATCCTGTACGGGACCCCGCGTCCCGGCCACGTGGGCAAGGTGCCCAATTCGCGGACCTTCACGGTCTGCGACAAGGAGCTGTCCTTGCGGCAGGTGCAGTCGCTGCCGACCGATCCGGTCGCGTTGCGGACCGCGGTCATGAGGGCGATGCGGACCAACGACGACGGCCCCGTTCCCGTTTCCGCGGAGACCAACTTCCTCCAGGGGTGCCTGGTGCAGCTGCTCGCCGAGGTGCCCGTACCTCCGAAGGTGCGCGGAGCCGCCTACCGGCTGCTGGCGGCCTGGACGGCCGTCAAGGTGACCGGCAGGACCGCCGACGAGCGGGGCCGCGCGGGGATCGGCCTCCTCCTGGGCGGCTCGTCCCCCCCGACCCGCCTGGTGATCGACCCGAAGAGCTCGCACGTCCTGTCGGAGTGGACAGAGCCGGCCGGTGACGCCTCGAAGCTGACGGGCAAGTCGCGCAAGAGGCTCTACTTGCAGGTCGGGTGGACCGACGCCAAGCCCGCGGTGCCCGCACTGCCCTGAGCCCGGACGTCCGGCCCGTCCGGCCCGTCCGGCTCGTCCGGCTCGTCCGGCCCGTGCGGCGCAGGTCTGTACGGGTCGGACGCGTCGGTGCCTACGCCGACAGGTCGGAGGGGGCGGTGCCGGTCTCGGTGAGCGATAGGCCGAGCGCCGCCCTTTCCGTCAGCCAGGTGCTCGGACGGTAGCGCGGGTCGCCGGTGGAGGCGTTCAGCCCGCGCAGGATGTCCAGGACGCGGCCGGCACCCGCGTTGTCGCCCCACTCCAGCGGGCCACGCGGGTAGCCGAGGCCGAGCCGGACGCCGGTGTCGATGTCGGCGGGCCGGGCGAGGCGCTGCTCGGCGATACCGCAGCCGACGTTCACGATCGACGCGAGGAGGCGCTGCGCGACGGGAGCGGGCGCGTCCCGGACGACGGTCACGGGCCGTCCTGTCGCGATGAGGCCTGCGAGCGCCGCGCGACCCGTCTCCCTGTCCACGCCTGGGTGCACGACAAGGGTGAGCCGGGTGAAGAACCCGCCGAACGGGTCGACGCCCAAGGTGCGCTCGGCGGGAAACTCCTCGGCCTGGACGATGTCCACGACGCTCCGTCCGAACGGCGCGACGAGCACGATCGCCTGGTCGGACGGCCGTTCGCCGGACTCCACGTCCACGCCCGCCTCGGAGAGAAGCGCGCCCAGCCCCTCCCGGACGCCCGTCTCCTGGCCGTGAACCCACACCGGACGCGGTTCCACGGTCGGAGCGGTGACCTCCGGAGGCTCCTGCTTGGCGCCGTCCTTGTACGTGTAAAAACCCTCGCCGGTCTTACGGCCGAGCAGCCCCGCCTCCAGCCGTGCCCGCGTGATCCTGGACGGGCGGAACCGCGGCTCGGTGTAGAAGCCCGTCCAGATGCTCTCCATCACCGGGTGAGACACGTCCAGCCCGGTCAGGTCGAGAAGCTCGCACGGCCCCATCTTCAGGCCGAGGACGTCGCGCGCGATGCGGTCGATGTCCACCGGCTCGGCGGCGCCCTCCGACAGGATCTGCATGGCCTCGGTGACAAGGCCGCGCCCAGCGTGGTTGACGAGGAAGCCCGGCGCGTCCGGTGCGCGCACGGGTTCGTGGCCGAGGCGCCGGACGAGATCGGACAGCGCGTCCGGGACCCACCCGGCCGTCCGCGCGCCGGGGATCACCTCGACCAGCCGCATCAGCGGCACCGGGTTGAAGAAGTGCAGGCCCACGAGCCGGCCCGGGTCGGCCAGCGCCGCGCCGATCGCCGTCACCGGCAGCGAACTGGTGTTGGTCGCCAGCAGCGTGTGCTCCGGCACGACCTTCTCCAGCGCCGCGAACAGCTCCCGCTTGGTCTCCAGGTCCTCCCGGACGGCCTCGATCACGAGATCGCAGTCCTGGAACGGCGTCAGCGGCTCGCCGACCGGACGCAGCCGCGCCTTGGCCGCGGCGGCCTCGTCCCCGGTCATCCGGCCCTTGGCCGCGAGCCGGTCGAACATCCCGCCGACGTACTCGACCGCGCCGACCACGGCGTCCATCCGCGCGTCGGCCAGCTCCACGGTCAGCCCGCCCGCCGCCGCGAACTGCGCGATCCCGCGCCCCATCGCCCCGGTGCCGATCACCCGGACCGTCGTCGCCCGCTCCGCCCACTGCTCCATCGCCGTCTCCTCGCTCGCCCGTGCCCGTCCCCCCGCATTCAACCCTCCGCTGGACGGAAGGCCGGTGACCGGCCTCCACAAGCGGCGTCGTAGCCTTCGGAGTGCCCCACCTGATCGACCTGAGGAGCCCACCATGCGCGACGCGGTGATCTGCGAGCCGCTGCGTACCCCGATCGGCCGGTTCGGCGGAGTGTTCCAGTCCGTCACGCCCACCGAGCTGGCCGCCACCGTCATCAAGGCACTGGTGGAGCGCACCGGCCTGCCCGGCGACGCGATCGACGAGGTCATCCTCGGCAACTGCAACCCCAACGCCGACGCTCCCGCGATCGGACGCGTCGCCGCGCTCGACGCCGGGCTGCCCGTCGAGGTCGGCGGCACCCAGGTCGACCGGCGATGCGGTTCCGGCCTCCAGGCCGTCCTGAACGCGGCCATGCAGATCCAGACCGGCGTCAGCGACGTGGTCATCGCGGGCGGCACGGAGAGCATGAGCAACGCGCCCTTCTACACGACCGAGGCGCGCTGGGGCATCCGCGGGCCCGGGCTGGAGCTGCGCGACGCGCTCGCCCGGGGCCGCGTCACCGCCGGCGGCGCCAACTTCCCCGTTCCGGGCGGGATGCTGGAGACCGCCGAGAACCTGCGGCGCGAGTACGGCATCGGCCGCGAGGAGCAGGACGAGCTGTCCGTCCGCTCCCACCAGCGCGCCGTCGCGGCCCAGCGGTCCGGTGTCTTCGCCGAGGAGATCGTCCCGGTGACCGTCCGGTCGCGGAAGGGCGACACGGTCGTGGACACCGACGAGCACCCGCGTCCCGACACCTCCGTCGAGGGGCTGGCGAAGCTCCGCCCGATCCTCGGCAAGAGCGACGACCAGGCCACCGTCACCGCCGGGAACGCCAGCGGCCAGAACGACGCGGCCGCCGCCTGCGTCGTCACGACCCCCGAGCGCGCCGCCGAGCTGGGCCTGCGCCCCCTCGTCCGCCTCGTGTCGTGGGCCCGTGCGGGCGTCCCGCCGCGCACCATGGGCATCGGCCCCGTCCCCGCCACCGCGCGGGCGCTGGACGCGGCCGGGCTCGCCCTCGCCGACCTCGGCCTGATCGAGCTGAACGAGGCGTTCGCCGCGCAGGTCCTCGCCGTCTCCCGCGAATGGGGCCTCAAGGACGCCGACTGGGACCGGGTCAACGTCCACGGCTCCGGTATCTCCCTCGGCCACCCCGTCGGCGCCACCGGCGCGCGGATCCTCGCGACGCTGGCCCGCGAGATGCAGCGCCGCGACGTCCGCTACGGCCTGGAGACCATGTGCATCGGCGGCGGCCAGGGCCTCGCCGCCGTCTTCGAGAAGATCTGACGACTACCGGGGCGGGGTCCAGGACGGGTCCCGCCCGGTGAGGGCGACCAGGCGGTCGAGCGGCGCGGCGGCGTCCGGCACCTCGCGCGCGGGGCCGAAGGGGCCGTCGGAGCCGCCGTCACCGTCCTGTGCCGCCTGCTCGACGAACGACAGGCAGGCGTCGAGCTCGGCCTGGCCGCAGTCGTAGGGCTGCCCGGTGGCCCGCGCGAGGTCCCAGCCGTGGACGACGAGCTCGTTCAGCGCGACCAGCCCCGCGACCCCGCCCGGCAGCGGGACGCCGCCGGCCTCCGTCATGCCCTGCCAGGCGTCCGGGACGCGCCAGGCCGCGGCGAGAGCGTCGAGGCGCTCGGTGAAGCGGGCACGCCAGTCGGGCTCCAGGCGCGAGGCGTCGCCGGACGGCCCGCCCCGCGATCCGTCCGGCCACTTCTTCTCGGCGGCCCACGTGAACGCCAGCGTCAGGCCGCCCACGTGATCGGCGAGATCGCCGACGGTGTAGTCCTCGCACGGCGTGGGGGCGGCGAGATCGGAGTCGCGCACGCCGGCGAGCACTCCGGACAGCCGCCGGACGGCGGGGACGAGGTCGGGGGTCGAGGTCATCGCTGGCTCCTTCGAGATGCGGGTCCTTGCTGGTGCAGACTCCGGGACCGCCCGATACTCATCGGTGCCGCGAATCTCGCATAAGCTACTACCGAGTAGTATTCGGGCCCCGGATGAAGCGCAGTCTGTCGCGAGCCCTACGCTGACTGCCATCGCCGTACCCCAGGAGGACGGAACAGTGTTCTGGATCACGTTGGTCATTGGGCTCGCCGGAACGGCGGTCACGCTGGCGCTCGCCGGACGGCGGGTGATGTTCCTGTACGCGATCGCCCGGAGCGGGCAGCCCGATCCCGAGCGGGTGCTCCAGGTCAAGCGGGACAAGAAGGGCGACGTCGAGGGCCAGGTCACCGAGGTCCTGGGCCAGCGCAAACTGCTGAAGTGGTCGGTGGCCGGGGCCGCGCACGCGGCGGTCATGTGGGCGTTCTTCCTGCTGGCCACCGTGTACCTGGAGGCCGCGGTCGCGCTGCTGTTCGGGCTGGACAAGCACATCCCCGGGCTGCAGACCTGGGCGCCGATCGGGTTCGTCCAGGACACCATCGCCCTGGCCTGCGCCCTCGGCCTGGCCGTGTTCACCGCGATCCGGATCAAGAACTCCCCCAAGCGGATCGGCCGCAAGTCCCGGTTCAAGGGCTCGCACCTGTCCGGCGCCTGGATCACGCTGTTCATGATCTTCAACGTGATCTGGACGATGTTCTTCTTCCGCGGCCTCGAACGGGCGTCGGGCAACCTCGACTACGGCAAGGGCGCCTACTTCTCCTACGCGGTCGGCCACCTGTTCGACGGGCTGTCCCACGACACCCTGGAAGTGCTGGAGTCGGTCGGCCTGCTGGCCCACATCGCGGTCGCGCTGATCTTCCTGGTGTTCGTCGTCCACTCCAAGCACCTGCACATCTTCCTCGCGCCCCTGAACGTGATGTTCAAGCGCCGCCCCGACGGGCTGGGCGCGGTGCAGCCGATGATGTCGGACGGCAAGCCGCTGGACTTCGAGGAGGCCGACCCGGACGAGGACGTCTTCGGCCGCGGAAAGATCGAGGACTTCACCTGGAAGGGCTTCCTGGACATGGCGACCTGCACCGAGTGCGGTCGCTGCCAGTCCCAGTGCCCGGCCTGGAACACCGGCAAGCCGCTGTCGCCGAAGATGGTGATCCTGGAACTGCGCGACCACGCCCTGGCGAAGGCCCCCTACTTCACCGCGTCGGAGGAGCAGCGGGAGAAGTTCACCGACGAGCAGAAGGCCGCCATGCAGGTGGACCGCGCGCTGGTCGCCGACGACGGCGTCATCCACCCCGACGTGCTGTGGTCGTGCACCAACTGCGGCGCCTGCGTGGAGCAGTGCCCGGTCGACATCGAGCACATCGACCACATCCTGGACATGCGCCGCTTCCAGGTCATGATCGAGTCGTCGTTCCCGTCCGAGGCCGGGGTGATGCTGAAGAACCTGGAGAACAAGGGCAACCCGTGGGGGATGTCGGAGACCAAGCGCCTGGACTGGATCTCCGAGCTGGACTTCGAGGTCGAGGTCGTCGACGACAAGCTCTCCGAGGACACCGAGTACCTGTTCTGGGTCGGCTGCGCCGGTGCCCTGGAGGACCGCGCCAAGAAGACCACCAAGGCCGTCGCCGAACTTCTGCACATCGCGGGCGTGAAGTTCGCCGTCCTCGGCCCGATGGAGGCGTGCACCGGTGACCCGGCCCGCCGCCTGGGCATGGAGTTCGTCTTCCAGATGCTCGTCCAGCAGAACGTCGAGACCCTCAACGACGCGGGCGCCAAGAAGATCGTCGCGACCTGCCCGCACTGCTTCAACACCCTGGCCAACGAGTATCCCCAGCTCGGCGGGACCTACGAGGTCGTCCACCACACCCAGCTCCTGGCCCACCTGGTGGAGGAGGGCAGGCTGACCCCGGTCGCGCCGATCGAGGAGAACATCACCTACCACGACCCCTGCTTCCTGGGCCGCCACAACAAGGTCTACAAGCAGCCCCGCGACATCATGGCCACCGTCCCGGGCGTCAAGACCAAGGAGATGCACCGGCACAAGGACCGCGGGTTCTGCTGCGGCGCGGGCGGCGCCCGGATGTGGATGGAAGAGCGCATCGGCAAGCGCATCAACACCGAACGCGTGGACGAGGCGCTGGCCACCGATCCCGACACCGTCTCCACCGCCTGCCCGTTCTGCCTGGTCATGCTCGGCGACGCCATCAACGAGAAGAAGAACGAAGGCGCCGCCAAGGAGACCCTGGAAGTCGTCGACGTCTCCCAGCTCCTGATCCGCTCCATCAAGGGCGAAGGCACCGCACCGGCCAAGGAGCCGGTCGCCGCCGAGTAGACGTCCGTCCCGGCCCCGGTTCCCCGCTCCCGGCGGGGGCCGGGGCCGCGCGTTTTGCCCAGGACCGTCCCGGGTCAAGCGTTTTGTAGAGGATCATGGGCGCCGGGGGAGGCGGCCCCACCCCACCTGCTGGTATGACCATGGGATGGCCGTGCTCGTGTCCGTCCTCGCCTTCCTGATGACCCTGGCCGGTGGGCTGGCCGCGATGCGGGTCCGCGACCACCGGCACCTCGTCCTCGGGCTGGCGGGCGGGCTGATGCTGGGCGTCGTCGCGTTCGACCTGATCCCCGAGTCGCTGGAGATGTCCGGCGGACGGCCGCTCGGCGTCCCCGGACCCATGATCGGATTCGCGTGCGGCTTCGTCCTGCTGCACGTGGTGGAGCAGAGCGTGGCGATCCACCGGGCCCACGAGGACGAGTACGCGCCGCACGTCCACGCCCACGGCCCGTCCGCCGGCCACGCCCACGGCGGGACCGGCCCGCAGGGACGCGTCGGGCTGCTCGCCGCCTGCGCGCTCGTCGGCCACAGCCTCGTGGACGGCCTCAGCATCGGCCTCGGCTTCCAGTCCGGGACGGAGGTCGGGGTGTTCGTCGCGCTGGCCGTGATCACGCACGACTTCGCGGACGGGTTCAACACCTTCACCGCCGCCTCGCTGGGCGGCGGCGACCGGCGTCCCGCCCTGGTCCTGCTGTTCGCCGACGCCGTCGCCCCGATCGCCGGGGCCGCGCTCACCCTGCTGATCAACGTCCCGGAGTCGCTTCTGGGGCCCTACCTCGGCCTCTTCGCCGGGGTCCTGCTCTACCTCGCCGCCGCCGAGATCCTCCCCGAGGCGCACAGCGGGCACCCGCGCGTGATGACGCTGGCCGCGACCGGGTTCGGGCTGCTCGTGGTGATGGTCAGCGTCGGCCTCGCGGAATGAAGCAGGGCCGCCCGGACACCCGGACGGCCCCATATCGGAACGTTCCGAATAAAGCTCAGCCCGTCATGGACTGCGCGAACCCCGCGTTCGTCTTCAACCACTCGGCGACCGCCTGGTCGGGCTGCCCCTTGTACTTGTTCTCGATCAGGTCCTCCAGCGTGCCCAGCTGCTTGTCGTCCATCCTGAACTTCTTCAGCCAGCCCGCGACCTCCGGCTGGTCCTTGGTGAAGTCCTTGCGGGCGACGGTGTTGATGCCGTCCGGCTGGCCCATCGCGACCTTCGGGTCCTGGAGGTCGCGGATGGGGAACTTCGTGTACGCCCAGTGCGGGCGCCACAGCGTGACGACGATGTCCTTCTTCGCGTCCGTGGCCTTCTTCAGCTCGGTGAGCATGGCCGCCGTGGACGACGTCGTCACCTTGTACTCGTCCTTCAACCCGTACGCGGGCAGCATCTTCTCCTGCGACACCCGGTACAGGCCCGAGCTCTTCTCGATGCCGACGATCTTGCCGCCGTACTGGCCGCCCTTGCCCTTGAGGTCGGCGAGCGACTTCAGCGGCGAGTAGTTCGGCACCGCGATCGTCAGCGGCGCCTTGTCGTACCAGACGCCGACCTTCTCCAGCTTCTTGCCGTACTGCTTCCAGTAGTCCTCGTGGGTGCCCGGCAGCCAGGAGTCGATGAACAGGTCCACGTCGCCCTTCGCCATGCCGGTGTAGAGCGGCCCGGTGTCGAGGGACTTGACGTCGACCTTGTAGCCCTTGTCGGTCAGGAGCTTCTTCCAGAGCGCCGTCGCGGCCTCTCCCTCGGCCCATCCGGAGACCACGCCGATGGTGAGGTTCTTGTCGTCCTTCTTCTTGGAACCGTCGCACGCCGCGACGCCCAACCCCAGCGACAGCGTCACCGCCGCGATCGTCAAACCCTTGAACTTGAGGGCCATGCCCGTCCTTTCGTCGTCCTGCAAAAGAGGTCAGATGATGTTCGCCATGGCGCGCGACACGGTCGTGCGGTCGCCCAGCGCCCCGGTGATCCGGTCGAGGAAGATCGCCAGGACGACGACGGCGACGCCGCCCTCGAAACCCTTGGCGACGTCCACCCGGTTGATGCCCTCCAGCACCTCGCCGCCGAGGCCGCCCGCGCCGACCATGCCCGCGATCACGACCATCGACAGCGACAGCATGATCAGCTGGTTGACGCCGGCCATGATCGACGGCATCGCCAGCGGGATCTGGATCCGGGTCAGGATCCGGTTCGGCGGCGTGCCGAACGCCTCGCCCGCCTCGACCATCTCCGGATCCACACCGCGGATCCCGAGCTCGGTCAGCCGCACCCCCGGCGGCAGCGAGAAGATCACCGTCGCGACCACGCCCGGCACCACGCCGATGCTGAAGAAGAAGATCGCGGGGATCAGGTACACGAACGCCGGCATCGTCTGCATCAGGTCCAGCACCGGCCGGGTGACCCGGCTCACCAGGTCGCTGCGCGCCGCCGCGATACCGACCGGAATCGATATCACCACCGACACCACCGCGGACACCAGCACCAGGGCCAGCGAGTCCATCGCCGGCTCCCACAGCTCCATGCTCTCGATCAGGCCGAAGCCGAGGAGCGTGAACACCCCGAGCTTCCAGCCCCTCAGGAACAGGGCGAGCAACGCCAGCACCAGCGTCAGCACCAGCGGCGGCAGGACGTTCAGCACGTCCGTCAAACCGTTGACGGTCGACTCGATCGCCGAGCCGATCCCGTCGAAAAGCCACCCGAGATTATCGGTGCACCAGGTGACCAGGTCGTCGAACCCATCGCCCACCGGCACCCGGGGCAGGTCGCTCGCGAGCACGCGATCAGTCATCGCTCCCGCCCTCCTTCGTCAGTGCCAGCTCCGGTTCGAGCACCTCTTCGACATGCGTGTTGATGGCCCCGAGCGCCGCGAGCAGCGTCACCCGCGGGATCACGCCCAGCAGCGTCCCCGCCTCGTCCGCCACGGGCACCGGAAGGTCGCTCTCGGCGCACCGGGCGAACAGCTCGGCCACGGGGGTGTCCGGCGCCACCGGCTCCAGGTCCTCGGGGTCCAGCAGCCCGTCCAGCGTCTGCACGCCGTCCCGCACCGCGTCCGCGATCGTCGTGGCCGTGACCTTCCCGACCAGCCTCCGGTCCCGCCCGACCACGAACGCCGCCGACGTCTGGTGCTCGCGCATCGTGCGCAGCGCCGTCCGCGGCCCCGTGTTCGCCGGCACCGTGACCAGCGGCTTCTCCATCACGGAGCTGGCCGTCAGCACCCTGGTACGGTCCACATCCGCGACGAACTGGGCGACATAGTCGTTCGCCGGGTCCGTCAGGATCTCCTCGGCCGTACCGATCTGCACGATCCTTCCCTCGCGCATCACCGCGATGCGGTCGCCGATCCGCATGGCCTCGTTCAGGTCATGCGTGATGAAGACGATCGTCTTCCCGAACCGCCCCTGAAGATCCAGCAGCAGATCCTGCACCTCCCGCCGGATCAGCGGGTCCAGGGCGCTGAACGCCTCGTCCATCAAGATGATGTCGGTGCCCGCCACCAGAGCCCTCGCGAGCCCGACCCGCTGCTTCATCCCGCCGGAAAGCTGACCGGGAAGCTTGTCCTCCAACCCGCTCAGCCCCACGAGCCCCAGGAACTCCCGGGCCTTGCCCTCGCGTTCCTCCTTCGGAACGCCGCGCACCTCCAACCCGTAGGCGGCGTTCGCCAGCACCGTCCGGTGCGGGAAGAGCGCGAAATGCTGGAAGACCATGCTGACCTTGTTCTGCCGCAACGCCCGCAGCTCCTTGGCCGCCAGCTTCGCGATGTCCTGTCCGTCGATCTCCACGGTCCCCGACGTGGCCTCCAGCAGGCCGTTCAGCATCCGGATCAGGGTCGACTTGCCCGACCCCGACAGGCCCATGACCACGAAGATCTCGCCCTGCCGGACCTCGAACGTGGCGTCCACGACGGCGGGGGTGACGCCCAGCGCCCGGATCTCCTCAGGATCCGCCCCCGCCCCAAGTTTTCGCTGTGCCTCCCCGGCCCGACGACCGAAGAGCTTGGTAACGCTTTCCGCGCGCAGTATGGACACGATCTCCTTTCGTGTTCCCACGGCAGGCGCGGAAACGTGTCGCGTACAGGAAGGCGCCCGGACGCGACGCAACTAACGAAAAGAACGTGTCAACCGGACGCCGAGGGCGTGCGTCGATCGAAACTACCCGTCCCGAGAAGATGTTTCATCTTTTGGTGATCTGCGTCACCCCGTCAGACCCTCGTCCGATGGAAGTTCAGGTACGACCGCGAAGGCGTCGGCCCCCGCTGATCCTGGTACCGCGACCCGTACTTCTCCGACCCGTACGGGTACTCCGCCGGCGAGCTCGTCCTGAACAGGCACATCTGCCCGATCTTCATCCCCGGCCACAACTTGATCGGCAGCGTCGCCACGTTCGACAGCTCCAGCGTCACATGCCCGCCGAACCCCGGATCGATCCACCCCGCCGTCGAATGCGTCAGCAGCCCCAGCCGCCCCAGACTCGACTTCCCCTCCAGCCGCGCCGCCAGATCGTCCGGCAGCCCGAACACCTCATACGTCGACGCGAGCACGAACTCCCCCGGATGCAGCACGAACGCCTCGTCCGCGTCCACCTCCACCAGCCGCGTCAGATCGCTCTGCTCCACAGCGGGATCGATGTGCGGATACTTGTGGTTCTCGAACACCCGGAAGTACCGGTCCAGCCTCACATCCACACTGGACGGCTGGACCATGCCCGGCTCATACGGGTCGATCTTCACCCGTCCAGACTCGAGCTCGGACCTGATGTCGCGATCGGAGAGCAGCACGCCAGAAAAGCTACCGGCCCCGCGCACCCACCCGCGCACCGCCACACCCCCACCGACTTTCCGGTACGATGTCCGAGCGGCGGCCCCCACCGCCACCACGCGGGTGTAGTTCAATGGTAGAACTTCAGCTTCCCAAGCTGACAGCGCGGGTTCGATTCCCGTCACCCGCTCCCGCACAAAGGCCCAGGTCAGGATGTAGATCCCAACCTGGGCCTTGATCCTTCCGGAGCCCTACGCGGGCCCGCGTGCCATTAATGTGCCATTAGGCCACCGGAACCAGAACGCCCCCCGTTCCCTCGTCATCGTCGTCTCCGTCCTGGTCGTGCTCGGCCCGGACGAGCGCATCAAGGCCGTCCGCGATGGCGCGAACACCCTTGGCCGACCTGTGCTGGTAGCGCAGTGCGGCCCGCTCGTTGTCGTGCCCCATGCGCGCCATCAGGTTCCGCAGCGAGACGCCCATGTCCGCGGCGAGGGTGTTGCCCGTGTGGCGAAGGTCGTGGAAATGCAGGGTCGGCGCGCCCAGCGCGCCGGCCACGTGGCTCCGCCGGGTGAGCTTGTTGAAGCCGCTTCGCCGCGGTGGCCTGCCCTTGATGTGCCTTGCTCATGCGGTTCTCCCGTGTGCGGTGCCTTGAGAAGGTTGGGGCGGGTCGAAGGACGGGAGGGACGTGCCGGCGAGTAGCCGGCACGCGCATAGTTGAGATGATCGCCGTCGCTCATCCGTCCCCGCTGACCTGTTGCTCAGAGTGCACGCGGCCGACCGTCACGGCTCAGGTCGGCGGGGGCGCTGAGGTCATCGCGCAGGACGGGTCGGGAAGTGCCTTGTGCGTCAGTCCGTGGCGCAATGTCAACAGGTGGGATGAGGCAGTGGGTCATGCTCCGGGGTGCGTCTAGGGGCAGTGAGGTTTGGTTCGAACAGATAGCGCGGGCTCGCTTGCGCTCAGCTCTGTGAGCTGGACAGACGCTCTGTCCGGGACGATATTGTCTCGCGTCGCCGGGCGCGGCCGCCTACGGTCAGCGTAGGCACCATGACCTTCACCAGTGGCTCGGGAGGCGTACCGGATGATCGGCAAAGAGGATCCCCGGCCGGGGTGGATCACCCGGCTCGTCGCGGAGTTGAGCACGTTGTTGGAGGAGCAAGTCGAGCTGGTGACTCCTATGGACGAGTGTTTGAACGACGAGGTACCGGGGTTCTGCTGCAGTATCCGTAGTTCGCCCCCACAAGGCAACGGCTTCCAGTTGTGCTGGGACGGAGTGCTGGGGATGGACTTCAGCGATGGGAAGCCTGACATCAGCGTTTCACTCTTCCTGTACAGCAGGAATCGGAGGCTCGGCCTGATGGACGATCGGGAAGGCAGCTTCTTGGAGATCGCCTACGAGGGTTCGCCGGAACATGGCGGGCGGTGGGGAAGTCCCGCATGGCTTCGGGACGGCTTTGGTGAGTTCCTCGGCTACGAGTCGTACGGCAGCGGCAGGTAAGTTAAGCGTGCGCGAAGCGGGAGCCTCGCGGCCCCTGTACCCCGCGTGCCAGAGGGCACGCCCGCGCGAACCCGTCTGTCACGTCGTCTCGCTGTACGCGCGGGAGCGCCCCCCGGGAGGGTGTGGGTGCTAGGCGGTGTCTGATAAATGATCGTGTTGCGGGTGCTGGTCCGGTTGGATGATCGTCTGTGGTGCGTGGTGGTGAGTTGACTGATCGGGCGTGGGCGCAGCTTGAGCCGTTGCTACCCGCTGCCGG
>NZ_SMKU01000718.1 GCF_004349215.1 Actinomadura rubrisoli | reverse complement strand
GGGGTGAGCAGGACGACGGGGACGAGGCCGCCGCCGATGGCGGGGTCGAGGAGGGAGTGGACGATCGTGCGGAGGGTCGTGGAGCGGCCGGAGCGGGGCGGGCCCGCGACGGTGAAGCCGGGGCCCTCGTTGAGCAGGTCGATGCCGACCGGGGCGAGGGTGTCGCCGCCGACGCCGACGAGGGCCCAGAGGGCGGAAGGGGCGAGGAAGTCGGCGTCGAGGGACATGGCCTCGCGGTAGGTGACGCGGACGGGCAGCTCGTCCACGTGGAGGGGGCGCTGGCGGCGGGGCAGGCGGCCGTAGCGGGCGAGGCCGTGGCGGGCGATCTCCTGGAGGGCGGCGACCTGGGACGTGCCGGACGGGTCGTCGCCGAGGATGCCGATCTGGGATTCGCGGAGGGGCGCGCCGGGGGCGACGGCCTCCAGGGCGCGGCCCGGCGGCATCGAGGCGGGGACCTGCTTCTCCTGGAGGCCCGCGTAGCCGTAGTCGTTCGGGTCGGACATGCGCAGGACGAGGCGGCGGTCGAAGACGGTGGAGACCTGGCCGCCGAGGCCGGAGCGGTCGCCGGTGAAGACGGCGCGGAGGCCGACGGCGGCGCCCTCGCGGAGGAGGCGGAGGGTCTGGTCGACGAGGCGGCCGTAGTCGTAGTGCTCGAACGCGCCGAGGAAGCCCTCCCAGCGGTCCAGGAGGAGGAGCATCCAGGGGAGGCGGTCGGTGGCGGCGACGGCGGCGCGCTGCTCGGCCAGGGACGCGAAGCCGGCCTCGGCGAGGAGCTGCTGGCGGCGGGCGACCTCGGCGGACAGGGCGGTGAGGAGCCGTTCGCAGCGGTCGAGCTGGTCGCGGGTGACGACGGCGCCGCAGTGCGGCAGCCCGATCAGGGGCAGCAGGGCGTTGGCGCCGCAGTCGATGGCGTACAGGTGCGCGTCGTAGGGGGAGCAGGCGCCCGCGAGGGATCCGGCGATGGTGCGCAGCGCGGTGGAGCGGCCGGACTGGGCGGAGCCGGCCAGGTAGAGGTGGCCGCCGGACGCGAGGTCGAGGGCGAGGGGCTCGCGCGACTGGACGGCCGGGAGGTCGGTGATGCCGAACGGGATCGCGGGGATGTCGACGACCGAGCCCCCGGCGGCGGTGCGGGGGGCGAGCCTGACCTGCTCGGGGAGGGG
>NZ_SMKU01000717.1 GCF_004349215.1 Actinomadura rubrisoli | reverse complement strand
GGGGAGCACTACTTGGGGCTCGCGTAGAGCACGAACGGGTTGCCGGACGGGTCGCGCAGCACGGCGCGGACCTCGTGCGGCCCCTCCTCCGGGCCGCGCACCAGCGTCGCGCCCGCCGCGGTGAGGGACTCGGCCATCGCGCGGACGTCCTCGACCTTGAACGACGCCGCGGGCACGCCGCCGGTGACGTCCTCCTCCGGGCCGGCGATCGTCAGCGTCGTGCCGCCGCCGTCCAGGGCCGCGAACCGCCCGCCGTCCTGGAACCTCACGTCCAGGCCGAGGGCGTCGCGGTAGAAGCGGACCGCCTCGTCCACGTCCTTGGCGCTGTAGAGGACGTTGCCTATGCGGGTCATGCTGCGGGCCTCCAGTGGGGCATCGGGCCGAACCCTTCGAGGTCGGCGAAGTACACCTCGACGGGCATCCCCACCCGGACGTCCTCGGGCGGGCAGCCGGTGACGTCGCCGAACGCGCGGGCGCCCTCCGGCAGGTCCACCCAGGCGACGATGTAGGGGGTCGCGAAGCCGGGCAGGAACGTCCGGTGGACGACGCTGAACGTGTGCACGGCGCCGCGTCCGCCGACCGTCTCGTACGGGAGCTCCGTGCCGCCGCAGTAGGGGCACGCGGGCTCGGGGAAGTGCACGAACCGCCCGCAGTCCGAGCAGCGCTGGAGCGCCAGCTCGCCCCGCCGGCAGGCGTCCCAGTAGGGCGCGGTCAGCGGGCTCGGTGTCGGAGCGGGGCGCGGATCGTCCATCGCCAGCCAACCTAGCGCACGCTTGGTAGACGGACAAGACGCCGGTCTCGCCCGCCGTCTCCGGTCAGCGGGCGCGGAGGCCGTCGAACAGGAGGGTGAGCATGCGGTCGTTGTAGGCGGACGGGTCGGGGGTGCGCTCGGCGGCGATGCCGATCGCGCTGGCCAGCCGCAGCAGGTCGCGGGCCCCGACGTCCGGCCGGACGGCGCCCGCCCGCTGCGCCGCGGAGAGCAGCCCGCCGGCCGCGTCGCAGATCGCGCTCGCCGCGCCGCCGAGGCCGGTGCCCGTCCAGCGTTCCGACATGGCCTCGATGAGCACGGCCGGGGTGCCGCGCGGCGGCACGTCGTCGCAGAGGTAGGCCCGCAGCCACCCGGCGAGCGCCGCGCCGGGGTCGGCGGCGGGGGCGGGGGC
>NZ_SMKU01000716.1 GCF_004349215.1 Actinomadura rubrisoli | reverse complement strand
CCCCCCGCCCGGGCGACACCGGCGCGGCCCCTCTCCCCAGTGGCACAGGCCCGCTACCGGCCACCCCAGGCCCGCTTCCAGGCGACGCCGGCCCACTATCGGGAGCCACCGGCCCACTACCGGGCGACACTGGCCCGCCACCAGGAAACACAGACCCACTGCATGGCGGCACCGGCCCGCGGCATGCCGGCACCGGCCCGCGGCATGCCGGCACCAGCCCGCGACATGGCGGCACCGGCCCACTCCCCGGAATCACCGGCCCGCTACCAGGCGACGCTTCCCCGCTACCGGGAGGCACCAACCCCTTGCCTGGCGACAATGGGCCACTGCCCTGGGGCACCGGGCCGCTATCCGGGACGTCCGATCCCCTGCCAAGGAGCCCTGGGCCCGTCCCAGAAACCTCCGGTCCGTTGCCAGGAGGCTCCGGTCCGCTTCCGGGGGGCACGCCGCCGGTCGGCACTCCAATGCCACTGCCCTTGGACGGCGTCCCCGGCGTCAACGCCGACCTGCTGGAGCCCCGGCTCGCCGACGCCAAGGAGCACGGCGACCACACCACCTACTTCGAGCTCCTGGCGAGCGCCGACCTCGTCCTTCCGGCGACCGGCCGCGCCGTCGAGGACCCCGATCACGCCGAGCTGCCGACCATCACCATCGGCACCGGCACGTACGTCACCGTGTTCACCTCCCCCGGCGCCCTGGCCCGCACCGGAGACCACCCCGGCCTCTACCGCCGCACCTCCTTCGCCCAACTCGCCTCAGGGTGGCCCGACCCCGCTTGGCAGCTCGCGGTCAACCCCGGCCTGCCGAGCGAAGTCCTCTTGGACGCCTCCGCCCTGGCCCGCCTGGACCACACACGCCCACCGGCGCGGCCGTCCACCACGCACGACGTCTCCAACCCCTACGGAACGGTCGACCCCAACGCCCTATCGGGACCGAACCCCGTCGCCGGAGGGACAACCTCCTCAACGAACGGATCCCGGCCCGCATCCAACGGGGCGCCCTACGCCGACGACGCCCACACGGCGATCGACTCATACACGGTGGCCGAACTCCAGGCCGCAATCGAGTCCGGAGGCAAAGCCCAAGACCCGGCCCCACCAACCCCTGAACAGGCGGCCTCCGAAACGGCGACCCCACCGCCCTCGGCGCCGGAACCGTCGAGCCCGGAT
>NZ_SMKU01000715.1 GCF_004349215.1 Actinomadura rubrisoli | reverse complement strand
CTGTTCACCGGCCTGGTGACCGCCGCACTCGACTACGCCGAGGCCCGCGGCGACGCGGCCGCCTCATGACCGGCCCGGACGACGTGCGGGACCGTCCCGAGCAATGGCCGGTGGCCGGGACGGCGACCGCGTTCGAGGGGCACATCTTCAAGGTCCGCCAGGACCGGGTCGAGATGCCGGGCGGGGACGGCACCGAGATCGTCGGACGGGACGTGATCGAGCACCTCGGCTCGGTCGGCATCCTCGCCCTCGACGACCGCGACCGTGTTCTCCTGCTGCGCCAGTACCGGCACCCCGTCGGCCGGCTGCTGTGGGAGGCGCCCGCCGGGCTGCGCGACGTGGACGGCGAGCCGCTGCACAAGCTCGCCGAGCGCGAGCTGCTGGAGGAGGCCGGGTACCGCGCCGAGCGCTGGGACACCCTGGTCGACGTGTTCCCCTCGTCCGGCATGTCCGACGAGCGCGTCCGGATCTTCCTGGCGCGCGGCCTCACCGAGGTGCCCGCGGACGAGATCGACTTCGAGCGGGTGCACGAGGAGGCCGACATGCCGGTCGTGTGGGTCCCGCTGGAGGAGGCCGTCCGCAAGGTGCTCGCCGGAGAGGTGCACAACATGATCGCCGCGGTGGGAATCCTCGCCGTGCGGGCCGCCCGCGACGCCGGGTACCGCGACCTGCGTCCCGTCGACGCCCCGGAGGACTGACCGCTTCCGCCGCCGCGTTGAGGTCCCCCCGCGCGCCATGACCGGGCATGATGGGCACGTCCCATCGCCCGACCGCCAGAAGAGGTGCCGCACTGTCCCCGAGCACGACGGGCCGGAGCGCCGCGCGGCCCCCCGCGGAAGACGCCGGCCCGGGATCCGCTCTCGACGCCGCCGTGCGCACCTACCTGGGGCATCTCGCCGTCGAGCGGGGCCTGGCCGCCAACACCCTCAGCTCCTACCGCCGCGACCTGCGCCGCTACGCGCAGGTCCAGGGCGAGCGGGGCCGCGCGGGCATCGACGAGATCGCCGAGGACGACGTCCGCGCGTTCCTGGTGAGCCTGCGCGAAGGCGACGACGACCATCCGCCGCTGTCGGCGGGCTCGGCGGCGCGCGCGCTGGTCGCCGTCCGCGGCCTGCACCGTTTCGCGCTGCGCGAGGGTCTCGCCCCCGGCGACCCCGCCCACGAGGTCAAACCG
>NZ_SMKU01000714.1 GCF_004349215.1 Actinomadura rubrisoli | reverse complement strand
GGGCGCCGCCACCCTCAAGAGCTGGTGCATCCTGCGGAAGGCTCGCTGCTCACCAAGCCGCCTGACCGCGATCGTCCAGGCGATCCTCGCCCTGCACCATCACGCCAACTGAGGTTGGAAAGACCTCACTGATCCTCCCCACGCGGAGGCACGCCGGCTTTTCCAGCCATGGCCGCCGTACGACGTGCGCAAGCCCACCGCCGACCTCACCGGCACGGCCGCGGCGACGGCGGGGGCTCAGTAAACGTTGACGCCGAACGCGCTGAGGACTTCGTCGATCGGCTGAAAGAAGGACGACCCGCCGCCGGCGCAGTTTTCGCCGGCGCCCATGCGCAAGCCGAGCGCGAAAGTGCCGGAGAGGTAGGGCGCCCCCGGGGTTTCGCCGCGCCTTGTGCAGATGGTCGTCCTCGCCAGACCGGTGATCGTCCCTTTCTGGAAGCGCACGCTCTGGTCACGCGCCGTCACGGTGCCGCACTTTATTCCGGTGACGGCACTGGTACGGCAGGCCCGCCGGCCGACTTCCGGACTGCGCGCCGCCGTGACGTCCTGGGACCCCGTGGGCGTCCGCACACTGCCGGGCCTCTCCACGCGGGGATTGACATAGCGGACGAGGCCGGTGGCGGTATTCGTGACCGCGACGACGGTGCCGAGTTCGACGGTCAGCGCCGGATCGGCGTAAATCTTCAAACCCACTTCGGCGCAGGCGCCCGTGGTGAGGAAGTAGTAGGTGCCGGACTTGCGCACGTTGAAACTCAGAGTGCAACGGACGCCGCCGCGCGCGAAGATCGGCTCTCCGCCCTCGGGCTTCGGGGCGCCGAAGAGACCGGGGGGCTCGTCCGTCCCGGGCTCGGGCTCCTGACCCGTCGCAGGCTCAGGACCCGTCACGGGACTGGGCGTTGATACAGGGCCGGGCGTAGATACGGGCCCGGGCGTAGATACGGGGCCGGGCGTAAGCACGGGGCCGGGTGTGGATACAGGGCCAGGCGTAAGCACGGGGCCAGGCGTGGATACAGGGCCAGGCGTTAGTACGGGGCCGGGCGTAAGTACGGGGCCGGGCGTAAGTACGGGGCCAGGCGTAAGTACAGGACCGGGCGTGGATACCGGGCCAGGGATGGTCACGGGGCCGGGCCTAGGCGTGCGGGGCGGCCTGGGCGCGCGGCCGGGCCGCCCCGCACGCCTAGGC
>NZ_SMKU01000713.1 GCF_004349215.1 Actinomadura rubrisoli | reverse complement strand
GGCGGGGACGGGCAAGTCGGCCCTCGCCCTCTGCGCGGGGCTGGAGGCGGTCATGGAGCGCCGGCAGCACCGCAAGGTGGTGGTGTTCCGGCCCCTGTACGCGGTGGGCGGGCAGGAACTCGGCTACCTGCCGGGCTCGGAGAACGAGAAGATGTCGCCGTGGGCGCAGGCCGTCTACGACACGCTGTCGGCGGTGACCACTCCGGAGGTCATCGACGAGGTTTTGGACCGTGGCATGCTGGAGGTCCTGCCGCTCACCCACATCCGCGGCCGGTCGCTGCACGACGCGTTCGTGATCGTGGACGAGGCGCAGTCGCTGGAGCGCGGCGTGCTGCTCACCGTCCTGTCGCGGATCGGGTCGGGCTCGCGGGTCGTCCTGACGCATGACGTGGCGCAGCGCGACAACCTGCGGGTCGGGCGGCACGACGGCGTCGCCGCCGTGGTGGAGCGGCTCAAGGGGCACCCGCTGTTCGCGCACGTGACGCTGACGCGGTCGGAGCGGTCGCCCATCGCCGCGCTCGTGACCGACATGCTCGGGGACGTGGGCGTCTGACCGCACCCGGCTGACCGCGCCCCGCCGTCGTCCGGCGCCGTCGTCCGGCGCGCGACCTCCCGCGGCGCGGTCGGCTGACGCTTGAGAGGCCCGGTGGCCCGTCCTCACAGCGGGCCGCCGGGTTCTCTCGTGAGAATCTCTGTGGATCTCTCTACACAGGGTGATCGTTAAACTTCGTACCGTGGAGTTGTGACGAAGGTCACAGAATCCTGGGCGAAGGCGAGGAATCCCAGGTCCCTGCGGTGTTTCGGCGGTGTTCCGGTCGAGTTGACAACCGTCCCACCGGCAGCAATCGTCTCGTTTCGGTTGCGGAGCCGCCCTCGTGCTCGGGCATTGTGTCCTCTCGTAAGCACCCCGAGCGGTGCCCGCCCGCTGCGCACCCCCTGACAACGCGCGACGCGAACGGCACCGGCAGGGTCCGCCACCGTCCCACCTCCGGACGGCGGCCGGGCCAGGGGTGAAACCAGCTCGTGCGCGTGTCCATGCGCGTGCGACCGCCGGAAGGACCGCCTTGTACGGAGACCGCCCCGGGTCCCCTAGTAGGCGAGACGATCAACAGAGCTTTTCTCCCGAGGACTCTTGGGGTCCCGCCTTCCCCGCCCCGTCCGAGGGCTTCGGCCCCGCCGAGCCCCT
>NZ_SMKU01000712.1 GCF_004349215.1 Actinomadura rubrisoli | reverse complement strand
GCGCGGGGTCTTGGGCGGGCCGGGGGCGACGCGCGAGAGGCCCAGGACGCCCCCGACGACCAGCAGGACCAGCCCGAGCAGGACGGACGCGACCGGAATGTAGGCGCGGACCGCGTCGATCTTCAGGGCCGTGTCGTCGGCCACCCCGACCAGGCCCTTCTGGTCCTGGTCGATCGTGATGAGGTCGGCGAGCGCGACGACCATCTTGCCCTTGCCGTCGCGCGTCTGGACGGTGCTGCGGACGTTCTCGCGGTGCTTGACCGGGATGCCGGTGCGCGGGTCGACCCAGAAGGTGTTGTACGCCTCGGTGTAGCGGTCGACCTTCTGGTCCTTGACCTTGCCGCCCAGCCCGAGCAGCCGTCCGGGCAGCTTGGTGTCGAGCGCGGCGGTCTTCGTCACCGGGACGTGCTGGGTGAAGCGGTAGGCCGTCAGGCCGTGGACCTCCTCGACCCCGTTGAAGCGCATCGGCGACGACTGCTTGGTCGTCATGTCGAAGAACGGGTAGTCGCGCTTGTGCACGTTGGCGATCGGGAACAGCAGCCCGTAGCCGGACATCCGGACGGTGTTGTCGCCGTCGACGTTGACGCCGCAGCAGTTGACCAGCTCGCCCGTGCGCCGGTCGAACGCCATCCGGAAGCCCTGGATCTGGACGGGCTTGTCCGGGACGGCCTGGTCGTAGATGTTGGTGCTGGAGTCCCAGACGGCGATCTTGTTGTTGCCCTCGTTGGCCCGGACGTCGCCGCGCACGGTGTTGTTGGCCCTGAGCGTCACGCCCGTCTTGAGCTTGAGCGTGGCGGCGTCGAAGTAGGCGGCGTTCTTCGCCTCCAGCCGCGTCAGCTGGTAGCGGTTGAGGGGCGCCTGGACCACCTGGTCGGCCACATAGAACCGGACCAGGGGCGCGAGCGAGAGGAAGAAAGCGCCCAGGCCGATCAGGACCAGGCCGACCGGTCGCCGCATGAACACCTCCGGAGGGCTGCCGACGCCTTCGCGGCCAGAGGGCCGCGTCAGGCGTCCCGGGCTCACCTTACAGGACCTCTCAAACGGCCCGTCCAATAGCGATCATGCCCCGGGACGGGCACCTCCGATGCCTGGCCCGCGTTGGTAGAAGCGCCCTCGGCGACCGCTCCCGCGTGCTTGGTACTGACCGGTAAGCTCCCGCGTACGTCCCGGGCGTGCCCCCACGTCCCCGATCCCCCATC
>NZ_SMKU01000711.1 GCF_004349215.1 Actinomadura rubrisoli | reverse complement strand
GGTCAGGGGCGGGTGCGCAGGGCTTCGGCGATGACGGCGACGCCTTCGGCGATCTGCGTCGGGGAGCGGGCGGCGTAGCCCAGGACCAGGCCCGGGCGGCAGGGGCGCTGGGCGTGCCATGACAGCGGCTGGGTCTTCACCCCGCGCTCCAGGGCCCGTGCGGCCAGGGCCGTGTCGTCCAGGGACGCGCCGAAGGTGACGGTGAGGTGCAGGCCCGCGGCGGCGCCGTGGACGACCGCGCCGGGCAGCCGCGCCCGGATCGCCTCGATCATCGCATCACGGCGCCGGCGGTGGCGGCGCCGCAGCAGCCGCAGGTGGCGCTCCAGCTCCCCCGACTCCATCAGCCGGGCCAGCACCAGCTGCGGCAGCGCGGCGTTGCCGAGGTCGGCGAACCGCTTGGCCTCCACCAGCGCGTCGTGGTGGGCGGGCGGCGCCAGCATCCAGCCGATCCGCAGCGCGGGCGCCAGCAGTTTGGACACGCTGCCGGCGTAGAACACCCGGTCGGGGAGCGTCGAGCGCAGCGCGGCGGCGGGCGGGCGGTCGTAGCGGTGCTCGGCGTCGTAGTCGTCCTCGGCGATGAGTCCGCCGGCGGCGGCCCAGTCCATCAGCGCGCGGCGCCGCGCCCCGTCCAGGACGACGCCGGTGGGGAACTGGTGCGCGGGTGTCAGCAGCACCGCGGGCGCCCCGGACGCCCGCAGGTCCGCGACGCGGACTCCGTGGGCGTCGACGGGGACGGGCGGGGTCGCCAGCCCCCAGTGCGCCAGATGCTGGCGGGTGCCCAGCGATCCGGGGTCCTCCACCGCCACCGCGCCGACCCCCGCCGCCTGGAGCACCCGCGCCAGCAGCCCCAGGGCCTGCGCGGTGCCCGCGACCACGACGACCTCGGCGGGGTCGGCGCGGATCCCGCGGTTGCGGGCCAGCCAGTCGGCGACCGCGGTGCGCAGCGCGGGGGTGCCGCGCGGGTCCCCGTACCCGAACCCGGGCGCGGACAGGCTGCCCACCACCGCCCGCTCGGCGCGCAGCCACGCCGCGCGGGGGAAGGCGGCCAGGTCGGGTACGCCGGGTGACAGGTCGATCCGCGCGGGCGCGGCGCGCAGCGCGTCGAACACCTGCGCGCCCGGCGTGCCCGCGAACACCTCCCCCGCGGCCGCGCCGGTCGCCGTTTCGGACGGCCCGCCGGGGCCGCGCGCGGACGGCGGCGGGGGTGC
>NZ_SMKU01000710.1 GCF_004349215.1 Actinomadura rubrisoli | reverse complement strand
GGCGGGTCGGGCGCGTCCTCCAGCGGGCCGGGCGGCGGGCGCCGCGCGGCGGTGCGCAGGCTGTTGCGCCATAGGTTGGTCAGGATGGTCAGCAGCCACGCGCGGGGGCGTAGCTCGGCGATCCGCTCGGGCCCGTACCCGCACAGGGCGCGGTAGGCGCGCAGGAACGCCTCGGCGGCCAGGTCCTCGGCCTCGGCCCAGCGGCCGCACAGCCGCAGCGCGGTGGAGAACACCGCGCCGCGGTAGGCCCGGTAGAGGGCGGCGAATCCGGTGTCGAGGTCGTCGGCGAGGGCGGCCAGGACCTCGGCTGCCGCGCCGTCGCCGGTGCCCGCGCCGCCGGTCCCGCCGTCACCCGGACCCGGGCCTGGGCTTGGGTCGTGGGTCGGGCTGGTGGCGGGTGCGGTCGCCTGGGTGAGTGCTTCGTCCGTAACCGTCACATCCGTTCAACACCGCGGTGCCCCGCCCCGTTGCACTCCCGTCGCCCCCCAGGGCCGGGGCGGCGGTGCCGGTCAGCTGAGCCAGCCGGGGCGGATCATGCCGCTCTCGTAGGCCAGGACGACGAGCTGGGCCCGGTCGCGTGCCCCCAGTTTGGCCAGGATACGGCTGACGTGGGTCTTGGCGGTGGCGGGGCTGAGGACCAGCCGTCCGGCGATCTCCTCGTTGGACAGTCCCGCGGCGACCAGTTCGAGCACCTCGCGTTCGCGGTCGGTGAGGGCGCTCAGCTCCACGGCGGGCGGCGGGGCGGTGATGCGGGAGGCGAACTCGGCGATGAGGCGCCGGGTGACGGTGGGGGCCAGCAGCGCGTCGCCGCGCGCCACGACCCGCACGCCGTGGATCAGCTCGGTTGGTTCGGTGTCCTTGACCAGGAATCCGCTGGCGCCGGCCTTGATGGCGCCGTAGACGTAGTCGTCGAGGTCGAAGGTGGTGAGGATCACGACGCGGACGGCGGTGAGGCGCGGGTCGGTCATGATGCGGCGGGTGGCCTCCAGCCCGTCCAGGACGGGCATGCGGATGTCCATCAGCACCACGTCGGGCAGCAGTTGGGCGGCGTGCCGGACCGCCTGTTCCCCGTCGCCGGCCTCGGCGACGATCTCGATGTCGTCCTCGCCTTCCAGGATCGACCGGAATCCCGCCCGTACCAGTGTCTGGTCGTCGGCCAGCGTCACCCGGATCACTCGATTATCCCCCTGTCGCACTCGCCTTGCTCGCCATGTTCGTGGGGCCGGGGCCGGGGG
>NZ_SMKU01000070.1 GCF_004349215.1 Actinomadura rubrisoli | reverse complement strand
TCGTCGGCAGCGTCAGCTGTGTATAAGAGACAGCCGCAAAAGCCACCGCCTGACCCACCGGCCGCCTCAGGTGACGCCCTGTCAGCGTAGGTCGGCTGCGTGCAGGGCGAGGCGGTCTGACGTGACTCGGCGCGCGAGCGCGTCCAGCTCGTCCGCGATCTGGCCCCGCTCGCCTGCCTGTTGGTGGGCGCGGCCGAGCTGGTAAACGAACTCGCCCGCCCACTCCGACGCGCGCATCTCGGCCAGGAGGTCGTCCAGGCCGGAGGTGAGCAGTTCGATCGCCCTGGCGTTGTGCTCGGGATCGGTGCGGCCGAGGATCCGATACGCCGTCCCGTGCTCCAGGGTGAAGAATCCGGGCGCGAAGTAGTAGTACTCCCACGGTCGCGCGCCGTCCGGGTGCACGTCGTCGGCCTCTTCGACGGCGATTGAGGTACTCAAGAGTCTGGTCGGTCCGGCCGACGCTGGTATGGAGCCATCCGGCGAACTGGGCCCACTGGGCGGCGACGTCCAGCAACGGTCGGCGGACGTCGCCGCGTGCGTCGATGACCATGCCCTCGATCGCGGCGAGCTGAGCACGCACGGGCCCGACGAGCGGTCCAGAGCCGATCGTGTCCTCGGTGCGACGCTGGACGGCCAGGACGGTGGCCAGGGATTCCACGACGGCTAGGTCGACGCCGGAGGGGCGCTGCGCGGCGAGGACGAGACGCTCCCCGTCCTCGGGCGTGAACGCGCCGTTCAGCCCGTCGGTAGCCGCGACGGGTGGCGGGGGCGGGAACAAGGGGGGTTTGACATGTGTTTGAACACTCAACTAACCTCGACTCAAGTCGTTGAAGGTTCAATCACTAGCGTCACTGGAGCCACCATGAGCATCGAGACCATCGCCCCGGGGCTGACCACCGGCACCTGGAACATCGACCCCGCGCACTCGGAGGTCGCCTTCTCGATCCGGCACCTCATGACCAAGGTACGGGGCAGCTTCACCGAGTTCTCCGGCACCGTGAAGATCGCCGACGAGCTCGCCCAGTCCACGGCGACCGCCGAGATCACCATGGCCTCGCTCGACACGCGCAACGCCGACCGCGACGCGCACGTCCGCTCCTCCGACGTGCTCGACGTCGAGAACCACCCCGTCATGACCTTCACCGCCACGAACGTCCGCGCCGAGGGCGGCGAGTACTACCTGGACGGCGACCTGGCCATCAAGGGCGTCTCCCGTCCGGTCAGCCTCCAGGTCGAGTTCCACGGCGTCGCCGAGGACCCCTGGGGCGGCACGCGCGCCGGCTTCTCCGCCTCCACCACGATCAACCGCAAGGACTGGGGCATCGAGTTCAACGTGCCCCTCAAGGGCGACAAGGCCCTCCTCGGCGACAAGGTCGACCTCCAGCTGGAGATCCAGGCCGTCCGCGCCTGACCCGAGACCTTCCTCCCGGCGCCCCACCGCACCCTGGGCGCGCCACCCCGGAAAGGGCCGTCCGCATGGACGGCCCTTTCCTATTCGTCGGGGGCGCTCAGCGGGAGGTGGAGGGCGAAGCGGGTGCCGCGGGAGCAGTCCACGATGTGGAGGGTTCCGCCGTGGGCGTGGGCGATCTCGCGGGCGATGGCGAGGCCGAGGCCCGTCCCGCCGGCGCCGCGGCTACGGGCGGTGTCGAGCCGGGTGAAGCGCTCGAAGACGCGCTCGCGGTCCTCGGAGGCGATGCCCGCGCCGTCGTCGGTGACCGTCAGCAGGGCCTGGCCGCCCTCGCGGGTCACCTCCACCGCGATGACGCCGTCCGCGTACCGCTCGGCGTTGTCCAGGAGGTTGCCCAGCAGCCGGACGAGCTGCATCCGGACGCCGCGCACGGTGACGCCGGCGTCGAACTCGGTGGCGATCTTCAGCTGGAACGTGCGCCTGCGGATCTCCGCGTCGGCCAGCTCGGCCAGGTCGATGGGCTCCTGGGCGGCGGTCCCGCCCGTCCCGATGCGGGCGAGCAGGAGGAGGTCGGTGACGATCGACTCCAGCCGGTCGGTGTCGCGCAGCGCCGAGTCGACGACGGCCCGCAGGTCGTTGTCCTCCGGGTGCATCGAGGCGTCCTCAAGGTTGGCGCGCAGCCCGGCGATCGGCGTGCGGAGCTCGTGGGAGGCGTCGGAGGCGAACTGCCGCTGCCGCCCGACCGCGCTCTCCAGCCGGTCGAGCGTCGCGTTGGCGGTCCGGGCGAGCTGCGCGATCTCGTCCTGCCCGGGCGTCTCGGGGACGCGGCGGCTCAGGTCGCTGGCGCTGATCTCGGCGAGCTGGGCGCGGATCGCCTCGACCGGGCCGAGCGTCCGTCCGACGACGTGCCAGGTGATCCAGGCGACGAGCGCGGCCAGCACCAGGACGCCCCCGGCGAGCAGCCCCTCCAGCAGGCCCGTCACCAGGTAGGACGGCATCGGCTCCCAGGCGTACACGACCACGGAGTCGGGCGCGGTGGTGGCGCGGATCGCCTCGACGACGAAGCAGTCGCGGTCCGGCCAGTCGCCCTGGCACGCGGTGAAGTCGCGGACGCGGATGTTGCGGGACGGCCACAGTGTGCTCACCGGGGCCTTGCCCGCGGCGGCGGGTGTGGAGTCGAGGACGTGGCCGCCCGGGCCGACGACCTGCACGAGGATCCGGCCGCCGGTCTCGTCCGGGATCGGGGTGGCGAGGGTCCCGTCGCGGACGCCGCCGCTCGCCCGGCGCGCGTCGATCTGGATCTGTTCGAGGAGGTCGGACTTGACGGCGCCGCGGACGGCGAGGTCGACCCCCGCGGCGGTGATCCCGAACACGAGGACGGCGAGCACGGCGGCGATCAGCGTGTCCCTGGCCCTGATCGACCGGGGGCGCATCCGCATCGGCCCTCCCGTTCAGCGCACCTGAATTGGTCCGTCGGCGCCGCCCGGGGGGGTGGCCGCCGTTTCACGGGCGGCGACGGGTGGGCCTCGCCGTCCATCACAGCGTGTCACGTCGGGAGGGAACCGCACCGCAACGTTGGCGAACGCTACCGGCCGGTCACCAATCACGGTCCGAATCAGCGTGCCGGGTTTTTACCTCCCCATACCGGGACATCCCGTTTACGACAGTCCTCAAGCACAGGGACGGGATACATGGGCAGGGACGTGGCATCGGTCACCATCAGCGGCGAGGACAGGCGGCGCTACCGCGACAAGGTGCGCAGATGCCTGGACGTCCTCGCGCGCATGCTGGGTGAGTCGCAGTTCGACTTCGACCGCCCCCACATCGGCCTGGAGATCGAGCTCAACCTGGTGGACGCGCTCGGTGACCCCCTGATGCGCAACGCGGACGTGCTGAAGGCCATCGCCGACCCGGCCTGGGCGACCGAGCTCGGCCAGTTCAACCTGGAGATCAACATTCCGCCCCGCGAGCTGGGCGGGGAGGGGACCGGCGAACTGGAGGCCGAGGTCGGCGACCATCTCGACCGCGCCGACGCCCGCGCCCGCGAGATCGCCGGGCAGCTGGTCATGATCGGCATCCTGCCGACGCTGCGCCGCACCGACATCGGCGAGGAGACCATCTCGTCCAACGCCCGCTACAAGATGCTGAACGACCAGATCTTCGCGGCGCGGGGCGAGGAGATGCACATCGCCATCGACGGGGACGAACCGCTCCGCATGCACGCCGACAACATCACCCCCGAGGCCGCGTGCACGAGCGTCCAGTTCCACCTCCAGGTCAGCCCCGACCAGTTCGGCGCCTACTGGAACGCCGCTCAGGCGATCGCGGGCGCCCAGGTCGCGATGGCCTGCAACTCCCCGTTCCTGTTCGGGCACCGGCTCTGGCACGAGACCCGCATCCCCCTGTTCGAGCAGGCCACCGACACCCGTCCGGACGAGCTGAAGGCCCAGGGCGTCCGTCCCCGGGTGTGGTTCGGCGAGCGCTGGGTGACGTCCGTGTTCGACCTGTTCGAGGAGAACACCCGCTACTTCCCGGCGCTGCTGCCGCTGTGCGACGAGGAGGAGCCGGGCGCCGTGCTGGACGAGGGCGGCATTCCCGAGCTGGGCGAGCTGACCTTGCACAACGGGACGGTCTACCGCTGGAACCGTCCGATCTACGCGGTCGTGAAGGGCCGTCCCCACCTGCGCGTGGAGAACCGGGTGCTGCCCGCCGGGCCGACCGCCGCCGACGTGATCGCCAACGGCGCGTTCTACTACGGCGTCGTGCGGATGCTGGCCGAGGAGGAGCGGCCCGTCTGGTCGCGGATGTCGTTCAGCGCCGCCGAGGACAACCTGCACCGCGCCGCCCGCGACGGCCTGGACTCCGCCCTTTACTGGCCGGGAATGCGCGAGGTCCCCGCCACCGAGCTCATCCTTCGCACGCTGCTGCCCCTCGCGCACGAGGGCCTGGACCGCTGGGGCGTCGACCCGGCGCGGCGCGACCGGCTGCTCGGCATCATCGAGAACCGCTGCCTGACCGGCCAGACCGGTGCCGCCTGGCAGATCGAGACCGTCCGTTCGATCGAGGAGTCCCGCGGCACGCCCCGCCACGAGGCCCTCCGCATGATGACCCGCGCCTACGCCGAGCACATGCGCGGCAACGCCCCCGTCCACACCTGGCCCATCGGCCCCTGACGATCTGTGCCCGAGACGCGGAGGGGTTTCACGGGTTCTGCACAATTCGCGCGCTTCGCACACATGACGGGCTTCTAGAGTCTGGTCCGTGACAGGCAACGAGTCGCGCATCCTCGTGGTCGAGGACGAGCCGACGATCGCGCGGGCGGTGGCCGACCGGCTCGCCGCCGAGGGGTTCACGGTCGAGGCGGCCGCGGACGGTCCGGCGGCGGTCGAGCGCGCCCGCTCCTTCGAGCCGCACCTCATCGTCCTGGACGTGATGCTGCCCGGGTTCGACGGCCTGGAGGTCTGCCGCCGCGTCCAGGCCGAGCGTCCCGTGCCCGTCCTGATGCTGACCGCGCGGGACGACGAGACGGACCTGCTCGTCGGCCTCGGCGTGGGCGCCGACGACTACGTGACCAAGCCGTTCAGCATGCGCGAGCTGGTCGCCCGGATCCGCGCGGTGCTGCGCCGCGTCGAGCGCCCGGCACCGGACGCCGCGGCGCGCGAGCCGCTGCGGGCCGGGCCGCTGGAGGTCGATCCGCGGGCCCGGCGGGTCCGGCGGGACGGCGCGGAGGTGCACCTCACGCCGACCGAGTTCGACCTGCTCGCCTGCCTCGTCCGCAACCGCGGCATGGTGCTGACCCGCGCCGTCCTGCTGGAGCAGGTGTGGGACTGGGCGGACGCGTCCGGGACCCGGGTGGTGGACAGCCACGTCAAGGCCCTGCGCCGCAAGCTCGGCCCCGACCTCATCCGCACCGTCCACGGCGTCGGGTACAGCCTGGAGGCCGCCCGGTGACCGGCGCCGGGGAGCCGCGCGTCGCCCACAGGCTGTGGGCGAGGCTGCCGCGCCCGCTGGACCCGCTGCGCTCGATCAAGGTGAAGTTCGGCGTCGTGGTCGTGGTGACGGCGTGCGTCGCCATCCTGATCGTCCTGTGGGGGTATCCGCTGGGGTTCCGGGCGCGGCAGACGCTCCCGGTCGGCGTGCTGATCTCGCTCGTCGTGATCCAGCTCCTCGCGCACGGGATGACCGCGCCGCTGCGGGAGATGACGGCGGCGGCCCGCGCGATGGCGCGCGGCGACTACAGCCGCCGGGTCAGGGCCACCTCCAGGGACGAGGTCGGCGAGCTGGCCCAGGCGTTCAACCGGATGGCCGCCGACCTCGCCGAGGTGGACCGCCAGCGCCGCGAGTTCGTCG
Organism: Actinomadura rubrisoli; assembly: GCF_004349215.1. Taxonomy (GTDB): domain Bacteria; phylum Actinomycetota; class Actinomycetes; order Streptosporangiales; family Streptosporangiaceae; genus Spirillospora; species Spirillospora rubrisoli. The sequence continues at coordinate 26,149 of NZ_SMKU01000070.1, read as the reverse complement.
CGAACGTCTCGCACGAGCTGCGCACGCCGATCAGCGCGCTGCGGGCCGTCCTGGAGAACGTCGCGGACGGCGTCACGCCCGCGTCCCCGGACGTCCTCGACTCGGCGCTGGAGCAGACGGAGCGGCTCGGCCGCCTGGTGACGCAGCTGCTCGACCTGTCGCGCGTCGACGCGGGCGCCGCGGCGCTCGACCTGGACCGCCTGGACGTCGCCGCGTTCGTCGCCGACGTCACCGCCGAGGCCGCCGCCGGGCATCCGGACACGGCGTTCGCCTCCGACGTCGCGCCCGGGCTGCACGCCACCGCCGACCGCGACCGCCTCCACCAGGTCGTCGCGAACCTGCTGGACAACGCCGCCCGCCACGGCCCGCCGGGCACGCCCGTCACGGTCACCGCCCGTCCCGGGCACGGGCCGGGCGGGCTGGTCCTGGAGGTCGCCGACGAGGGGCCGGGCATCCCGCCGGAGGAGCGGGCACGCGTCTTCGAGCGCTTCTCGCGCGGCGCCGCCTTCGGCCCCCGCGCCGGAACGCCCGGCGGCGGGACGGGCCTCGGCCTGGCCATCGCCCGCTGGGCCACCGACCTGCACGGCGGAGACATCACCGTCCTGGACACCCCGACCGGCTGCCGAATCCGCGTCGTCCTGCCTCCGCTCATTCAATCGCGGCCCAGCGAGCTCGCCTAGCGGCTCGCGCTCCTAACCGTGCTTGGGCGATCGCGGCATCGCTTCGCGATCTTCCCGGTGGGGCTCGCCTTCGGCATTGCCCCACCGGTCAGGTCAACGCGATCGCGTGACAGTTGAGGTCACTCAGAGCCCTGATGGACCAGTGCTCACGTCATGCCGGCGGCATCAGGTGGCGCGGGGTCACTCAGCCTCGTGGAAGGTCAGGAGGGTGTAGGCGGCGAGGGTGGAGTCGTCGGTGATGAGGCCGTCGCGGACCATGGTCTTGAACTCGGACCTGGGCAGCCAGCGCTGCCGCATGTCCTGCTCCTCGTGCTCCCGGGCGGCCTCGCCCGGCTTCAGGCCGGTGGCGAGGAAGACGTTGAAGCCCTGCCCGCTCGACCCGTGCGAGCTGTGCAGGAAGCCGAGACGGAGCATGTTCTCCGCGCGGAAGCCGGTCTCCTCGGCCAGCTCCCGGCGCGCCAGCTCCTCCGGTTCCGCCCGCGCCTGGCCCGGCAGCGTCCCTTGCGGGAAGCTCCAGGTGCGGCGCCCGATCGGGTAGCGGTACTCCTCGACCATGTGGAACCCGTCGTCCTCCGCCGGGATGATCAGGGCGAAGTCGGGCTTGTCGACGACCCCGAAGATGCCGCGCGAGCCGTCCGGCCGCTCGACGTCGTCCTCGCGGACGACCATCCACGGGTTCTCGTACACCACCCGCGTGGCGACCTGGCGGACCGCGTGCTCCCCGGCGTTGTTCAAGTCAGGCTCCCGAGCCGTATCGGTAGACGAGTTCGTGGCGGTCGCCCACCACCACCCGGTGGGTGACCTCGACCACCCGCTCATCCTGGTCGCATGCGCGGCGCCACAGGGTCAGGACGGGCTGGTCGGCACCGATCCGCAACGTCTCCTGCTCGTCCGGGCGGGGCAGGCGGCACGTCACCGACTCCTCGAACAGGATCCGGTACCCGATCTCCTCCAGCCGCGAGTAGATGCCGCCCGGCCCGGTGTCGACCTCGCGCAGGACGGGGATCCGCTCGACGATCTCCAGGCGCACCCACGTCGTCGCCGTCTGGACGGGCGGCTCGCCGTCGACGCCCTGGACCCGCGCCCGCTCCAGCACCCTCGTCCCCACGGGGACCCCGAGCCGCCGCGCGACCGGCGCGCCCGCCTCCACCTCGCTGACCGTGGTGCGGGTGAACGGCCTGCGCCCGCCCGCCTGCGCCGACACGTGGAAGCCGCGCCACGCCCCGACCTGCCGGGTGATGTCGGACGCGGCGCGCCGCACCGGCTGCCCGGCCCGCACCTGGGCGCCCGCGCCGTGCCTGAGCTGGACGAGTCCGTGTTCGGCGAGCATCCGCAGGGCCCGGCGGACGGTGGAGCGGTCGGCGCCGTACTCGCGGGCCAGCTCGCGCTCGGACGGCAGCCACGCGCCCGGGTCCAGCTCACCTTCGACGATGCGAGCGGCCAGCGCGCTCGTGATCGCCTGAGCCTTGGCGGGGGGTCGAGGCATACCAGTTCCTGCTCCGAACTGCGGGCGTTGCCCTCACACGGTACAGCGTTGTATCGATCGGCCCCGGCCGCCCGCTCGAACGCGGGCCTCACGCCCCGCGAACGACCGGAAACGGTCGGTGTTCGCGAACGCGTTGTGGCGGCAGGACGGCCGCTTTACGGTAGACCTACCATGGGGCGACCAAGGAGTCCGCTGTGATGTCGGTGATCACGTGCATGCCCGGGTGGCACGCCGAGCGCTCGGCCGCGGGCCTGCGCGCCTCGCGCGTGTCCCCCCTGACCGACTACCAGTTGCTGAACGGCTGCCTGGAGGAGCTCGTCGCCTCCGACGAGGGCGAGCTGTGGCTGCTGTGCGACGCCCAGACCCGGCTGGCCGAGCGCGTCGCCACCGCCGAGCGGCTGCGGATCCACCCCGGAGGCGGGCGGGTCAGCCGCGGGGGAAGCTGACGACCTCGGCGCTGTCGCCGACCGCCTCGCGGGCGGGCGGGGCGATGTGCTCGCCCGGCCCTCCGGCCAGCAGCGCCCGCGCCCGCAGCACGATCTCCAGGTCGAAGCGCAGGTCGGGGTCCAGCAGCTGGTCGCCGAACAGCTCCTCCAGTTGGCGCAGCCGGTAGCGGACGGTCTGCGGGTGCACGTGGAGCCGCATCGCGACCTCGTTGGCGTTGCGGCCCGACTGGAGCCAGGCCAGCAGGGTCTCGGCGAGGCGGTCCTGCTGGCTGGCCCGCAGGTGGGCCAGCGGCGCGAGGCGCAGGTCGGCGAGCGAGGTGATGAGCTCCTCGTCCTGGAAGAGGATCAGCGTCGACATGTGCTCCACGCTGCGGATCACGCCGCTCTCGGCCTCGATCACCCCGCGCTGGACGAGCCAGAGGGTCTTGCGGGCCCACTGGATCGAGCGCGCCGCCTCCACGACGGGGACGGTCGGGCCGACCACGGCGAGCGTGCCGGACAGGGCGCGGTCCACGAGCTTGGCGCGGCCAGGGCCGTCCGGGTCGGGGACGATCAGGCTCGGGGTGCGGCGGGTCAGGTCGGCGAGGACGTCGGGCGGGAACGCGGGATGGCGGGAGTCCTGGTGGTGGCGGCCTAGCGCCACGGCGGCGATCGTGCGGGGCAGCGGCCAGTGGGCGGCCGCGGCGAGGTCGGCGATGGCCTCGGGCGCGGCGGGCGGGTCGGCGAACAGCAGGTCGAGCAGCCGCTTGCGGCGGCGCTGCATCTCGCCCGCGACGGCGGCCCTGGCCTGGGAGTACCCCTCGGCGGCCGCGGCGGCCAGCTCGTCCTGGAACTGCATCAGCACCTCGCCGACGGCGCCGAGCATGCGCGGGGACGCGTGCAGGGCGTCGGCGCCCGCGGTGATCCGGCGCCAGGCGACCATGCCGCCGACCCGCATCGCGGTCTGCATGGCGTCCAGGCTGCGGCCCTCGCCGGCCTCGCCCCGTCCGATGGCGCGGAAGAAGTCGGTGACCGACGTCGGGTCGTGACCGGGGTCGGCCACCCGGTCGACGAAGTAGTGCAGGACGCGTTCGACGGCGAGCCGGAGCGTCCCCGAATAGGAACCGTCTCCCGGCCGGTCGTACTCGCGGACGCGCGTCTGGATCTCCAGCATCATGTCGTCCGCCACCTCGTCGAGATGGGGCCGCATGTGATCGGCAAGCTCCCTGGGGACGTCCGCCCACGGGTGCCCGTAGGCGGTGGAACCCTCATCCGCCACGTGTACCTCCCGCCGCTCTCCTGCCCCTGCGTTCCGCGCCGTACACCGGGGTAATTACTTACTTATGTGACCTGTGTGAGGCAAATCATGACTTGGTGCATGCCAGGGCGCAAAGTCTAGGTTGAGAATCGACCAGGTTCGGCCGAATTCGCTACAAAACATCACAGGCCGGGCGCTCTGGCCCGTCCCGCCGTCCGGTGCGACAGTGAGTGGACGAGCGAGCGATGCGCGAGGTGGTCCACGTGCCCACGAGTCCCGGCGACCGCGTCCCTCCGAAGGCTCCGCGCGTCCCTCCGAAGGCCCTGGGCGCGACGGGTAGCGCCGTGGACGACCGCTTCGGCGGCGCGCCGTTCCTCCGCAAGGCGATCCGCAAGGCGTTCCCCGACCACTGGAGCTTCCTGCTCGGCGAGATCGCGATGTACTCGTTCTTCATCATCCTGCTCACCGGGGTGTTCCTCACCCTGTTCTTCAAACCGAGCATGGACGAGGTCATCTACCACGGCTCCTACGAGCCGCTGCGGGGCGTCCGGATGAGCGAGGCGTACGCGTCCACGCTCGACATCACCTTCGACGTGCGCGGCGGCCTGCTGATGCGGCAGATCCACCACTGGTCGACGGTCATCTTCATGGCGGCGATCGTCATCCACCTGCTGCGCAACTTCTTCACCGGCGCGTTCCGCAAGCCCCGGGAGCTGAACTGGCTGATCGGGATCGTGCTGTTCATGCTCGTCATGCTGAACGGGCTGTTCGGCTACTCGCTCCCGGACGACCTGCTCTCGGGCACCGGCATCCGCATCCTCGAAGGTGTCATCGCCTCGCTCCCGCTGGTCGGCTCGTACGCGGTGATGTTCCTGTTCGGCGGCGAGTTCCCCGGGGACGAGATCATCCCCCGGCTGTACGTCATCCACATCCTGCTGATCCCCGGCATCCTGCTCGCGCTCATCCCGCTGCATGCCGTCGTCCTGACCTGGCGGCAGACGCACACCCAGTTCCCGGGGAAGGGCAGCTCCAACACCACCGTCCGCGGCTATCCGTTCTTCCCCGTGTTCATCGCCAAGACCACCGCGTTCTTCCTCTGGGTCTTCGGCGTAACGGCGCTGCTGGCGACGTTCTTCCAGATCAACCCCATCTGGCTGTTCGGCCCCTACGACCCGGGCGCGATCAGCTCGGGCTCCCAGCCCGACTGGTACATGGGCTGGCTGGAGGGCTCGCTCCGGATGATGCCCGCCTGGGAGATCAACGCCTGGGGGCACACCCTCGCCATGAGCGTGATCGTCCCGGCGCTGGTGGTGCCGGGGCTGCTGTTCACCGGCCTCGCCGTCTACCCCTTCCTCGAACGCTGGGTCACCGGCGACCACGAGATCCACCACCTGCTCGACCGTCCCCGCGACGTGCCCGCCCGCACCGGCATCGGCGCGGGCGGCGTCGTGTTCTACGGCGTCCTGTGGCTGGCCGGCGGCAACGACGTCATCGCCGACCGCTTCGACATCTCGCTGTTCTGGACGACCTGGTTCTTCCGCTTCGCCGTCATCCTCGGCCCCCTGCTCGCGTACGTCATCGCGTACCGGATCTGCCTCGGCCTCCAGCGCCGCGACCTCGGCCTCGTCGAGCACGGGCTGGAGACGGGCATCATCCGCCGCACGCCCACCGGCGAGTACATCGAGGTCGAACGGCATCTGGACGAGGAACGCCTGGCCCCCATATCGGACGCCCGTCCAGCCGCGGCCGTCGCACTGTCCCGTCCTGAGAACAAGGGCGTGGCGGCCCCCGGAGCGCGCACCCGCCTGGGCCGTCTCCGCATCGCGCTGAACCGCCGCTTCATGAACGACTTGGGCAGCCCCCCGACGCCCACCAGCGCGGACAGGCACAAAACCCTGGGCCCCTGACCACCCCGCGACCCGGGCAATTCCCCGCACCAATCACGATTGGCGCAGCACAAGGGGCGCGACGCCACCCGCGACAAGCCGTATCAATGGTACTACCAGCGCCCATGGATCCGGCAACCGAACGCCATCAGCGCCGCGACCAGCGGAAACACAGGCGGGCAGGCCCATTTCAAAATGGCCGCACGGGAGTGGACCACGGCGTGAAATGCCTGGTCGCAGCGCGTCCCGAGGCGTATCTGCACAGCCTGTCGGAATCGAGCGCATTCAGGAAGCACTGAAATTTCAGTTACGGCTTGAAACTGGTTACCGACAGCTCCCCGACGTACCTTGCTGTCACGCGATGCCTTAATCGCGAGCCTCGTACCAGCGAGTTCGCGTGATCAGGCGCGTGCCCCCCGCAACCCGAGTTGCCGCCGGCGCCCACAGGCGGTCGGTGGCGAAAGGTGGACAAGAGTGAACCGTGGAATGCACCTCAAACGCGCGGTCCCCTCGCTGTTGAGCGCCGCGGCGCTGCTCGCGGCCGGGGCCTCTCCGGTCATGGCGCAGACGCAGCCCGCAGGCACCATCCGGCACGCTCAGCTCGCCCAGGAGAAGCTGGCCGACCAGCTGACCGGCCGGCTCGGCTCCCAGCACGCAGGCTCCTACCTCGACGGCACCGGAAACCTCGTCGTCAACGTGACCACCAAGGCCGCCGCCGAGCAGGTCAAGGCCGCCGGAGTCAAGGCCCGCATCGTCAAGCACGGCATCAAGCCGCTGGACGACGCCAAGGCCAAGCTCGACCGCTTCGCCGGAACCAAGGGCACCACCGGAATGTCCTGGGGCGTCGACGTCATCACCAACGCCGTTGTCGTCAACGTGCCGAAGGACGACAACGACGCCGCCACCAAGGCGTTCGTGAAGCGCGCGCGCTCCATCAGCCCGACCGTCGAGATCAAGCGCGTGGCGGGACCGGCCCGCCTGGCGCTCGGCCCCGGCGACGCGATCACCACCAGCGGCTCGCGCTGCTCGATCTCGGCCTTCGCCGTCAGCGGCTCGACGGAGTACGTCGTCACCGCCGGGCACTGCACGGCCATCGGCGCCACCTGGAGCGCGGGCGGCCAGGTCCTCGGCACGAGGCAGGCCAGCAGCTTCCCGGGCAACGACTACGGGACGCTCCGCAAGACCGGCTCGCAGCAGACCAGCAACGCCAACCTCACCACGGTGGGCCGCCCGGCCGTCGGTACCCAGATCCAGAAGAAGGGCTCCACGACCGGCACGACCTCCGGGACGATCCGCGCCTACGGCCGGACGGTGAACTACCAGCAGGGCGCGGTCACCGACCTGATCGCGACCACCGCCTGCGCCCAGCCCGGTGACAGCGGCGGCTCGCTCCAGGGCGGCAGCGTCGCCATCGGAATCACCTCCGGCATCAGCAGCAGCTCCTGCTCAGGCAGCGGCTTCGAGTCCTACTTCCAGCCCCTGGACGAGGCGCTCCAGTCGCAGAACATCACCCTGAAGACCGGCTGAAGCAACCCCCGCTCCCTCTCCCTCTAACGTGGGGCTCCCGACACCTCGGGAGCCCCACACCCATTTCCACCCATCCTCCGCCCGTCGAAGGGGCAGCGTCCTTGACGGTCGGACCTGTAGAGCAGACGATCGACTCACAGCAGGTACGCAAGTCGGCGCACAGAACCCGACGCGGAGGTCATCATGGCTCTGGAGTTCTACGGCAAGGACGACACCAGCAAGAACCAGGGTTCTCCTGCGATCTTCGTCGACCGCGCGACCCGCGAACTTGTGTTCCAGGGGTGGACGGAGACGGACGCGACTGTGTTGGCAGAGATTTCTTCTTACAGTCGCACGGCTGAGAATGAATCATCAGTGAGAATACCCGCACGCATGAAGCCGATGATCCTTAAAGCTTTGGAGGCGCTTGATGGGGACGTCCTTGACGAACGAGAAGTTTGAGGACCTCCTATCTACGGCGACCCAATCGGCAATACATCTAGAGTCGCGTGATGCCTACATGGCGGATGCTTCGTTCACGAGGTGGCAGGAAACGGGCATCGTCGCCAAGGACGCCAACGACGAATGGTGGATCTCTACGGTAGGTGCGGCGGTGGCTAGAGGGGTCAAGGTCCGGAGGGCACGTATTGTCTCGGAGCCACTTTCTAGCTATAGCCGTTGGTTGTGGGAGTGCACGCCTCCCGTGAACTTGGCGGCCGGAGAATTGGTTCGCTGGCTTCCGCGCCACAGGACGGCTGGGCTCGTGATCCCTCCGGCGGACTTCTGGGTCTTTGATACTTCTGTTCTTGTGTGGAATCACTTCACTGGTGATGGCGAGTGGGCCAGTAACGAGGTGACGCGAGATGCGGCGCTAGTCGATCTCTGCTCCAACACCTTTGAGTCGGTGTGGGAACGAGCAGCCGATCACCAGGAGTACCGGCCCTTCTAGCGCTCGATCATGCCCACGCATCCTTCATCGTCCATCCAGCAGGCCCGTGAGGCTTTGGCCGCCCGGCTGAGAGAGATCCGTCTGGATTCCGGTCAGTCCGCCCGCGAGGTGGCCGCCGCATGCGGCTGGCATGAGTCGAAATGTAGTCGTGTCCAAAGCGGAAAGCAGGCGCTCACAGACTCCGACATCAAAGCGTGGTGTGCGGCCTGCGGAGCTGATGAACAGACGGCCGCCGAGCTTATCACGGCCAGTCGACAACTTGACTCGGCTTACGTGGAATGGCAGCGCATGCAGCGTGGAGGCTTGAAGCGCCTCCAAGAAGCCGTGCTGCCTCTGTGGGAGAGAACCGAGGCTTTTCTTATTTATGAGCCCGGAGTGGTGCCCGGCTTTTTCCAGACTCACGGGTACGCATGTGCACTACTTGATCGAATAGCTGAATTCTTCTCAATCCCCGGCGGCAGCGAAGAAGCGGCGATCGCGCGCGTTGAACGGCAACGCCTACTCTATTCTGGCGTACATCGCTTCGCTGTAGTAATTGAAGAGGCGGTTCTACGCACCCGGATCGGCGGACCGGACATAATGGCCGGCCAGCTCGGCCATCTACTCGACGTCATGGCTCTACCTTCAGTCTCCTTCGGGATTATCCCCTTCTCTGCCGATCGCGCCATGTGGCCGGTTGAGGGGTTCTGGCTCTTGGATAATGAGCAAGTAGTTATCGAGACCGTTTCCGCCAAAATAACGATAGAGCAGGCGGGGGAGTTGGATCTCTACCGGCGGACGTTCGCTGAGCTGTCCTCCATAGCCGTCCACGGCGCCGCGGCCCGCGCGTTGGTCACGGCAGCGATCACAGCTCTGTGAATCTGCGTGCAAGTTAATGCAAGTTCCTGGCTCGGATGGCGGGCAGGTTCTTAGCCTCCTTGGTATGAGCTTCGACACCAGCCGCGCTCAACCCCTGGAGGTAGCCGCAATGACCATCACCCCGGAGAAGACGGCCGAGGCTGTCAAGGACCCGCGCGACCTGGTGTCCCCAGAGACTTTCAGCAAGCTCGTCAGGTTCATGGTGACCCGGCACCGTGTCACCGTCCGCTACGCCGAGCGCGTCATGGAGCAGACCTTGGTCTATCTCAAGGCCGTCGCCGACAACCCCGCCGTCAGAATCGTCCCCGACGTGGCCGTGGACCCCGGCTGGCACTGTCTCATCGAGCACACCCACGAGTACGCCGAGTTCTGCGAACGCGTCGCCGGGCGGTTCATCCACCATGTCCCCATCATGATCGAGGACATCAGCTCCGGCGCCGCGATGGCCCGGACCGTCCCGGCGCTTCATGCCACCGGCTACCCCGTCGACATGGAATTCTGGTCCACCGGCGAAACCTGCTGCCCCGAAAACCCGTGCGTGTGACCCACCAGGAAGGCTGTCGATGGCGCATCATGCATGGACCGACCTCCCTGAGCGGGTGAGGGAAGCCATCCAGGCACACACCGGCGAGGTGACCGAGGTGACGCCGCCTCCAGCGGGCAACCACGCCCACTTCGCTGGGAAGCTCACAACGACAAGCGGCCCCGTCTTCGTCAAGGGCGCCCGCAAGGAACCCGACCGGGACGGCCCCGAGGTCGCGACACTGCGCAACGAGGCCCGGATCAACCCGCACGTGCAGCCCTACGCCCCCCGCCTCCTGTGGACCATTGAGGAGGCGGGATGGCTGCTGCTGGGCTTTGAGTACGTCCAGGCCCGCCACGCCGACTACACACCCGGTTCCCCGGACCTTGCTCTGTTGGCCAAGACCATCGAGGCGCTCCAGGCGACGCCCGCCCCCGATGCGGTGACACTCCAGGTGGAGCGGCGTTGGCAACCGGTCCTGGACGACGTGTCCGCCATGGCGGGCGGCTGGTTGATTCACGCGGACCTGAACCCTGGCAACCTGCTGATCACCGATGAGGGCCGCGCCTACGTCGTGGACTGGGCGTTCACCTCGCGTGGAGCCGCCTGGGTGGAACTGGCCCTGCTCATCCCCTGGCTACTCAAAGCCGGGCACCACGCTGGCCAGGTGGCGCACTGGCTGGCCCAATTCCCCTCCTGGGCACAAGCCGCGCCCATCGACATCGATCGCCTCGCTTGGGCATTCGCCGAAACCTGGCGGAAGCGCAGCACCGCCGATCCCGCTACCCCCTGGAAAGCTGAACTGGCCGCCTTGGGGCAGCAGTGGGCCGACCACCGCAGGGCCGGCCTCGTCTTGTAGAAGTCCGACAACTCCCCTTGCCCCAGCTCGACCCCGACCGGGGTCAAGCGGGCATCTGGAGCCTTCCCCCGTCTGGGGGTTGAGGGCGGTCAGGTCAGGTCGTGGACGCTGGCCTTGGCCCGCCGGGTGAAGGCGCGCCAGTCGGCGGCGCCGAAGGTCAGCTTGGGCCCGTCCGGGTCCTTGGAATCCCGGACGGCGACCACCGGCCCGGCCTCCGCCACCTCGACGCATTCACCGCCGTGGTGATCACTTCGGCAGGCCTTGCGCCACGCCTCGACGGGTACTCGGGTGATCCCCTCGACCTCGACACATTCGCCGTTGTGGTGATCAATTCGGCCCGCGTTACGCTATTGCACGACCGGCAAATACGGGTTTGATTATCTGTAACCCTCCATGATGCTCTCGATCAGGGCACGCGACTCCCCGAGGGGGAGCGCATGGCCTCTCACCGAGTTGTACAGTACTGCGAAGCGCGCCACAGCCCCAGGATCTTGAATGAGCATCTCTTGCCCGGCCGCCTCGGTGTATGCGACATCTGGGGCTTTGGGAAAGCTGAGGAGGATGAAACTTCCGATGTACCCTGGGTAGTATTCGGGCCTCTGTGGAACGACGTCGATCTCGATATTGGAACGTTCACCAAGGGTGAGGATGTGCGCGAGCTGCTCGTGCATGATGTCCCGCCCTGCGACCTCTCTCCGCAGCACCGACTCGTCAAGAGTGAACCACGCGGACGGCGGATCCTTGCGGGTGAGGATCTCCCGACGCGCCAGACGCTCGCTGACCAGCTGAGCGCCGGTCTCAGGATCCCGGTTGTGGCTGAGGATGGACCGCATATAGCCCTCGGTCTGGAGCGGCCCACGCACCAACGTCAGATCGAACCCTCGAAGCTGGCTCGCCTCCGTCTCCAGTTCGAGGTATTCGGCAAAGCCGGGCGGGAGGATGGCCTGGTGGCGGGTGTCGATGATGCGCTCCCACTGCCGAACGAAGACGCCGTTCGTCTTGAAGAAGGTGTCGAGGTTCTCGGCGAACTCCTTGGACGGGATGCTCTTGGCGGCCTCGACCTGGCTGATCCACTGCGGGGTGTATCCGAGGGCTTCGGCGAACTCCGTCTTATTGAGCCCGGCCGCCGAACGCCAGGCGGTCAATTCAGAGGCGAATGCCCGAATTGCGGGGGCCTCGTATGGTTCGCTGCGTGATCCCATGAGAACTCCTGTCGAAACCCGTCCCTGGGTTTCGTTGATCTAGCAGGGGGGTCGCGCGCTGCTCTCACCGGCTTGCTGGTCAGCGACAACGCGCTGCTGTGATTCTTATAACACATTCGACGTCCGGAGATCACAGCATGGGGCCTTCCGTGAAAGACACCTTTTCGATACCTGAGAATCCCGCTCTCGAACGGCTCCGCGAGGATTTCCCAGGGCATCGCATATGGCGGTCCCGTCGCCGGGATGGGCAATTTGGGGAATATGTCGCAACTCTCATCGACCCGAACGCCGGAGTGGACCCAACGGTGATGCGTCCGAATCCGGACGATTTGAGGGCGGAGTTGAAGCGGGAGGCCGTCCGTGCGGGCCGCCTGGTGAGGAACTTCCGGTGACGGGGCGCGCGGCAGCATCTTCCCCGTCACCGGAACGGGCCGTCCGCCCCGGGACGGCCCGGAGGGGAAGGGAGACGGCGCGGCCGGTGGAGATCCCCCCGAGTCCGCCGGTCGCGCCGTCTCCGCTGGACGCCTGGCGGGCCCGCCGCCATCTGGGCCGTCTCGCCCGCCGACTGCGGCGACGCGGCTGGACGGCGCAGGCCCGGTTCACCGCGTCCCCGCCGCTGCTGCGCGTCTTCGACGCGCGCGTGCCGCGCATCGGGGACAGCATCGCAGCGAACCGGGAGGAAGCGGGCTGGTGGTTCATGTCCAGCACCGGCGAGCGGCTGGCTCCCTGCGCCGACCCCGACTGGGCGGTATCCAAGATCTCCGTCCAGCTCGCCCCCTTCATCAGCTGCGCCCTCGAACGGCAAGGCCCGCTCTGAGAGGGAGGGGAAACAGGGAGCGCGGTGGACCGGTGGTGGGCCGGTTCACCGCGCTCCCGCTGTGCAGGGTGTTGCAACTACTACACCGAATATCCACGACTTTCTCTGGGTCAGGTCACTGCCGGAGGCCGGCGGGGTCGCCGGGGTGGCCGCGGAGGACGGTCCTCGCCGACAGCAGTGTGGTGGCCACGGTGAGTCCGAAGGCCGCGGCGACCACTGAGATGAGGATCCACGGCGAGCCGCTCGGCACGGCGGAATCCAGCACGCTCAAGCTCAGCGGCACCAGCGTGAGCACCGCGACCACGGCCCCCAGGGCGATCCCCGCCATGGAGACCAGGACGGCCTCCATTGTCATCATGCGCAGTACCTGGCGGCGGGTGGCTCCGATGAGATGCAGGAGCATGAACTCACGGCGGCGTTCGGCCGTCGCCAATACCTGGGTGTTGACCAGGGCGATCACCGCGTAGCCGATGACCACGGCGAGCACCAGGTAGGCCATCCCTGCCTGGGAGTCGTCCTGGTCCTCCTGGGCGGTCGTCAGGGCCTTTTGGTCTGCCACACGCAGGCCAGGGTGCTTCTCGGCCAGCTTGGAGACGGTGGCGGCCAGCTGGGCGTGGCCGGTTCCGGGGGCGGCGCTCACCATGATCTGCGGGACGAGTCCGGAGTCGGTGTGCGCGATGAGGGTCGAGGCCGGGACCAGCCCGGTCTCGTAGCCGCGCCGTCCGCCGATGGTGGCGACCAGCTTGAGGCCGATCCGGCTGCCGTCGCCAAGCCGCATCGGGATCGTGTCACCGATCCGGTGCCCGCCGGCGTACCTGGTCGGCAGCGCGACGGTGGCGCCGTGCAGGGCGTCGAGGCTGCCGGCGGCCGCGCGGTAGCCCGTCGTGCGGGTGACCCCTTGGGAGGTCACGCCCCGCAGGGGCAGTTCGATCGGCTGCGGACCCGCCGACTCCTCACCGCTCCCGGATCCGGTGACGGGCTTGTCGGGTTCGAGGTATCCCAGGCTGGGGATCTGGGCGGTCGCCGCCGCGACCCCGGGCTGTGTGCGGATCGTGTCGACCGCGTCGAGCGGAAGGCCACCGGCCTGGGAGGTGACGACCAGATCGGCCCGCAGGCCCTCCTGGAACGCCCGCTCCGCGCCGGCCGACTGCGTGGTCTGCATGTAGACCAGGCCGAGGGCCAGGCCCGTCGCGAGCATGACCGGCATGACCGCGGCGGCCAGCCGGGTCGTCCGGGACTGCGTGTTGCGCGCGGCCAGCTCGCCCGCCAGCCCGGACACCGCCCGCATCGGCCGCAGCAGCCGGGCGGAGACGGCGCGGACCAGCAGGGGGCCGAGCAGCCCGAACCCGGCCACCCACACCATCGCCGCCGGGGTCGCCACGCCGGCCGCGTCGGGGCCGTCGGAACCGGCGGTTCCCACGGCCAGCGCGCCTCCGCCGCCCAGGCACAGCACACCGAGGACGAGCCGGACGACGCTGAACCGGCGGCGTTGGACGGAGGTCTCGGCGAGCGCCTCGACAGGGCGGATGCGCGCCGCCCGATGCGCGGCCACGAGCGCGGCGCACCCCGCCGTGAGCAGGGCCGCGGCCGCTCCGACGGCCTGCGGGACGGTGCCCGCCCGGAACGCGATGGTGTCCGGCACCGCCTCGGTGGTGGCGAAGCCGTTCAGCAGCAGGCGGCCGAACCAGGGCCCGAGGAACCAGGCCGGCACGGTGGCGAAGATTGCGAGGATCATGGTTTCGCCGAGGATCAGCCGGCGCAACTGGCCGGGCGTGGTGCCGATCGCCCGGAGCAGGGCCATATGCCGCTGACGCTGCTGGATCGACAGCCCGAGGGTGCCGGCCACGACGAACACCACCACCATGGCCGACAGTCCCCCGAAGGCTGCGGCGAGGGCGATCAGATCACCGCCGTCGGCGATGACGGCCGGATTCTCGGCCTGCCCGCGGTCGTCACCGGTCAGCACAGCGATGGGCTGCCCCGCGACCGCCTTCCGTACGGCCGACTCGACCTGGGCCGGGTCGGCGCCCGGGGCGGTGAGCACGCCGATGGAGTCGATCTTCCCGGGGCGCCCGGTGACCCGGCCCGCCTCAGAGTCGGACAGGAAGATCTGGCCTTGGTCGTCCGCCCCGGCGGCAAGGCCGGAGACCTGGTAGCGCCGGGCGCCGCCGTGGACGAGGAGCTCAATCCGCCCGCCGGGCCGGAGCCCGGCCTTCTCTGCCAGGCCGGCGCCCAGGACGACCTGGCCGGGCCCGGACGGTGCGGCGCCCTGCGTGATCCGGTACGGCGTGAGCCGGGCGGAGGACCAGCCGTGGCCCGTCACCTTGGCACCGCTCTTCCCGCCGTCCGACCCGGGTAGGACGGCCGGGAACGACACGTCCGGGACCGTGGCGGCGACGCCGGGAACCGCCGCGAGGTCGTCCGCCAGCTTGGCGTCCAGATGGATGCGTTCAGCGAACACCAGCTCCCGCTCGGTGCCCAGGTAGCGCTGGTCGCCGGTGACCACGATCGGGGCGCCGGTCAGCCGCTGGGGCGGCGCCGCGTTGTGGATGCCGGTCTCCAGCAGACCGCCGCAGCCCACCACGATCACGGCGCCGAGGAAAAGCGCGATGAAGGAGGCGACGAAACCGCTCTTGTGGAAGCGCAGGGTGCGCAGCGCGATCCGGATCATCGGTTCGTTCCCGTTCCGGCCGGCCGACGCGACTGCGACGGGAACTCGGGCTGGGTCCGGCTCCGGTCGCGCAGGAGCGTCATCCGCTGGGCGACCTGCTCCACGGTCGGCCCCTCGATCGAGTCGACGATGCGGCCGTCCGCCAGGAACAGGACGCTGTCGGCGTGCGCGGCGGCCATCGGGTCATGGGTGACCATGACGACCGTCTGCCCTGCCTCCCGCACCGCTTCGCGAAGCAGCGCCAGCACCTCACGCGCGGTGGAGGTGTCCAGCGCCCCGGTCGGCTCGTCCGCGAAGATCACCGCGGGCCGGCTGATCAACGCCCGCGCGATGGCGACCCGCTGCTGCTGGCCACCGGACAGCTCGCCGGGACGGCTGTGCCTCCGTTCGCCGAGGCCGACCCGTTCGAGCACCTCGCGGACCTCGTCCTTGCCGGGCCTGCGCCCGGCCAGCCGCACCGGCAGCGCGGCGTTCTCCTCCACGGTCAGCGCCGGAAGCAGATTGAAAGCCTGGAAGATGAAGCCGATCCGCTCGCGCCGGAGCTTGGTCAGCTCGCGCTCGCCGAGCCGGGAAAGGTCCGCGCCGTCCAAGAACACCGACCCCGACGTCGGACGGTCCAGGCCCGCGGCGCACTGCAGGAAGGTGCTCTTGCCCGAACCGGAGGGCCCCATCACCGCCGTGAACGTGCCCCGGCTCAAGCTGACGCTCACCGCATCGAGCGCGGTCACTTCCTTCCCCGACCCGCCGTAACGCTTGCCGACCGCCTCAAGCCGCACGACTTCATGGACACTTTCACGGAGGTTCGTCATGCCAACGAGCCTGGTCGAAGCCCTGCCTCCGGCGGCAGCCTCGTCCGGTTGAACCTCCCGTCCACCAACCGGTGGACCCCGCCCTCCACCGTGCCCGCCCTCGCCGGAAGACCTTGCCTACGCGAGCTGATAGGTAATTGCGGAGGAGGGTTGGGGCCGGCTAGGCGGTTTGGAGGGTGGCTAGCATCTGGGACAAGCGCGTGGGGTTGAAGAATCCTACATCGTAGAGGTCGTGGTCTATTTCGTACACCCAGGGGTCATCGGGGTGTTCGTCATCGAGGTCGATGACCCAGAGGCGTTGCGTCGACTCGTTGACGGCGATGACGAGGCAGGCGCGATCTTGTGCGATGGGATCCCCGTTCACCAGCTGGGGAAATGTGATTTCGTAATCGTCGTCTTCATCGTGGACCACAAATGCCGCGCCGCCGCGGTGTGGTTGGAGTTGTTCTTCTGGCCATTCGACTGACAGGAGCGCCTGAACCGGCGATGGGATGAGGCGCTTTCCCAGCGGAGTGTCTATCCGCCGGTCATCCGGCTCGAAACGTTCATTGATTATCCCGCCGAGACGCGTGATCTCTCGGAGCACGTCCGGGTGTGGGGTCCTGGCCGCTGAGGTGTCCGTCATCGGCGGTAGAGGTTGAGGTTTTGTTCGCCTATGCGCTCGCGTAGCGCCGGGTCGTCTATGCCCTGGCCCTCGGTGGTGGCGCCGCAGAGGACGGCGACCTTGCCGATGTGCTGGTTCGTCTGGACGGCGCGCGTCGCGTCGGCCGCCTCGTCCAGCGGGAAGACCTTGGAGAGCGTCGGGTGGATCATGCCGAGGGCGATCAGCCGGTTGGTCTGGACGGCCTCGTGGTAGTTGAAGCCGTGCGAGCCGATGATGCTCTTCAGGCGCATCCAGAGGAAGCGGTTGTCGTACTCGTGCTTGAATCCGGTCGAGGAGCCGCAGGTGACGATCTTGCCGCCGCGCTTGGCGACGTAGACGGACGCGCCGAACGTCTCGCGGCCGAGGTACTCGAACACGATTCCCGGGTCCTCGCCGACGAGGCGGCGGATCGCCTCGCCGAGCATCCGGCCGGCCTTCGGGTGGCGCAGGCCCTGCTCGCCGAGGTCCAGGTCGCTGCGGTTGATGACGTGCTCGCAGCCCTGCGACCGGACGATCTCGGCCTTCTCGTCGGACGACACGACGCCGACGGGGATGCCGCCGCCGTTCTTCACCAGCTGCGTCGCGTACGAGCCGAGCCCGCCCGTCGCGCCCCAGATCAGGACGACGTCGCCCTGCTTCATCCGGGCGCCGTGCGAGCCGACCAGCATCCGGTACGCGGTGGCGGCGCACAGGGTGCTGGCGCCCGCCTCCTCCCAGGTCAGGTGCGCGGGCTTGCGGATCAGCTGGTTGGCCTTGACGATGCAGAACTCGCCGAGCGAGCCGAAGTTCGTCTCGAAGCCCCAGGCCAGCTGGGTCTCGCTCATCATGCCGTCGTCGTAGGAGCCGTGGTCCTCCTCGTCCACGTAGGACGGGGACAGCACGACCTTGTCGCCCGCCTTCCAGCTCTTCACGCCGCTGCCGGTGCGGACGACCACGCCCGCGCCGTCCGAGCCGAGGATGTGGTGCGGCAGGTCGTGCCGGGCGCCGTGCCAGCCCTGCCGGCCGAACTTCTCCAGGAACGCGAACGTCGGCACCGGCTCGAAGATGGCCGACCAGACGGTGTTGAAGTTGATCGCCGCCGACATCACCGCGACCACGCACTCGTCCGGGGCGAGCTCGGGCATGTCGACCTCGCCGACGTGCAGGGAGCGCCGGACGTCCTTGTCGGTTTTCCCCTCGAAGATCCCGACCTCGTCCTTGCGCGTGAACGCGGCTCGGAACCGGGTCGGCAGGTCGATCTCCTGCAGCTCGGGGCCGCTCGCGCCGGACCGTACGGCGTCGAGCAGGTCGTGGGACGAGCCGGACTGGGCCATGGGGGTGTCCTCCGTGGAACGCGGGGTCGTGGGCGGGCCCTCAGCGGGCCGGGACGGCGATGCCGTTCGCGCGGGCGCCGGGGATCACCGGCCGACGCGCGGTGCGTCCGGCGAGCCGGCCCTCCAGGTGGGCGGCGAGCACCTCCACACCGGGCGGGTCGAGCAGGTTCAGGTGGTGCGCACCGGGGATCGTGACGATCTCCAGGTCCGAGCAGAGCCCGCCGAAACCGTTGGTCCCGTCGAGCACGTAACGCGCGTCCTTCACGGCCCAGGGGGTCTCCTCGGGCGCGCGGTAGAGGATGACGTGCCCGTCGTACGGGCCGGGTTCATATGCCTCCAGGGAACGTGTGTCCTGGTGGGAGGTCAGCTGGTGGGTGAGCGCCGCCGGGGGGATGTGGTCCGCCAGGGGCGCCGCCCGCTCCATCACGAGCGCGAACTGCGCCTCCTCGTCCAGCCCCGACAGCTCCTCGTAGGTGAGGGCGACGTCCAGGTCGTACGTCTCGTTGACGTAGGCGGCGAACGCGGAGAAGCGGTGGGCGAGCGTGTCGGACTCGTCGTCCACCGGGAGCGGCAGGCCCGCGTCGAACAGCGCGACGAACTCGACCTCGCGTCCGGCGGCCTTCAGTTGCCGCGCCGTCTCGTACGCCAGCACCCCGCCGAACGACCAGCCGCCGAGCCGGAACGCGCCTTCGGGCTGCGCCTCCCGCAGGTGCCGGACGTAGCGGGCCGCGCGCTCCTCGACGGACGGCGCGTCCTCGAACCGCTCCAGGCCGTATACCGGCTGGTCGGCGCCGAGCAGGTCGACGAGCTGGCGGTAGGCGGCCGTGGTGCCGCCCGCCGGGTGCGCGATGAAGATCGGGCGGCGGTTCCCGGACGTCTTCAGCGGACGGACGGTCTGCCGCGCGGCCTCCTCGTCGGCCGCACGGATGAAGTCGGCGACGTGCTCGGCCGTCGGCACCTCCAGCAGCTCGCCGCGGGTCACCTCCGAGGCTGGCCCGGCGGCGACGCGGGCGGCGATCTCGTCGGCCTGGTGCTCCTGGCCGCCGAGGTCGGCGAAGAGGTCGGCGGTGACGCCGACCCGGTCGAGGCCCAGCACGTCCTCGAAGATCCTGACGGCGAGGCGCTCGGCGTCGTCGCGCGGCATCACGTATCCGGCCTCGGCGTTGGATGCGGTCGTGGCGTCCGCCGGGGACGGCGGGCCCGCGAGCCCGAGTTCGACGGACGCCCACTGCTCGAAGGCGTTCACGCTCGCGCCCTGCAACAGCACCGACGCCGGGACGGTCAGCCCCAGGTCGTGCTCGACGCCGCTCTTGATCCGCACCGCGACCAGCGAGTCGAGCCCGAGGTCGGTGAGCGGGACCGCCGGGTCGAGGCGCTGCGGATCGAAGCCGAGCACCGCCGCGATCCGGTGCCTGATCCGCGCGGCGACCGCCTGCCGCGCCTCGGCCGGGTCGAGGGCCCTGAGCGCGTCCACCCCGGGCCAGTCGCCCGCGTCGCCCGCGCCGCGCTCGTCCGCCGCCTCGGTCAGCGCCGCGAAGTACGGCATCCGCCGGATCTCGGGGAACAACTCCACCGCCGTGACCGGGTCGAACCGCAGCACGCCCGTCGCGGGCATCCGGTGGACGAGCAGCGCCTCCAGCGCCTCCGCGCCCTCCGCCGGGCTGATCGGGTCGATGACCGCCACCTTCGCGTCGCCGCCGACCTTCGACCACGTGCCCCAGTTGACGGTCGTCCCGGCGCGGCCGTTCGCCCGCCGGTAGGCCATCAGCGCGTCGATCGCCGCGTTGGCCGCCGCGTACGCGGCCTGCCCCGGCGAGCCGAGCAGCGCCGCCGCCGACGAATGCATGACGAACCAGTCGAGATCGAGGTCCCAGACGGCCTCGCTGAGCCGCCGCGCGCCCTCGACCTTCGCCGTCCACACCCTGTGGAGATCCTCGGCGCCCAGGTCGGAGATCAGCCGGTCGTCGATGGCCCCGGCGCCGTGCACGACGCCGCACAGCCGCACGCCGCCCTCCTGGGCGACCTCGACCAGCCGTTCCGCCGTGCCGGGCCGGGCGATGTCGCCGAGCACGACGCCGACGTCCACGCCGTCCTCGCGCAGCCGGGCGATCACCTTCTCGGCGCCCGCGTCCGGCCCGCTCCGCCCGGACAGGACGATCCGCCCCGCGCCGCGCTCGGCCAGCAGCCGCGCGGTGACCAGCCCGATCCCGCCGTACCCGCCGGTGATCACGTAGGCGCCGCCGCGCCGGACGGCCCGCCTCGGCCTGCCGTCCGCCTCCGGCAGCACGGCCCGCGCGAGACGCGCCGTGTAACGGGTCCCGCCACGCCAGGCGACCTCCCGCGCCTCGCCGTCCGCGAGCAGCTCCGCGACCAGGTCGGCCGGCCGGTCGACGTCCACGAGCGTGGCCCGCTGGACGGTGCGCTCGAACGCCAGGACCCGGGTCAGCGCCCCGACGAACCCCTGCGCAGGCTCGCCCGCCTCCCCGTCCAGGACGGGAAGGGCACTACGAGTCGCCACGTAGAGGCGCGGCCCGTCCGGCAGTGAGCGGCTCACTCCGGCCACCGTGAGGACCAGTTCTTCGTCCACAAGGTCGGCGGACGGGACGAGCACCACCCCGGCGAGCGGACCGTCCATCGGCGGCCGGTTCGTCAGGCGATGCCGGACGACCCTCCGCGCGCGCGCCTCCAGCCCGGCGACCGTCGCCGCGGCCAGCGCGTCATCGTCTTCAGCCAGCACCAACCAGGTCTGGGACGCGTCGTCTTCTTCATCCCCGGCCGTAAGCGGGGTCTCGTCCCAGACGAGCTGGACGAGCTTGTCGGCGACGGGAACGGGCACGTCGTGGCGTTCGACCCGGCGCAGGACGACACCGGTGGCCTCGGCGAGGACGGTCCCGTCCGTCCCGAGGAGGCGGAGGGAGCCGGTCAGGCCGTCCTCGCCGTGGACGATCCCCGCCTGGACGCGGCCGCCGCGGTGCGTCGGCCCGTACACGCGCAGGCTGCCGATCGTGTCGGCCAGCCACACCCCGCCCTCGGCGACCGCCGCCTCCGCGGTCAGCACGGCCAGGCCGCGATCGAAGACCTCGGGGTGCAGCCGGTAGTGGCGGCTGCCCCGCTCCGCCCCCGCGACCGCGGTGGTCACGCCGGCGACGGGCGTGGCCGGGGCGCGGTGGTCCTCGCCGACATCCGCGCTGGCCAGGCGCGTCCACGTGCCCGCCGGGGTCAGCGCGTGGATCTCCACGCGCTGCTCCGCCTCGGCGAACGTCGTGGTCACGGTCGTGTGGTCGGCCAGGGCGAGCGGGCGCTCCATCCACAGGCTGTTGACGCGGACGTCCTTCGTCCCGAGCGCGCTCGCTCCCGCCGCGAGCGCCATCTCCGCGAACGCCGCGATGGGCAGCGCGTTCAGCCCGTGGACGGTCAGCTCCCGCAGCCACGGCTGAGCGGCGAGGCCCACGTCCGCGCGCCAGGCGTGCCGGTCTTCGCCGGGCAGCTCCACGTGGGCACCGAGCAGCGGATGCTCGTCGCGTCCGCCGGAGCCGCGGGGCGGCAGGTCCGCCCAGTGCCGCTCGTGCCGCCACGGCGACTGCGGCACGTCCACGACCTGCCCGTCCACGGGCGCGGCGACCGCGTGCCCGTGCGCGGCCAGCGCGGCGAGCTGCGCGTGGAACGTCAGCGTGTCGTCGGTCTCCTGGCCCTTCGGGGCCCGCTTGAGCGTGTGGGTGACCAGCGCGCCCGTGCCGTCCAGGGTCTCGCCGACCGCGTGCGCCAGGATCGGGTGCGCGTTGACCTCGACGAACGTCCGGTACCCGTCGTCGGCCGCCGCCGCCACGGCGTCCGTCAACCGGACGGGGTTGCGCAGGTTCGCGGCCCAGTAGTCGGCCCCGAGCCCGGAACCGGACATCGCGGCGTCATCGAAGAGGGCGCGCGGATCGTCCAGCGCGGTCGTGTAGAGCCTGACGCCGTCGGCGATGGGGGTGCCGCGCTCGGCGCCGACCTCGGCGAGCATCTCGCGGAGGCCCGGCAGCAGCGGATCGACCTGCGGCGAGTGGCCGGCGCCCTCGGCCTGGACGAGCTTGGCCAGGCGCCCCTCCGCCTCGGCGCGCGCGATGACCTCGACGATCTGGCCGGCATCGCCCGTCACCACGGTCTGCTTCGGCGAGGAGTGCACCGCCGCGTACACCTCGGGCAGGTCGCGGGCGAGCCGGGCGACCTCCTCGGCGGACGCGCCCAGAACGGCCATGGCGCCGCCCCCCACGAGCCGGGTCAAAAGGCGGGAACGGCGGCAGATCACCTTGACGCCGTCCTGCGGGGTGAGGGCACCCGCGACGACCGCCGCCGCGACCTCGCCCATCGAGTGGCCGATCACCGCGCCGGGTGTGACGCCGTACGACGCCCACATCCGCGCGAGGCCGATCTGGATCGCGAAGAGCACCGGCATCGTGACCGCGGGGCCTTCCGGCTTCCCGCCCCCTTCGAGCAGCGCCCACAGCTCGGGGCCGCCCTCCTCGGCGAACAGGCCGTCCAGGTCGTCGACGGCCTCGGCGAAGGCCGGCTCCTCCTCGATCAGCCGCCGCGCCATCCCGGCCCGCTGCGCGCCGTACCCGGAGAACACCCACACCGGACGGCCCGGGACGCCGAGCGCGGCACCGGTGACGACGCCCGGGTGCGGACGGCCCTCGGCCAGCGCCGTCAGCCCCTCGACCAGCCCGGCACGGTCGCGGGCGGCCACGGCGGCGCGCGCGCGGCCACGGCCCCGGCGCCCATGCAGGGTCCTGGCCAGGTCGGCGAGTTTCACGTCGTCGCGGCCTGGGAGCCAGCAGGCCAGGAGCGCCGCATAGTCACGGATCCGGTCGTCGCCGATGTCGGACAGGGGGAACGTCCGGACGACGGCGGAGTGGACGACAGTCTCCTGGGCCGGAGCCTCTTCCAGCAGCACGTGCGCGTTCGTCCCGCCGAAGCCGAACCCGGACACCCCGGCGCGCGCGGGGTGGCTCCGCTTGGGCCACGGCGTCTCGTCCGCCACGACCGCCAGCCGCAGCTCCTCGAACGGGATGTGCGGGTTGGGCTCCTTGTAGTGCGCGCTCGGCGGGATCACCTGGTGATGCAGCGCCAGGACGGCCTTGATCAGCCCGGCGACGCCCGCCGCCGACTCCATGTGCCCGAGGTTCGACTTGGCCGAGCCGAGCAGCAGCGGCTCGCCCGGCTCCCGCCCGGCGCCGAGCACCTCGCCGACCGCCTTCGCCTCGATCGGGTCGCCGAGCAGCGTGCCCGTCCCGTGCGCCTCGATGTAGTCGACCTCGCGGGTGTCGACGCCCGCCGTCGCGTACACGTCCCGCAACAGGGTCCGCTGCGCATCGGAGTTCGGCGCGACGAGCCCGTTCGACCGTCCGTCGGAGTTCACGCCGGAGCCGCGCACCACCGCCAGGACGCGGTCGCCGTCCCGGACCGCGTCCGACAGCCGCCTCAGGACGACGGCGCCGCAGCCCTCCGCGCGGACCATCCCATCGGCGGACGCGTCGAACGGCTTGCAGCGCCCGTCCGCGGCCGTCCCGCCCGCGAGGTCGAAGGTCATCGTCACGGTCGGCGACAGCAGCAGGTTCACGCCGCCGGCCAGCGCCACGTCCGCGTCGCCGCGCCGCAGCGCCTGCACCGCCAGATGCGTCGACACCAGCGACGACGAGCACGCCGTGTCGACGATCATGCTCGGCCCGCGCAGGTCGAGCAGGTACGACAGCCGGCCCGCGATGATGCTCAGCGCCGCGCCCGTCGCCGTGAACGGCTCCAGCGACGCCAGGTCCGAGGCGGTGAACGCCGCGTACTCGGGCGCCGACACCCCGACGAACACCCCGGTCCGGCTGCCCCGCAGCGACGCGGGACCGATGCCCGCGTGCTCGAACGCCTCCCACGCCACTTCCAGGACGAGACGCTGCTGCGGGTCCATCACGGCGGCCTCGCGCGGCGTGATGCCGAAGAACCGCGCGTCGAACCCGGCGACGTCGTCCAGGAAGCCGCCGAGCCGCGTCGTCCGCTCCAGCAGATCGCCGACCTCGGGGGAACCGTCGTCGAACGGCTCCCAGCGCCCGTCCGGCACCTCGCGGATCGCGTCGCCGCGTCCGGTCAGGAAGCGCCAGTAGTCCTCGGGGCCGGTCAGATCCCGGTCGCCGCCGGGGAAGCGGCACCCGATCCCGATGACGGCGACCGGCTCGTCCGGCACCGCCGCCCGCACCACCGCGTCCCGCGCCACCGCGGCCGGTTCCGGCGCGGCCTCCCCACCGGCCAGCGCCACCGCGAGCTTGTTGATCGTCGGATGCTCCCAGACCAGGGTGGCCGGCAGCGCCCGCGCGAGCATCTGCTCCAGCTCCCCCGCGATCGCCACCGCGTCCCGGGAGGCCAGGCCGAACTCTTCGAGCGGACGGTCGGGATCGACCTCGGCGGCGGGGGTCCTGGAGCGACGCGCGATCTGCTCGATCAGGTACCGGCGGACCGAGTCCTCGCTGGTCCGAGTCTCGTCCTGCGCGGCTCCGGAACGATCGTTGCTCTGCATGCGGTGGGTTCCCCCCATGAAGCCGGGATCGTTCATCGAAGCGGAGGGACCACTTTGTCCTATGGTGACCGGCTCTCGATGCGCATCCAGACCACTTTTCTCCGCCGCCACTTGTCACGGTGATGACAAGACTCCGGAGCGGCGATTGTGGCCTGATGGGATAGTTGTGCCGCCTGGCACACGGTCAGTGCCGAGTGACCAGTGACCAACCAACAGTAACAATAGCGACTAGTGCTTTTAGGGGGAAGCGGCGGATTTCCCGAGGGTGCGGGAGCGCGCGCCGTACGGACAGTGACCCGGGGCCGATATCGATGGGCGCTGGCGGTGGTGGCCGTCAGCGCATTCATGATCACCATGGACAACACGGTGGTCGCGGGCGCCCTGCCCACCATCATGCGCGACCTCGACATGTCCGACTCCGCCAAGGACTGGGTCGCCACCGGCTACATCCTGATGTTCTCCTGCCTGATGATCGCGGGCGGGCGCCTCACCGACGTCTACGGCTGCCGCGCCACCTTCGTCACCGGCATGGCCGTCTTCACCGCCGCGTCCGCCGCCTGCGGCCTCGCCCAGGAGCCCGGCGTCCTCATCCTGGCCCGCGTCGTCCAGGGCGCCGGCGCGGCCCTCGCCCTGCCCGCCACCCAGGTCATGGTCACCGTCGGCCGCACCGACAAGCAGCGCTCCCTCGGCACGATCGTCTGGGTCGGCGCGGCCTCCAGCGCCACCGCCCTCGGCCCCACGATCGGCGGGCTCATCGTCCAGCAGTGGGACTGGGGCTGGATCTTCCTCATCAACATCGTCCCCGGCGTCCTGGTCATCCTCCTCGGCCTGGTCGTCCTCACCGGCAAGGGCGAGAACCGCGACGCCAGGGTCGATCTGCCCGGCGTCCTCATCTCGGCCACGATGCTGTTCGCCTTCACCTACGGCCTGGAGTCCGGGAACAGGCACGGCTGGAGCGACCCGTCCGTCCTCAGCGTCTTCGTCCTCGCCGCCATCGCCCTGGCCTGCTTCGTCCTGGTCGAGAGCTGGGCCCCCGACCCGATGATCAACCTGCGGTTCCTCCGCAACCGGGTCTTCGCCGGCGGCCTTGCGTCCCAGATGCTCTACGGCATCGGCTTCAACGGGATGATCTTCTACTCGGCCACCTTCCTCCAGCGCTTCCTCGGCTTCTCCCCGCCCAAGGCCGGGCTGGTCATGCTCCCCCCGTCCATCGCCATCATGGTGATGACCCCCGTCGCGTTCTGGCTGGCCGCCAAGCTCGGCCCCCGTCCCGCCGTCGGCGGCGGCCTCGCCCTCATGGCCTTCGGCATGTTCCTGTTCTCCACCATCCAGCGAGGCGACGGCTACGCCGACCTCATGCCCGGCGTCATGATCGTCGGCGTCGGCGCCGCCATGGGCATGCCCCTGGTCATGTACGTGCTCAAGGCCGTCCCCGAGGAGCAGGCCGGCGTCGCCAGCGGCATCATCAACGTCATCCGCGAGACCTCCGGCGCCTTCGGCATCGCCATCATCGGTCTCCTCGTCCACCACGTCCCCGCAGAGGGCGCGAGCGCCGCCGAACTGGAGACCTTCCGAAACGGCACCGCCTCCGGCCTCGTCCTCGGCGCCGTCCTCGTCCTCATCGGCGGCCTCATCAGCGGCCTCACCCTCCCCAGCCGGCGCGGCTGGCTGGGCCCCAAACACGGCAAACAGGACCCCTCCGTCAAACCCGACCCCGCTCCGC
>NZ_SMKU01000709.1 GCF_004349215.1 Actinomadura rubrisoli | reverse complement strand
CCCCCGCCCCCCGCCGCTGACCGCCGGTCCCCGCTCCCGGGGGCCGGCGGTCAGCGCTTCCCCGTGGTGGCCGAAGGTCGTGACCAAAGTGGGCCACGGAGCACGACTGGACGGGACGGAGCGGCGAGACTACGTGGTGTGATGAGACAGCGATTCACCACCGTCCTGCTCGCCTGGCTCCTCGCCGTGTTCACCCTGGGCGCCGCGAACACCACGAGCGCCATGAGCGCCGCGGGCGTCCCGGCGCGGGCGAGCGGCTCCCCCCAAGCCGAGATCTTCGCCACGGACAACACGGCGATCATCACCGACCCGGCCGACCCGCGGCTCCGCACGCACCTGCACCGGTTCGACCGCCAGGTCCGCCGCATCGTCCACGACAACGGCGCCCGGACGCGCCGCTCCGCCCTCCTGGACGGCGTCTTCTGGTCGAGCGACCTCCAGCAGGTCACCTACGAGCGCTCGCGCCGGTTCGACGTCGACCGCACCGACATGATCGAGCTGCGCCACATCGCCGGCCTCGTCCGCAAGGAGTTCCACCAGGAGTCGGTCCTGACCTTCGAGTACCTGCCGAGGACGTCGCCGCGCGCCGACGCCGTCCGCATCGAGGTCCCGGGCCTGGACGTGCGGCGCCTCCACGACGGCCTGGTCGCCGACCCGGCCGCCCGCGACGAGCTCTTCGGCGGGTCGGTGACCATGCGCGGGCAGCTCATCCTGGTCGCCGAGCTGGCGGACCTCGACGTGGCGCGCGCGTTCGTCACCCGCATCGGAGGCGACTGGAACGGCGCGGCGATCCGGTACGGCGACCGCGAGTTCGTCGGCTGACGGCGCCTTCCAGGCAGCCGCCGCCTCGCCGAGGGCGCATCCGCCGGGCACGGGTGATCGCCCCTTTTCAGCGTCCTCCCGCGAAAGTGAAAAACAGCCCGTCATCCAGTCCGGCCGTACCGCCGATGGAAGCCCCGCTGGTCGTTCCGGCGTTTCGGGGTGGCGGTCCTTCTAGGGGCCCGCCCCCTGGAAGGGCCGCCGCGATCGGGCAATGGCGCTTTATGGATGGGTGGTCAATAGTCGAGCGAAGCCGGTCGGTCGCACCGGCGACGGCAGGGCCCTGCGGTCAGCACGCTCCCCCCGCGCTCGTGTGAAAGGAACGCCCCCCGTGAAGAGACTCAGCCTGCTCGCCGCGGTGCCCCTCGCCGTCCTGACGCTGTGCGGGACATCGGTCGCGGGCGCCTCGGAACCGCCCCCGCC
>NZ_SMKU01000708.1 GCF_004349215.1 Actinomadura rubrisoli | reverse complement strand
GTCGTGATCGTGGCCCGCGTGTGGCGCCGCGGCGGCGCCACACGCGGGCCACGATCACGACCTCGCGGGGTTCGCGGATCGGGGTGAGGCGGCACCAGGTGCGGGGTTCGGCGAGGTAGCGGCCCTGGGAGAGCAGGAGCTCGGTGAGGCGCTTGCCCTCGATGACGGGCCGGGTGGCCAGCCAGGTGAGGACGCCCGGGGGGACGATGTAGAGGACGTGCCAGGGTGACTCGAAGGGGATCCCGGTGAATTTCAGCAGCAGGATCCAGGGCACGAACACGCCGGCGAACACACCGATCTGAACCAGCGGCAGTGGCATCGGAAGCCGCAGGTCGTACAGCTTGTAAAGCCGCTTCTCGATGCGCCATATGTTCGTGTACGTGGGTAGATCCACGCCCCTACTCCCCTAACTGTGCAAGCACAGTGTCGACTGCCGGGCCCCGCGTGCGGGGGCCGCCCGACCTCGGTGTCCGCCAGGTCCGGAAGTCAGGTGATCTCCACACCCAGGGCCTTCGCTATGGCCTTGGCCGTGGTCTCGATGATGTTGGGCACGTAGAAGACCACTCCGATCCCGATCGCGAGGACGATGAACTGGACGAAACGCGTGATCTCACGCGTGAACAGAAAGAAGACCGCCACAATGGAGACGATCACCAGGAACAGCGGGCCGAAGATCTGCCGCAGCCAGTCCGCGAGCCGGCCGGTGTTGAGCTCGTCGTTGTTCTGCGGCGGTGCCGCCAAGACCTCGTGCGGTATCGACGCCATGACGTGGTGCAGCATCGACTGGCTACCTTCCTGGCTCGGCGGGCGTGGTGGGGGACGGTCCCCGCTGCTGTCTCATGATGCGCCCGGCTCGGTTGCGCCGCGAATGTCTCGGACGTACCAGGCCGCGCCCTTCTTCACCATCGTGAGCTGGTAGCCCTGGTCCAGTTGGCCGTTCGAGCCGCCTCCCAGGACCTGCCAGACGACCGTCGCGGTGACGGTGCGCTGCCCCGCCGGCCCCTTGGGCGCCACGACCTCCTTGACCTGGACGAAGCTCACCGAGTCGGCCAGGCCGCCGATCGGGGTGCCGTCGGTGAAGCGCGACATGGCCGCCCGGTCGCCGTGGGCGTACGCCTCAAAGAACATACCTAGGAACGGCTGTATTTCGCCCTCCAGCGCGGTGTCGCGCTCCTGTACGCCGACAAGGCCGGCGGCGCTGCTCGGGAACTGCGCGCTCTTGCCGGGCTTGGCCTCGCTGGAGGACGTGCCGTCGTCGGC
>NZ_SMKU01000707.1 GCF_004349215.1 Actinomadura rubrisoli | reverse complement strand
CCCGCCCGACCGGTGCCGCCCGAGGGGTGGTACGAGCCCTATGTGCCCGCGGAGGAGCCCGAGGACGAACCGCAGGTCAGTCCGCGTAGTGATGCCTGGTGAGGAGGCGGCGGTGAGCAGGATCGTGATCTTCGCGGCGGGGTCGCGGGGGGACATTCAGCCTTGCGTGGCGCTGGGACGGGCGTTGCGGGGCCGGGGGGACGAGGTGCGGCTGGTGGCGAGCGCGCGGTACTCGGCCATGGTGGTCGCCGCGGGGCTGGAGCCGGCGCCGTTGACGGCGGACCCGATGGAGATCCTTGAATCGGACGCCGGGCAGGAACTTCTGGCCGGTGGGCGCAATCCGGTGAAGTTCCTTGGCGGGTTCCGGCGGATTCTGGGGCCGATGGCCGAGCGGTTGTTGGCGGAGTGTTTGGACGCCTGCAAGGGCGCGGACCTTATTCTGGGGCCCACTCTAGGGCTCCTTCCTCAGCATATCGGCGAGCATCTCGGCGTTCCTTGGGCGTTGATTCATTTCCAGCCAAGCCAGCCGACGGGCGCATTTCCGCATCCGTTCATTCCGCAGGCGCGGCTGCTCGGGCCGTGGGCGAACCGGGCGAGCTTCGCGGCGGTCGACCAGATCGCCTGGCAGCTGGCCAGGCCGTTCATCAACCCGTGGCGGGACGACGTGCTGCGGTTGAAACGGTTGCCGGTGCGGGGCGTGCGGCGGGGTTCGCGGCCGGTGCTGGCGTGTTTCAGCCCGGTGGTGGTTCCGCGGCCTGGGGACTGGCCGTCCTATGTGAATCTGACCGGATACTGGTTTCTCGACGAGCCCGCTTGGGAGCCTCCTCAGGAACTCGCGGATTTTCTGGCGGACGGGCCGCCGCCGGTGTACGTCGGGTTCGGCAGCATGGTGCCCAAGGACGCCGCGATGACCGGGCAGGTCGTCCGGGCCGCGTTGAGGCTGGCCGGGGTGCGCGGCGTCGTCCAGGGGGATCCTGAGAGTTCGGACGAGCAGGTGTTCGCCGTGAGGGACGTCCCGCACTCGTGGTTGTTTCCGCAGATGGCCGCGGTCGTGCACCACGGGGGCGCGGGGACGACGGCGGCGGGGTTGCGGGCGGGCGTGCCGACGGTGGTGTGCCCCTTCTTCGGCGACCAGCCCTACTGGGGCGAGCGAGTCGCCGCGCTCGGGGCCGGGCCCCGGCCGCTGCCCTTCCGGGCGCTCACGGTGCCTCGGCTGGCCTCGAAGATCCGGCGGGCCGTCCAGGATCAGGGGATGGCGGACCGGGCGGGC
>NZ_SMKU01000706.1 GCF_004349215.1 Actinomadura rubrisoli | reverse complement strand
GGTGTGGACGGCGGGTCAGGGGAGGCGGGAGAACCAGGCCAGGGACGCGCCTCCGGCGGCGAGGGCGAACAGCAGCGCGATGCCGGTGTAGCGGGCGGCGACGTCGCGGTGCTCGGTCTTGAAGCCCAGGGAGCTGCCGATGTTGGCGTACACCTCGCCGAGCTGGCCGGAGTCGGCGGCCTCGTAGGCTTTGCCCTGGGTGCCGTCGGCGAGGGTCTTGAGGGTCTCCTTGTTGACCGAGACGCTGGTGGTCTCGCCTTCGATGTCGACGGTGCCGTAGGGGGTGCCGAAGGCGATGGTGGAGACGGGGATGTGGGCGGCGCGGCTGGCGGCGATGGCCTCCTGGACGGATCGTCCGGTGGTGTTGTCGCCGTCCGACAGCAGGACGATGTGGGCGGGCGGAGGGTCCTGGCTGGCCTGGGCGTCGAAGGAGCGGACGCCTTGCAGGGAGGTGAACACCGCCTCGCCGATGGCGGTGCGCTTGGCCAGGACGAGCTGGTCGAGGGAGGCGATGGCGGCGTCGCGGTCGGCGGAGGGGGCGGCGACGAGGTTGGCGTTGCCGGCGAAGGACACCACGCCGACGTTGAAGCGGGCGGGCAGTTCGCGGATGAACTTCTTGGCGGCGCTCTTGGCGGACTCGAAGCGGGTGGGGGGGACGTCCTTGGCCATCATGGACAGCGACACGTCGACGGCGACCATGATGGTGGCGCGGTCGCGGGGGACCTTGACGGAGGTGGCGGGCCGCGCGAACCCGATCATCATCAGGACGAGCATGGTGAGGAACAGCCCGGCGGCGACGTGGCGCCGCCATCCGGGGTGTTTGGGGGCGATCTGGGACAGCAGGGCGAGGTTGGTGAAGCGGACGGTGTACCGGCGGCGGCGCATCTGCAGCAGCACGTAGGCGGCGGCCAGGAGCGGGGCCAGTGCCAGCAGCCAGAGGCGTTCGGGTGACAGGAAGGTCATGGGCGCGCTCCCGCGGTGGTGACGGGCCGGCCGGCCGCGCGGCGCTGGCGGAGGGCGAAGCGGGCGATGTCGGTGATCCAGTCGCGGTCGGTGCGCAGGACGAGGTGGTGGGCGCCGCTGCGGCGCAGGGCGTCGCGGGTGCGGTCGCGCTGGGCGGCGGCCGCGGCGGCGTAGCGTTCGCGGACGCGGCGGCTGAGGACGATCTCGTGGGCGGCGCCGGTCTCGGGGTCGGTCATCTCGATGAGGCCGATGTCGGGCAGGTCGAGTTCGCGGGGGTCGATGATCTCGACGGCGAGGACCTGGTGGCG
>NZ_SMKU01000705.1 GCF_004349215.1 Actinomadura rubrisoli | reverse complement strand
ACTGGGAGCTGTGTGGTTGTTGGGTTTCGCCAGGTTGGGGGCTTGATCGACCTGGGCCGGTGGGGGCTTGTGGCGTGCCATTCGCGTGCCATTAGGTTGGACGGACGGTGGGGACGAGCCGTCCGGGCGCGTGGTGGGGCGCAGGTCGAGGGTGCCCTCCGGATGATCACGGCTCCTTACAAGCGAGTGGCCGCAGGTTCGAAACCTGCCGCGCCCACGCAGGTAAAGGCCATGATCCGCTCTTGCGGATCATGGCCTTTGATCTTGTGAGTGTCTAACTGGGTGACTAGCGCTCCTGATCGGATGGATTCTCGCCGGCGAAGATGCGGTCCATGGCGGTCGCTCCCTTCTCCATCACCGGCCGGATCTGCAGGCGGTAGACCGTCTCTGTGACGGCCGTGCTGCGGTGCCCCACGAGCCGGGAGATGTCCTCGATAGGGATGTCGGCGTCCGACAGCACCGACACGAAGCTGTGCCGCATCTCCCGCGGCGCCCACTCCGCACCGACCAGGCCGGCCTTGTCGAGCACCTTGCGGAAGTCACGTCGCACGTTGTGTGCCGTCTGCGGGCCGCCGGTCCGCGTGCAGAAGACCAGGCCGCGCTCGACCCAGGCTTCGCCGGCGCTCGCCCTGCTGACGTCTTGGCGCTCCTGGAGACGCTGGAGCGCCTCGACACAGAGCTGAGGCAGCTTCAGCGTCCGACGAGACTTCTTGGTCTTGGTGTCGCCCTTCTTACGGACCGACCGCCACACATGAATCGCGTAGTCACGGTGTTCCCAACCGGCCTCTTTGACCGGCACCCACCGCTCGGCGTCCTCGACGTAGGCGACGACGTGATCCCAAATGAGAGCCCGCAATTCTTCCGTCCGGGCTCCGGTCGCCAGGGAAAGGACGACGTAGGCGCCGATCCGGGGTTCAGCCTCCCGTGCCGCATCGAGCACTGCTTTGGCCTGCGCGAGTGTCAGTGCCTTGGAAGGGCGCCCCTCCCGCCCTTCGGGTATGTCGCAAAGCTCGACGATGTTCCGCCTTACCTTGTCGCGGACCATGGCCTTGCGGACCGAGCGGTTCAGGATCGAATGGATTAGCTTGAGCGAGCGCGTACTGAGTTCCTTGGACTTGCCATCGAGCCAAGCGTCCACCTCTTCGGCCAATGCCATTTAGTTAGGCAGCTGGACTGAAGAGGTAGATTTCTGGCGGGCGCGGGTGTCGCACTCCATGGTCCGTAGATTTCTTCACGCGGAAAGAATTGTGACGCTGGCGTTTGACCACCCGTGG
>NZ_SMKU01000704.1 GCF_004349215.1 Actinomadura rubrisoli | reverse complement strand
GCCCGGGTCCAGGTCCTCGACCCCCACCGCCCCGGCGTTCTGCCAGATCATCCGCCAGACCACCCCCGCCCGCCGCCACGCGGGCGGCCCGGCGGAGTACACCGCCCGCCGCTCGGCCGGCCCGCGCAGTCGGGCGAGGAAGCGGCGCGCCGAGTCCTCGCCGTCGATGCCGTAGAGGGCCAGCCAGTACGGGACCCCGGCGGCGGGCTCGGCCAGCTCGTACCGCGCGGCGCTGACGAACCCGTCGTTGAGGTCGACGACCTCGCCGAGATGGACCGAGTCGTAGAAGTCGGCGAACGCCCGCAGCTCCGCGTCGGACTCGTCCGGCTCGGTCCTGAGCCCGACGGCGAGGAAGAACGGGCAGCTCAGCGGTTGTGCACCCATACGGCTCACGCCACCTCCGCTCCGGCCGCGCGGGCGGAGACCCGGTCAATGATTCAGAATGAACCATACATTCGGAACGGTTGAACGCCAAGGGCGCCGCGTCAGGAGTTGGCCGGGACGGTGCTGATGACCTTGCCTTTGGTGTTCACGGCCAGGTAGCCGCCGTCGTATTCGTCGGTGAGGTAGACCAGCATCGTCGGCCGGTCGCCGTTGAAGGTCCAGGAGGACTTCACGATGATGTACCGGCTGGTCGGCTTGGGCACCTTGAGCGTGCGCGCGGCCCGGCTCATCAGGGCCGGCAGGGCGTTCCAGTTGAAGGCGTTGAGGTCGACCTTGGCGTCGCCCGTCGTGATGGCGATGCTGGGGCGGCTGCGCACGGCCGCGTCCGCCCCCTTCTCGTAGGTGTAGTTGTCGAAGGCCGAACGGCGCCCGCGGACGGGGGCGTCGGCGGACGCGCGCTCCTCGTAGACCGTCATCCCGGCGAACTGCTTGCTGCCGGACGCCTCCTCGAACTTCTTGATCACGTCGCGGACGGCGGCCGGGGTCAGCAGGGTCTTGACCGCCTTGCCGCCGCCGCCTGTTCCCCCTTCGGACCCGCCACCGCCGCCCGCTGGAGTGGGGCGGGTGGAGCGATCGAGCCCGGCCGCCGTCCCGCCGTGCTCCTCCAGCGCGTTGGAGACGACCATGATGACCGTCGTGAGGAGCGCCGCGATCGTGCCGAGCGCCAGGACACCGATCGCGGCCGCCGCCAGGCCGAACCGCCTGCGCCGCTTCCGCGCGGCCGCGGGATCGGTGATCTGGACCTGGCCTGGGAAGGAGCGCGGGTCCGTCCCCGGGGTCGCGAACGAGCGCGGGTCCGTCCCTGGGCCCGGCATCGGGTGGGCGGCCGGGGGAGGAG
>NZ_SMKU01000703.1 GCF_004349215.1 Actinomadura rubrisoli | reverse complement strand
TGGGGGTGTATCGGCAGTACCGCGAGTACGCGCGTGATTTCGATGTGGCGATCCGGGTGGTGGGCAACAAGGTGCAGGGCGCCGACGACATCGCCTACCTGCGGGAGCACGTCGGGGACGACCTGCTGACCTGGGTGGGTCAGTCCAGCGCGGTGCGGGCGTTGGAGCAGGGTCGCCAAGGTGTGGTGTTGGAGGAGCAGAACGAGGCGGCGTTGGGGCAGATGTGCGCCGAGGTGGACGCGCGGACCAAAGACTGGGAGAAGTTCCAGCGGCAGGCGGTGGAGTTCCACGTCAAGAACGCGCGGAGTTGGGCCAACCGGGCGACGGGTGAGGATCTGGAGGCGCAGGTCGACCCCGAGTTCCGGTTCCCCGTCGCACACGCGCGGTAGTCCCGGCCCTACCGGCGCCAGGAGAACCGCACTACTCTGCCCGCCATGACGACGCGGCGGATGTTCGTGACGGCGATCGGCGCGGTGATTCCCGTGATCGTGCTCGCCCTGCTGTTCGACAACCAGTGGGTCGTGGACGCGATCAACGACTCCGACTTCGAATACGACGAGGGCCTCGGAACGCTGGTGGGCTGGCTTGAGTTCCCCTCATGGCGTGTTTCCGGCGTCAGCGGTTCGAGCAGGACCGAATGGGACTACGTGCTGGCACTCGACTTCAGCACGCTGCTGTTCCTCGTCCTGCTGGCACTCCTGGTGCTGGCGGCCGTCCGGTCGATCGATCCGCGGCGCGGCCACTTCGGTGCCGTGGTGGTGGGCTGGTGGGCCACCGTCCTGGCGGGCGGCCTGACCGGGATCGTCCGCGGCTTCCTGGCCAAGTGGACGCTCGACATCCCAGACGGGTCGCTGGACGAGGCCATCTGGAGGTCGGTCTCCGGCGGCGCGGGCTTCGGCCTGGCGTACGGATGGCTCGCCGGGCTCGGAGCGCTGGCGGGCTTCTTCACCGGCCGTCCCCGCGAGTACGCCCCGCAGCAGGCGATGCAGGGCGCGTATCCGCCTCCGGGCGCGTACCCGCATCCGGGTGCGTCCCTGCCCCCGGGCGGGCCGATGCCGTCCGGCCCGCAGATGATGCCGCAGCAGGCCCACGGCGGCCAGGGCCTCCCGCCGCAGCACCCGGCGGCCGTCCCGTACGTGCCCCCGCCGGGGGCGCCGCAGCAGCAACCCGCGTGGGGCGCCCCCGGCCCCCAGCAGCCGTACCCGGGCATGCCCGTCCCGCAGCAGCCGGCGCCGCCCTTCCCGCAGCAGCCCGTCCCGCAGCAGCCCTTCCCCCAGCAGCCGGGAGG
>NZ_SMKU01000702.1 GCF_004349215.1 Actinomadura rubrisoli | reverse complement strand
GGGCCTTCCCCCTGAAGTGTGGACATCTCGAGGCCTGGATCATGGATCCAGGGAAGGAGGTGTCTTTGATGGCGCTGAAGCACTATCCGGAGGAGTTCAAGACCGACGCGGTGGCGTTGTTCTTGTCGGACCCGTCCAACACCTACAAGCGGATCGCTGCCGATCTGGGGATCAGCCGGGGCACGCTGCGCAATTGGGTGCTGGAGGCCCAGCGGCGCGGGACGGCGCCGGCCCGGCCCGCCCCCGCTCAGCCGCCGGCTCAGCGGGATCTATCCTCGCCTGACGTGCATGAACAGGAGAATCAGCAGCTCAGGGCGCGGATCCGTGAGCTGGAGACCGAACGCGACATCCTGCGGAAGGCGGCCAAGTATTTCGCCGGGGAGACGCGCTGGTGAACCGCTTCCAGTTCGTCGCCGACCACCAGGCCGCCTACGGGGTGAAGCGGTTGTGCCGGGTGCTGGAGATCGCCCGGTCCAGCTACTACCGGTGGCGGTCGGCCACCCAGGCCCGGGCCGCTCGGGCCCGCGCCGACGCCCAACTGGCCGACCGGATCGCCACGATCCACGCCGCCCACGACGGCACCTACGGTTCCCCGCGCATCACCGCAGAACTGAGAGACCAGGGCGTACAGGTCAACCACAAGCGCGTCGAGCGGGTCATGCGCCAGCACGGCATCGCCGGGCTGCGCCTGCGCCGCAAGGTGCGCACCACCGTGCCCGCCCCGGACGCGGCCCCCGTCCCGGATCTGCTCCGACGCGACTTCACCGCGCCGGCCCCAGGCCGCCGATACGTCGGCGACATCACCTACCTACCGATCGCCGACGGCACCTTCCTGTTCCTGGCGACCGTGCTGGATCTTGGATCCCGGCGGCTGGTGGGCTGGTCCATCGCCAACCACATGCGCACCAGCCTGGTGATCGACGCCCTGGACGCGGCGGCGGCCACCCGTGGCGGCACCTTGGACGGAGCGATCTTCCACAGCGACAACGGTGCTCAATACTGCGCGGCCGACTTCACCGCCGCCTGCAACCGGCTGGGCGTCACCCGGTCCCGCGGCGCGGTCGGCACCAGCGCCGACAACGCCGCCGCCGAATCCCTCAACGCCACCCTCAAACGCGAAACCCTGCAAGGCGCCCGGCACTGGCCCACCACCCACACCGCACGCCAGGCCGTCTTCCGCTGGGCCACCCGCTACAACACCCGCCGCAGGCACTCCCGCCTCGGCCAACTCTCACCGATCAACTACGAGAAACCACCGGTAGCCTGACCGCTACCGCCTGAAATCGGTGTCCACATTTC
>NZ_SMKU01000701.1 GCF_004349215.1 Actinomadura rubrisoli | reverse complement strand
GGGGCGTCGTTGTCCTCGACCAGGCCCGCCTCGAAGGCGATCACCGCGGCCTGCACCCGGTTGCGGACCTCCAGCCGGGTCAGGATCGCGCTCACATACGCCTTCACCGTCCCCTCCACCACATGCAGCCGCCCCGCGATCTCCGCGTTCGACAGCCCCGCGCCCAGCAGCGCCAGCACCTGCCGCTCCCGCGGCGTCAGCCCCGCGATCCGCCGCCGCGCGCGGGCGCCGTCCATCCGCCCCCCGCCCAGCTCGGTGATCACCCGGTGGGCGACCTTCGGCGACAGGTACGCCGCGCCGTCGGCGACCGCCCGGACCCCCGCCAGCAGCTCCCGCGGATCCCCCGACTTCAGCAGGAACCCGCTCGCGCCGCCCGACAGGGCCCGCGCGATGTACTCGTCCTCACCGAACGTCGTCAGCATCACCACGCCGGTGCCCGGCGAGACCCGCCGCAGCTCCGCCGCCGCCGCGAGCCCGTCCAGCCGCGGCATCCGGATGTCCAGCAGCGCCACGTCGGGACGGTGCGCGAGCGTCAACTCCACCGCCTCCCGCCCGTCGGCGGCCTCGGCGACCACCTCGATCCCCGGATCGGCGGACAGGATCGCCCGCACCCCCGCCCGGATCATCGCCTCGTCGTCGGCCAGCAGCACCCGGATCACTTGGCGTTCTCCCCTGTCGAACGTGTGGCGAAGGAGTCCTTGGCCGTCAGCCGGCCCCCGGCGAAGCACAGCCGGTACACCCGGCCGTTGCCCAGCAGGTTGGAGTTCGGACGGTAGTAGCGGCAGTCCGCGCCCGCCGGCTCGGGCACGTTCAGCCGGACCTCGCTGCCATCGAGGGTCTCCATCCGCGGCAGCACCCGCTCCACCTCCGCCTGCCCGTCCCCGACCCGCAGCGCGGCGTAGTCGTCCGGGCCCAGCACCGAGCTGAACGTCACATAGGCGTAGTAGCCCACCATCACCGCCGCCAGCAGCGCCAGCAGCGCCACCGGGACGGTGATCGCGGTGATCAGCCCCCGCCGGACCTGCCGCCGCTCCCGCTCCAGATGCCGCGCCGACTCCGACGGCCCCTCCCCCTCATCCGCCGGCGGATCCGGCGCCCGCCCCGGGCCGGGGTCCGGGCCCGGGGATCCGCCGGCGCCGCGGTCGCCGGGCACGCCGCGGTCGCCGGGGGACGGGGCGAGCAGGCCCAGCGCCGACATCGGCGCCGTCCCCGCCCGCGGACCCGGCCCGTCCTCCTCCGGCACCCGGACGGCCGCGGGCCGCGCCCCCGGCACCGGCACCGGCACCGGCGGTGCGCCGGGCGGGGAAGCGG
>NZ_SMKU01000700.1 GCF_004349215.1 Actinomadura rubrisoli | reverse complement strand
GCCCCCGCACGCCCCGCGCCCGCTGCCCGAGGGCGCCGGCCTGGAGGGCGCCCTCGCCGAGTTCTCCGAGCGCTGGGAACCCGGCTTCGCGGGCAGCGCCGGCCCCCGCTACCTCGGCTTCGTCACCGGCGGCGCCACGCCCGCGTCCATCGCCGGCGACTGGCTGACCAGCGTCCTGGACCAGAACCCGGCGACCCTCCAGGACTCCTCGGCGCCCGCCCTCGAACGGGAGACCATCGGCTGGCTCGCCGAACTGCTGGACGTCCCGTCCCATACCGGCGCGTTCGTGTCCGGGGCGACGATGTCCAACACCGTCGGCCTCGCCATCGCCCGCGAATGGCTCGGCGAGCGCCTCGGCGTCTCCGTCGCCGACGACGGCGTCGCGGCCCTCGGCGAGGTCGCGGTCCTGTCCGCCTCGGCCCACTCCAGCATCTTCAAGGCGCTCTCCATGCTGGGCATCGGACGCAACCGGCTCCGCGCCGTCCCGGCCCTCCCCGGCCGCGAGGCGATCGACGTCGCCGCTCTCGACGAGGCCCTCACCGCCCTCGGCGGCCGTCCCGCGATCGTCGTCGCCAACGCCGGCACCGTGAACACCGTCGACTTCGACGACCTCCGCGCCATCGCGGCGCTCCGCGAACGGCACGGGTTCTGGCTCCACGCCGACGCCGCCTTCGGCGCCTTCACCGCCCTCTCCCCCGCCCACGCCGACCTGGTCGCGGGCCTGGACGAGGCCGACTCCATCTGCGTGGACCTCCACAAGTGGCTGAACGTCCCCTACGACTCGGCCGTCCAGTTCACCCGCCGCCGCGACCTCCAGGCCCAGGTGTTCCGGAACGCCGCCGCCTATCTCGGCGAGCCCGGCGACGACCCCCTCCACCTCACCCCGGAGAACTCCCGCCGCCTGCGCGCCCTGGCCGCCTGGTTCACCCTGCGCGCCTACGGCCGCGACGGGCACCGCGCCATCGTCGAGCGCAACATCGCCCAGGCCCACCACCTCGGCGACCTCCTGGAATCGGCCCCCGGCTGGCGGCTCCTGGCCCCCGTCCGCGTCAACGTGGTCTGCTTCACCCACGACACCCGCGACCCGTCCGAGATCATCGAGACCGTCACCGCCTCCGGCGAGACGTTCCTCACCCCCACCGTCCTGTGGGGCGCCCGCGGCATCCGCGCCGCCTTCAGCAACTGGCGCACCACCCCCCGCGACGTGGACCGCGTCTTCCGGGCCCTCCTAAAGTGATCTCCATGCGGGAGATCGTCACCTACCTCGAAATGACCAGTCCGGACGACCTGATACCAGCCCACCCGGCCCCCCTCACCCTGGAGC